>JBOFLS010000258.1:0-21845 GCA_051657985.1 Sphingorhabdus sp. | reverse complement strand
AACTCACCCACCGCGCGTGGAAAGAGGATGTGCAGGTGATGATCGAAGGCCCCGGCCATGTGCCGATGCACAAGATCAAGGAGAATATGACCAAGCAGCTGGAGGTGTGCGGCGAAGCGCCCTTCTACACATTGGGGCCCCTCACCACCGACATCGCGCCGGGTTACGACCATATCACCAGCGGCATCGGGGCGGCGATGATCGGCTGGTACGGCACGGCGATGCTCTGCTACGTCACGCCCAAGGAGCATCTGGGGCTTCCGGATCGCGACGATGTGAAGGTGGGCGTGGTGACTTATAAGCTGGCCGCGCACGCAGCCGATCTGGCAAAGGGCCACCCGGCGGCCAAGGTGCGCGACGATGCGCTATCGAAGGCGCGCTTCGAATTCCGCTGGCGCGACCAGTTCAACCTCTCGCTCGACCCCGACACGGCGGAGCAATATCACGACCAGACGCTCCCGGCGGAGGGCGCGAAGTCAGCCCATTTCTGCAGCATGTGCGGGCCGAAATTCTGCTCGATGAAGATCAGCCAGGAAGTGCGCGAATTTGCGCGGTTGCAGAATCAGGACAGCGCCGGGTTTATCGCTTCCTCTCCCCTCCCGCAGGCGGGAGGGGCCGGGGGTGGGCCTGACGGTGCAGATGGTTCACGCAGAGACGCAAAGACCGCAGAGGAATGGGCTGAAAAGGGTATGGCCGACATGAGCAAACTCTATGACGAGACCGGGCGGGAGTTGTATATGGGCGCTGGTGATCGGGAGCATGATTGAGGGGAAGTGAATAAATGCCAACACTCCTGCGATTGAACGGCTTTCGATTCTACTTTTACAGCCACGAGCCGGGTGAGCCGCCGCATGTCCATGTCGACAAGGGCGAGGCGACGATCAAGGTCTGGCTGGAGCCAGTGGAGGTAGCAAAAAGCCGGGGCTTTCGTGCGCATGAAATTGGTGGCATATTGACGATGGTTTTGGAGCATCAGGCGGTGTTTCTGGAGAAGTGGCATGAATATTTCGGCTAAGATCACTGATGAGCGCGTTCTCGATGTGCGGTTTGACGAGCATAGCCTGATCGTTGACCTGATGGACGGCCGCACAATCTCTGCCCCGCTGGCATGGTACCCCCGCCTTTTGAATGCCACGCCCGAGCATCGCACCCATTGGGAAAAATGCGGTGGCGGCTATGGCATTCACTGGCCTGATGTGGATGAGGATTTGAGCACCGAAGGTCTGCTGCGGGGCGCGCCTGCGGCGAAGGTTGCTTAGTTTGGGGGTTATTGCACCTGTTACCGTAATTACCGGGTCGGGAGCATGATTGAATCATAGTGCAGCTCAGATGAATATTGACTCTGCGAGAATTTGAGTATTTATTCAATCAAGATGAGAAAAGGGTGGTCTTATCTTGGGGGATGAAATTTGGCTAAGGCACGCTCATTTTCAATTTATTTGTTGAAAGAAGAATTCAACCAGACGAATGCTCTTAAAGAAGATACAAAGCTTGAAGCTGGTGTAGATGCGTCGGACCTTCCCGAAGGGTCTATTTTATATATCCTGGATAACACGCCTAATCCCGTTTGGTGGGCAGCATACTTCGGTATCAGCAAGGCGCTTACGCAGGTTTCGAAAGGTGCTTTAATTTTTCTTCCAGCTGCTGATCGCTGGTTCGCGCTATCTTTTGGCCACGTTGCCCATAACTTAAAAGATGAAAGTTACGAGTACGATTTTGGGCTTCGCGTAACGCTAAACTGCGTAGACCCCTCAAAACTCCGCAGCACGGATATTCTAGAGCCGAGCGGGGCGAAGCGACAAAGAACCCAACTTCCGACAGCAGGTGACCTAACTTTCTTTGATGTGGATGGCGATAGCACCATCCTCAAAAGCCTTACCGGCAAGGTGAAAGATGAACACAAAGACCTTTTTAAGAACGCAACGGGATCCAGCAACATCAGGATATCTAGCGTTGTCGATGCGACAGGCTTGATCGAGTTATGCACGAATATATTCGTCTTGTACCAAGATGAAACTTATAAAACTGCATTTCCTGATATTCAGAATATATCGCCAGTTCGTGATCCAAGTGTCATTGATGATCTTAATGAAAGATTGATTTCAGCATTTAAAACCAAAGACGATTCGCTTGCCTTGTCTGTGCCGGATATCCTGGATTTCGGCGATGGGCTGTGGGGCACCTTCGCAGGCGCACGTAATGGTAGGGTTTACGACGACATCTTCATAGATCGCTACTACGAATATCTAGACGAAGCTGGTATTGAACTTGCTACGGTCAATTTGGATGTTTTGAAGCGCCACCAACTGCTGCTCACAAATGACGATGGGAGCATCGTTCGTGATAAACATTCGATTTATAAAAGTTTGGTTTTTGATACTACCCGTCACGATGGAGCCGAAAGCTATCATCTTTGCGAGGGCAATTGGTATCTCATCGACCCGAGTTATGTTGCGCGGCTCAAATCCTACTTGGACCCACTTTGCAAAGACACAACACTTCCTGATTTCGCTCATGCAGATGAGGGGGCTTATAACAAAGCAGCGGCTGCCGCCAAGGAAGGGCGTGTTTGCTTAGATAAAAAGAACATTTCTCTCACAGGCCAAAAGCAAGTTGAACCTTGCGACGTTTATGAAGTTATTGATGATAGAGCTGTTCTGCATTGCATAAAGATTTCAACACTTTCTGCTCAACTTAGCCATCTATTCAATCAGGGGACTAACTCGGTCAATCTTATGCGTTCTGACGATGCTGCTCTGGAAAAGATGAAAGTCTTGGTGGGCGCTGGCTTGGAGGATGATGAGAAAGAAATCTTAACTGCTCCTCTTAAAAAAAATAAGTTTCGTGTATCTTTTGGGATAGTAACTCACAAAGATAAAAACGGTAAATCTGACAATTTGCCATTGTTTTCTCGTATTAGCCTGATGCGTTGCATGAAAGAGCTAAAGAGGATGGGAATTGAAGCAGAATATTGTTTCATTCCGGATATTTCGCCGAAGTCTGATGGAAAAAAGCGCAAACGTAAGACGAAGGATGCCGCTCTCAAACCGGAAGATAGCTGAAAATGGCAAAGAATAAGCGAGGAATTCCAGCGATACGGGATCGGATTCGCGAAATAGCCGATGAATCAGGCATCGAGGAATTGCATGACCTTGTGGATGAAATGTACCGTAATTCGCCGGTTCGTCGGGCCATGCCGCATAGCGCTCATTTGACGCCAGAGCTTGCAGAAGAAATTAGAATTTTCGCACGTAAGCATCCCAAAATGCACCAGCGCGACATCGCCCAGAAATTCAACGTAAATCCTGGTAGGGTTTCGGAAGCAATGAACAATATAGTTTAGGGGCAGCCAGGCCAATTTTGGAATTACGGGTGCCAGCATACTAAATACACTAAACTCTACCTTGCCCGTCTCCTACAAGGACAGGGAAGGCGTATAGTATACGGAACAAAACAAAAACAAACTTGATAATATGAACCAAATAGGTTATTTGTTGCCGTATGACAAACGACCACGCCCCCGCCGCCCTTACCGAAAACACCCATGAAGTCGCGCCCGCGTTCAACCCGGACACGCCGGAAACCTAAAATCCAGAGGATTACCGTTGGGTCTCGGTCCGCCGTCGCCCGCGCTATGATGGCTGCAATTCCGGGGACACAATACTAATTAGAGATTGTGCCCCCGCCGAATTTAATATGGTGTCCCCGGAATTGTAAGGGAAGCGCCGATGGCTCTTAAGAGTGCATATGCGATCATGGTGGAGCCGCTGTCTGAAGCGGACGGTGGCGGCTGGCTGGCGACAGTGCCCGCCTTGCCCGGTTGCATGGGCGACGGTGACACGCGGGAGGCCGCGCTGGCCGATGCCGAGGCCGCGATTACCGAATGGCATGCGGCGGCAAAAGAACTGGGCTGCAAAGTCCCCGGCCCCACTGTGCTTGGCCAATGGCGCCAACGCGTGCCGCTTAGCTTGCATGAAAAGCTCAAAATTGTGGCAGCGCGTGAGGGCGTGTCGCTTAATACCTATGTGGCGAATGTGCTGGCAGAGAGCGTGGGCCGGACGGCTTAATTGGTATTGCGTCCCCGGAATTTTCCCCCAATCCAGACACCGTTCGCCCTGAGGAGGGACAGACCCCGGACTTGATCCGGGGGAAGGCCCGTCTCGAAGGGGTTAGTTCACGCAGAGATGCAGAGACCGCAGAGGACTGGGCCGAAAAGGGCATGGCCCAGATGAGCAAAGTCTATGATGAGACCGGGCGGGAATTGTATATGGGCGCTGGGGATCGGGAGCATGATTAAAGTTCAAAAGGTTGCGGCGTTTGCTGCCAGGCCTTTCGCCGCAGGCTGATGTCCCACCCCCTCCGCGACGCCGATTTGGATTTGGTGTGTTTAGTAAACTGAGACCCTAACTCGCACCATATTTCATCATAAATTCAGCTAGTTGCATTTGCTGTTATCGGGCTCCGCGGCATGCAATCCTAGAACCGCGCTGGCAGCGACCTCATCGGAAACGGGCAGTATTGACTCGGGAATCAAATATCATTATCGAATGAGAGATCTCTCATTTTTAATATGCCTGATTGCGTGTTCGGTTAAGGATTAATCAAAGTCACGACCGGCGGCGATTAGGCATCGGGCAATCTGTCGTTCGTCCGACGCGGCTCCCACGTGGCTGGTAGCCGTGATCTGGCGGACATTGATGGATGATGGAGAGTTAACAGAGGGGGGACTCACGATGATGAAGTCATTTACGCAGGCATGGCGAAAAGCGCTGTTGCCTTTAATGTGCGCCGGGCTGGTTTCCGGTTGCGGCGCGGATACAAGCAGCCAGTCCAGCTTGGTGACTGTTGCCGAGCAAACTGCCAAAGCTGAGACTGCGGTAGCTGCGGCGGCGCTTACCGCCACCGATCTGAAAAATGCGGCGAAGGCCTTTCCCGCCATGCCGATTAACTCTGCCGCACTTGGAAGGCTGACCGGAAAAACGCCGACCTTTTCATCCGGCCTGCCATTTAACGACCTGGAATACACCATATTCGACACGGATTATATTGATGGCGAGACAAATGGTTATGACACGTTCATGCCCGTTGATCCGTCAAGAACGGTTCCGGGTGCCGATACCATCAAGCTGGTCACCACCAACCTCAATGTCGATATCGATTCCAGCTACAGCGGGCAGCGCGGTGATCGCATCATTTTGGGGATGGCTGGTATTTCGAGCCCGTTTTTCGCAAAAGGCAGCGATGGTGTTGATAATGATTACGCTGTCATAACCACGTTCGACTATACCAATGGCTTGATCCAGCTAAAGGGCGCTTCAGCCGATTACGGCCTGGTGCGATGCACAACTGCCGATGGTTGCGTGACAGATGGCTATTATCTATTCCACACAGCGACCGGAAGTGCCGATCTGATTGCCTTTATCTTTCCCTGCGATGTCCTGCCCGATGCCGTAGGGGGTGCTGGGGCCCAAACCGGCACACAGATGTGCAACAGTAACAAAACGCTGTCGCTGACCAATACGGCGCAGTTCAAATATGCAAGCGCGATTTCAACCACTGCTACCCTAACCAATTCCAAACAATTTGGCACAAAGGGCAATGAAATTGTCGGTGGTGTGGCGCATGACTATACTGGTGCGACCTATGTTTACGGCAGCACTGACGGCAGCTTGTCCGGCACAACCTACGAAGGCAATGAAGTCTTTGTCAGGAAATATAATGCCGACAAAACGCTAGCCTGGACCAGAGAAGTGAAATTGTCCGACGGCAGCCTGTTGTGGGACGCTGTTGCGGACTCAAGCTATATCTATGTCGCCGGGCGCACCTTAGGCGCGCTTTCCGGTTACACCAATGCGGGCAAATGGGATGCCATCATCCTGAAAATCAGTCTCAGCGATGGCACCGTGGCAGCTTCACATCAATGGGGCGGCGCGCAACTTGACGGATATGGGAACATAACTTTGGATGACGCCGGCAACCTTTATGTATCGGGTGCAGGCTCGGCCACTGATTCAGGAACCGACGCCGATTATCTTGTGGCCAAGCACAGAACGTCCGACCTTGGCAACATCTGGCGCAAAATTGTTCAGCCCAATGTAACGGTAAACGGTAACATCACTGTAACTGAAGGTTGGGGTGGCCTGACCTATATCAAATCATCGACTGCTGGTGCAGGCAAGCTTGTCACCGGCGGATGGTTTATGGAAGTGGAAAGCACCGGCGGGCATTCGAACGGTTTTCTCGAAGTCTGGAACAATCTGAATACGACATCGCCTGCGCGGGTAAATTCCGCAGTGATTGAAAGCTCGGGCCGGCAAGCAGATTGGGTTCTCGATACGATAGCGGATTCGTCGGGCAACATCTATGCTGTCGGCTACACAACAGGCAGCCTGCAGGGAACGCATAAAGGCCTTGGCGATGCTTATATTGTCAAATTTAACGGCAATCTGGGCAACCCGGTTTACAAACAATTGGGCACGTCGTCGAGCGATGCGTTCCGCAGGATCGACATCGATAGCAGCGGCAATCTGTATGCTCTCGGCTACACCTACGGCAACTATTCCGGCAACAACAAAGACTCGACCAAGAAAACGGGTGACGTGTTTGTGCAGAAACTCGCGTCGGATCTCTCGTTAACCGCCGCCTTTCAATTCGGTACGGTCGGCGAAGATCGTGGCTATCTGACACTCCGCAATAGCACGCTGCATGTCGCCGGAATGACCGAAGGGTCACTGGGAGCCGCCTCGACTGGGGCATTTGACGGCTATTTCGTCAGACTTGCAACCAGCAACTTTGCGGTTCAATGAGGGTCAAGACAAACGATCCCTTACTTCCCTCCCGGGGCATAGTTTCCCGAGGGTGATACGCCTGCTCAAAATAAGGGGCCGTGGACGTTGCTCCACGGCCTTTTAGGCTTTTTCTGACTTGGATTGAGGCACTATAACCCAGTTGCGGCCAGTTACGGGGCGGCGTTACGTTGAAGCGCAACAGTGACGAATTAGCCTGCTGCTCGGCGACCAGCCCGCCCAGCACCACCTGCGCGCCGAAACAGCCGATCAGCAGCGCGCCTGTTGCGCTCAGATGCTGATAGGCGGCACAATTCCGGGGACACAATACTTAATTGCTCTAATGCGCTTGGCCTGCTGGATAGGAACGCATAGCCCGGCTCGCACGCATCGTCATTCCCGAAGTCGCACATCATGTGACGCAGCTTATCCGATGGACGACGCGCATTTGATCGCGGCGGTGCGCTATGTCGAGAATAATCCGGTTGCCGCCCGTCTCGTCGAGCATGCAGAGAACTGGCGCTGGTCGAGTGCTGCGTCGCATCTGGCAGGAAAGCGCGTACCAGCCGATCCCTTGACCGATGTGAAAGCGATCGGGCGTCATGTCCGCAACTGGCGTGCCCTGCTGCGGATCGGGGCGGAGGCGATGGACGATCCCGCGGACATAGAGGCGATCGAGGCCCGCATCCGCACCGGTCGCCCGCTCGCCTCGCCCGAATGGATCGCGGACGCCGAAGCTTTGATCGACCGCAAGCTCGGCCCCCAAAAGCGCGGGCCGAAGCTGAGGGACGCGGATGCAAATCACAATTAATATTGTGTCCCCGAAATTTTGTAGCCGCCTCCAACACCGTTCGTCCTGAGCTTGTCGGTGCCGAAGGCGTTGCGGAGCAACAACGACAGGTTGGGCCAACTGACGGTGCAGATGGCTCACGCAGAGACTCTAGAGACACAGAGACCGCAGAGGAATGGGCCGAAAAGGGTATGGCAGAGATGAGCAAAGTCTATGACGGAGCCGAGGGCGCCAGCGCCCGACGCAAACGAGCGAAGCGAGGACAAACCGGGCGGGAACTGTATATGGGGGCTGGTGATCAGGAGCGTGATTGAGGGGGACATTTGTAAGCCAGTGCTTGACAATCAATCTGTAAGCCACTAATAGGCATCTATGATCCGGTCCTATCGAAGCAAGGCCCTGAAACGGTTTGTCGAACAGGGCGATGCTTCAAAGCTGAGCGTACCAAATATCCGCCGCATCGAGCGGATCGTGACCGAACTCGACGTGGCAACTGTGCCAGAGGACATGAACAGTCCGGGGCTGCGTTTCCATGGGCTGAAAGGCAAGGGCGTGGGCCGATATGCGGTTGATGCGTCGGGCAACTGGCGGATCACATTTGGTTGGGATGGCGACGATGCCATTGACGTTGATTTAGAGGATTATCACTGATGAAGCAGAAGCGCCCCTGGGCTATCCGCCCCATCCACCCCGGCGAGATATTGCGCGAAGATGTGCTGCCCGCACTCGGCCGCCCCAAGACGGAGATTGCCCGCCTGCTCGGCATTTCGCGCCAGACGCTTTATGACATATTGAACGAGAAGCAGCCGGTCACCGCCCAGATGGCACTGCGCATCGGCAAGATGTGCGGCAACGGGCCGAACATCTGGCTCAACCTTCAGCGCACCTATGATTTGCGGATGGCAGAGGCGGAAATTGGCGATGCGCTGGATGCTATTCCGTTGCTGAAGGCGGCTTGAAGGCATGGCCGAGTTGAGCAAGGTCTATGACGGAGCCGAGGGCGCATGCGCCCGACGCGAACGAGCGAAGCGAGGACAAACCG
The DNA here is from genome assembly GCA_051657985.1 of Sphingorhabdus sp. Lineage (GTDB taxonomy): Bacteria > Pseudomonadota > Alphaproteobacteria > Sphingomonadales > Sphingomonadaceae > Sphingorhabdus_B. Next base: position 13,228 of record JBOFLS010000258.1, on the reverse strand, counting down.
GGCGGGAATTGTTTATGGGCGCCGGTGATCGGGAGCATGATTGAATTAATTGGTAATTAGCCCACTGTTGCCTCAGTTGTGAAATGTGGATTACTGTTGATTGAATGGCTTAATTGGCTAGAAAACTAGCAATGGCTGCTGCTTACGATTTTCAATCCCTTTCGCCGCTTGACTTCGAGGAATTGGTCCGTGACCTCCTTCAAGCGGAATGGGGCAAGCGGCTTGAAAGTTTTGGTCCGGGCCGAGATCAAGGAATTGACCTTCGTTATTTAAACGGGCCTGACAATATAATCGTTCAAGCCAAGCATTATTCCCGAAGTGGGTTCAGCAAGCTCCTTTCATCTCTTAAATCTGAGCGTGACAAGGCAATCATTCTAAAACCGACGCGCTACATCCTTGCGACATCGGTTTCGTTAACGTCTGAGCGCAAAGCAAAAATTCTTAAAGCGCTTGTTGGCGTTCCCGTTGAAGCGACTGATGTTATTGGAGCGGAAGAGCTAAATGGCTTGATCCTAGCGCATCCTGAAATCGAAAAACGAAACTTCAAACTTTGGCTTGGCAGCACAAGCGTTCTTGAACGGATTTTGCATAGTGGAGTTTACAATCGAACTGCTGCTGAAATGGATGTTATCAAAGAGGCGGTCCCGCGATTTGTTCAAAATGCCAGTGTAGAGCATGCGGAAAAGCTACTTGCCGAAACAGGGGCTCTGATAATTGCGGGACCTCCGGGTGTCGGCAAAACGACGCTAGCACGGATACTGCTTTGGCTGCACGCAGAACAAGGGTGGCAAGTTTATGTTGTAGATTCTCTTGATGATGCGTTCACCGTGGCCGAAAGCAGCGAAAAGCGTTTGATTCTGCTTGATGACTTTCTTGGACAAGTCAGACTGTCAAGCGATCACGTCAGAGGCATCGACTCTCGCTTACCTCCGATGCTTGCGCGAGTTGCGTCGCACGAAGGCTTGCGATTTATACTTACAACGCGAGATTACATTCTTGCTCAAGCCAGGGCTCTATCCGCGAGGCTACAATCGGCCAAGCCCAATGCGCGCGAATATGTTTTGAATGTAGGAAGCTACACCCGGGAAGTGAGAGCGCAAATACTCTATAATCACATCTATTTTTCAGGGCTGACAGCAGACCAAATCGATTCCTTACTCGCTGATGATTTCTATATTTCGATCATCGACCATCCAAATTTCAATCCACGCATTATCGAGGAAATAACCAAACAAGACTTTCTTACGTCCATTGACGGCTCCATACAAACTGCCCTGACCCAGATTCTTGCAAACCCAAGTATGCTCTGGGATCGGCCTTACAGGCAGCATACGAGCGAGCACGGGCAAGCAATGATGATCGCATTGTTTTTGCATGGTCGCAGTGCGCAAGTGGATACCCTCAAAGCATCGTATTGGCGAGTTTCGGCAGCATTGGGAGTGCCCATTCATGCCTCATCGTTTGAAGGGAGCTTTAAGCAGACATTTGCTGAGCTGGATGGATCGGTCTTGGGCCTGAATACTAACACCGTCTCGTTCACAAATCCGGGGTTGCGAGATTATCTCCAGCGTGTCGTTGTAGGCGATGGCCTGATTCCGGTTTTGATACCGCACCTCGCAACTATCCATGAGCTTGGCGAACTTTGGGCTGTATTTTCAGCCTTGAAAGATAACAGTATGGAGGGTGCTTCTGAAACTGCTTGGTTATCGGCTTTGGATCGTTGCGATTGTGACCGCTATAAACGCCTTGAGTTTTTGATCGATTTCTACCGCCTCTTTGATAACGAAAACTTGGTTGATTTAATCGATGGAGCAATCGGCTTGTTTGAAAATGATCCGCTTGGTTCTGATGAGGTTTCTGAAGCGTGTGCAATTTTAGAAGCTTCATGGTGGGCAACGTTGCCATATGATACTCAAGAAAAGCTGCAAAATACTCTAACAATCTCAGTCGCAAAATTGTTGGAAGAGGAATCATGGTGCTTAGCAATCGATGACATCAAAAGCCTCGATTCTGCACTTCACGAATATGGTAATAATCAGTCGGTAGCAACACTAGCCAGCCATGTCGCAATGGACAGCATCGAGAAGAACATTAGTGATGAAACTCGGCACATCGAGACGCTTGATGATTTGGATGAATTCGAAGATGATCTGATCAAATTCTTCCACCAGCGAGGCTATGATACGTCCTATCTATCGCGTCGGATACAAGACAGACGAGAACAATTATATGAAGAGCCACAACGGCCCGAACCCGAGTATGAGGGCCGGGGGCATGTTCCTTTCCGTCGGGGTATCGAGGTTTCAAACGAACACATTAGGTCTATTTTTCGTGGCCTGCGATCTTAAGGTATTTGCATCAGAACTTACAGCACCAGTTTACTAAATGCACCAAACTCTACCTCGCTCCTCTCCTACAGGGACAGGGAAGGCACGCTGCACGCAGAACAAAACAAAAACAAACTTGACAATGTAAACCAAATAGGTTATTGTTGCACTATGACAAACGACCACATCCTCTCCTCCGCTTACGCTGAAGGTTCACCTTCGGTGACCCTCGGCGCGGCGGCCAACCCCGCCCTTCCCGAAAACGCCCATGAAGTCGCTGGCATGTTCAACCCGGACACGCCGGAAAACTACAACCCCGCCGATTACCGTTGGGTCCCGGTCCGCCGGCGCCCGCGCTATGATGGCTGGACCGATGAGAAACAGCGGCGCTTTATCGAGGTGTTGGCCGATACCGGCATTGTCACGGCCGCCGCAAAGGCCGTCGGCATGTCGCGCGAATCCGCAAACCGGCTGCGCCGTTCGCCGCACGGGGCCGCCTTTGCACGCGCATGGGATGCGGCACGGCACCATGCCGGATCGGCGCTGGAGGATATTGCCTTCGAACGAGCGATTGAGGGCGTGGAGCACCCTGTCTTCGATGAATATGGCAATGTGATTTGTACCAAACGGGTTTATAATGATCGGCTGCTCACCTTTCTGCTCGGGGCTTTGAAACCCGAACGCTATGGCCGTGCCGCGAACGAGCGGCGCACTACGCCGCCGCCGCCGGAAGCCGTACTTGAACTGGATGCTTCGTTACGCGCGATGGAGCCGCAACTGCCCGCACCTCCTGCAGAATATCTGGGTGTCGATACATTTGTGGACGAGCTGGACATTGCCGAGATCGCCGATGGCGTGCTGCCCCGCCATTTGTCCGAACAACGGCCCGTGAAATCGGCCGAGCGACTGGAGGCAGAGGCGTTTGCCGCGCAAATGGAGCGCGGGAAGGCGGCTTGCGAAAAGGAGGCGCGCGGCGAAGGTCCGCTGACCGCGTAAGAGTTTAAGGACCAGTGCCTCTATCTCGATCCGGCCCAGAAAAACGAACGCGGCAAAAAACGGTTCAGGTGAGACTTTAGTGTGACCTTCCGGCTTGCCAACGGGCGAATCCGAAACCTTAGTCCTTCCCCCGCCACGCGAGCGATCGCGCGTTCAGCTCCCACAAATCCGCTTCTCCGGCAGCGACGCGTTGGCCCAACGCTACGGCCGCGGCAAGGCGTTCGGTATCGATATGGGCATAGGCGGGGCGACGCCGGATGACATTGTCCCACCGTTCTCCGTGCACCGCATCGAGCAGGATGCGCATGAAGCAATGGTCGGCGCTGACCGGCCAGCGCCGCGTCCGGGCGATCGCCGGCAAGGTATGACGCGTAAGGAGCAGCCATGCCGCCTCCAATGCGGTGCGCGAAGTGGCGGGGTTCACTGTTTCATAGTTCATCATACACCTATTGCCGGTAAGGCCTGTATCCCTGCTGCACACAAGCCGGGATAACGCCCGCTTTTTCATCTTCGTACAGGATCAAGACGGCAACCGCAGGGTAATCTCCATGTTCCTTGGCCCCTTTGCCAACTCATCGCTTGACCAAAGGGCTTGCGTCATCAATCGTCGCATTCGATGCCCAGCGACCCCCCGATACCCCTTTTCCGGCCCGGCGAAAATTGCTGGCGGATCGAACGCAGCAACTGGGCCTCGATCATCATCGATGCAGCCGATTATTACCATTTCATCCGCGAGGTTATGGAGGATGCGCGCGAAAGGATCATCGTGCTCGGCTGGGATTTCGACACCCGGATCTCGCTGGAACCTCTGGCGGAAGGCCAGCAAGAGACGTTGGGGCGTTTCTTCCTGCGGCTGGTCAAGGCCAATCCGTCGCTTTGCATCAATGTGTTGAAATGGAGTTTCGGGGCAAAGAAGCAGTTTCTGAACCCGCGGTCGGCGTTCATGCTCTGGCGCTGGTGGCGGACCGACCGGATCGACTTCAAATTCGATGGAGCGCATCCGGCGGGCTGCAGTCACCATCAGAAAATCGTGATCCTCGACGATTGCCTGGCGGTGTGCGGGGGTATCGATATTGCGACCGGGCGCTGGGACAGGAGCGCGCATGCCGAGGATGAAAAGGGCCGGGTGAACCCCAGCGGCTTTCGCTACAAACCGTGGCACGACGTGACATTCGTGATGAACGGACCGATTGCAGCGGCGCTTGGAGAGCTTGGCCGCGATCGCTGGTGCGTGGCGACGAAGAAGGAACTGCCACCCCCCGAAAGCGGCAACGATACGCTCTGGCCCGAAGGCTTGCCCATCCAGTTCTCAAACGTCGATATCGCCATCGCCCGCACCCGTGCCGCGCATGGCGATGTGGAGGAGGTACGCGAGATCGATGCGCTTTGGCTTGATATGATCGCCGCGACGCAGCGCTTCCTCTATATCGAAAACCAGTATTTAACCTCGGCCAAGATCGCGGCAGCCATTGCCAAGCGGCTGGCCGAGGCCGATCCGCCCGAGTTCGTCTTCGTCATGCCGCGCACCGCCGATGGCTGGCTGGAACAAAGGGCAATGGATGCGGCGCGGGTGCAACTGGCGCGGGTGGTGGCAAAGGGCGATCCGCAAAACCGTTTCCGTATCTATGTGCCGGTGAACGATGCCGGATCGGACATCTATGTCCACGCCAAGGTCGCGATCATGGATGACAGGATCTTGCGCGTGGGATCGGCCAATCTCAACAACCGGTCGCTGGGGCTGGATAGCGAATGCGATGTGGTAATCGACTGCGCGCTACCCGCCAATGCCGGCAACGAGGCGACGATCACAGGGATACGCAAGCGCCTTATGGCCGAGCATCTGGGGTGCGATGAAGCCGAAGTGGCGGCAAAGTTCGCCGAATGCGGCAGCCTTGTCAAAACGATCGAGGCCTTGTCGGGCTCGGGGAAGACGCTCGAACCGCTCGACCTTCGGAAACCCGGAGAGTTCGACGCTTTTATCGCCGAGAACGAATTGCTCGATCCCGAAAGCCCGGACAAGTTTCTGGAACCGATCCACAAGCGGAGCATCTGGAAAAACTGGCGGAAAGGATGGTTCGCGCGAAGGCAGCGTGAGCGCGCGTTATGACCATGGCTCATACTTCCTTTACAGGTTGCGGATGATGCGGTCTTAGGATCAGGGTACGCCCTTCGACCCGCCAGCTTTGCAACCGGCTCAAAAAGTTCATCCCCAGGATATGCGTATTACCCAGCGCGGGGGAAACGATGATGCCAAGATCGCGGGCAACGATATTGCCCAGGCGCAATTCGTCCACTCGGCTGGATTGTGCCGCAATCGTGCCGTTGGCGGTGCGGATCATAACGGGCATGGGACTGACCTTATCGTCAAGTCCGGCTGCGATCGCGGTATCTTCGGGTACTGCCGTGACGGTTGCCCCGCTATCGACAAGCATGCGGCGCTTGGTGCCGTTGATCGATACCTCGACCCAAAAATGGCCATCCGCCGCCATGGGCACGCGCAGTTCCTCGCCGACCACTGATTGTGCAGGACGGCCGGTAACGCTTGCCAGCCGTTCCAATGTGGGGTCGAACAGACCACCCGTCTGCACAACCGACCAGATAAGAAAACCCATAAAGCCCCAAATGGCAATGCTCGACAATATACGCGTTACGCGCCAGCGGCTTGCTAGAACGAGCACGAAGATCAGCAGGCCGATTGCTATGAAGGGAGCGAAAGGATGTGAATAGATATCAGGAAGCGACATGGAGGGTGTATAGCCTTCGTTTGCTTTCTGTAGGCTGAGCGAGTTCAAAGGAGAATGATTATCGGATTGGGTGGAGCGTTTTTCAAGTCTGCGGATCACAAGGCAACAGTGACCGCATAAGGCAACGGGAACAGTTACAGCTTCTTATAGTTTACGAAAGGTAGGCTGCTCATTGCGCCTCCCTGAAAAGGTAAATCAACTATAAGGAGTTGCAAATGGCTGGAAGTGCCGGGCCGCGCGTTGGCGTAGCCATTGTTGGCGTGGGCGGGGCGGTTGCGACTACAGCTATTGCCGGGATCGAAATGCTGAAGGCAGGGACAAACCGTCTCGATGGTTTACCGCTTGCCGATGTAACGACCGAAGGGCTTGCCGATTATCGTGATCTTATTTTTGGTGGCTGGGACCTGTGTGCTGACGATCTTGCCAGTGCTGCACGCACGCACCGGGTAATCGGCGAGGAGGAGCTTGCCGATGGAGCAAGCGGCTTGGCACAGATGAAGCCTTGGAAGGCAATCGGGTCTCGTGAGTTTTGCCGTAATATCATAGGCAAGCATATGGTTGACGCTGCCAATCACCGTGAGGCGGTGGACTTGATCGCCGATGATCTGGCAAGTTTCCGCAAACGCGAAAATCTCGACAGCGTCGTCGTGATCAATCTTGCCTCGACCGAGCGGCAACCTGACGCCGGGGCCGATGTTCTGAACTCGATCGACGATTTCGAACGCGGTCTCGATCGGAACGACGCCGAAATCAGTCCGGCAATGCTTTATGCCTATGCCGCCATCCAATCGGGCACGCCTTATGGCAATTTCACTCCGAGCGTCGGGGCCGATGTACCCGCGCTGATCCAATATGCCGAGAGTCAAAATGTACCGATTGCGGGGAAAGACGGTAAAACCGGCCAGACAATGATGAAGACAGTAATAGCGCCCGCACTCAAATCGCGTGCATTGCATGTCGATGGCTGGTTTTCGACGAATATCCTGGGCAATCGCGATGGACAGGCGCTGGAGGACCCCGCATCGCTGCAATCGAAGCTGGGCACCAAAACCAATGTCCTCGATTCGATCCTGGGTTATGAGGTCGAGGATCATCTGGTCGATATCCGCTATTATCGTCCGCGCGGTGACGACAAGGAAGCTTGGGACAATATCGACGTAACCGGCTTTCTGGGTCAGCAGATGCAGATCAAGGTCAACTTCCTGTGCAAGGATTCGATCCTTGCCGCCCCCCTGGTAGTGGAAATTGCGCGGGTGCTCGATCTTGCGAAAAAGCGCGGGCAGGGCGGTGTGCTCGAAGAATTGGGCTTGTTCTTCAAGGCGCCGATGACACGAGGTGGACATCAGCCCGAACATGCATTGCATGCCCAGGAACGCATGCTGTTCGACTGGATCGGTTCCAAATATTAGGGATGCAACTCACCGCCTTACAATCGTCCGAGATCGCGGGTCCGGGGCTTTTGGCCTTTATCGGACTGTTCGAAGAGATCGGACATCTGAAACGTATTCATTCAGCCAATCACCATGGCTCGCTTGCGACACGGCTGTTTGCCGAAGGGTGGGCGCGTATTGCAGCTGGGCAGAATGCGACTGAGGTTGCGCTTGTTATTACTGCAAAAGCGGTAGCGGCTGCACGGCTTGGTGATATCGATACAGCTTGTTTACGCAAGGCCGGCCTGTCGCAGGATGAGGCGGTTGCAATCCTGCGTGCCGCGATCGAGGAAATGGCTGGGCCGATCGATCCGGCGCTGACGATACAATTGGTCGAGGCTGTTTGCGATGATGGACCGCAGGACCGCCAGCCACCCACCTTTGCTGAAAAGCTCGCGCGTCAGCCTCGCGCTGGCGTAACCTGCCCGGGCCGTGCCCGGATCATGCTGGAACCGCCAGAAAACCACGCCGAGCATTCGATCATCGTCGGCATCTATGCGGTACTGCTGTCGCCCCATTATGGTGCCGACGCCGGAGCGGCGATGCTGATGGCACTGGCGCATCATCTGCATAATGCGGACATGCCCGATAGCGGCTTTACCGGCGAGATGCTGTTGGGTGCGCATCTTGGTCCTATAATGGATCGCTTTACCGAACAGGCGCTGGATGAACTGCCGCCCGATATACGCCCGTCTGTCGAGGCGGCGCGCGATAAGCTTTCCGGTGCCGAAACAGCCGAAGGCAAAGCCTTTCACGCCGCCGATGTCATCGACAGGGTGCTTCAAATCCAAAGCCATCTGGCGGCCGCGACATTGACCATGGATCGGGTTTTGGGTGAAATGGAGTTGGTACATGATGGACCGGTGAAGGCCTTCCATGATCGGGTGTTGGTCGAGGCCGGATTATCATGAACTGGTATTCGCCCATTACCGGCACACCGCTTCTACCCGATGGCCATGCCCTTGCAGGGGCAAGCGGCGAACGCTGGCCGCTGGTCGATGGCATTCCTTATTTGCGGATCGGACGCGAGGCCCTCGTCAGGCAAGCGCTGGCTGCTCTTGATGCTGGCGAAAGGGAGGAGGCGCTGATCCTGCTGCTTGCCGATCAGGACGACTGGTGGCTTGGACCTAAAGCCGATCCCCGGCAAGTGCGCGCGCTTGTCGAACAGGCCGATAGTCTGACATTGCGCGAAGCCCTGGCGCGTCTGCAATTTGGGCCGGTTGCCGACTATTTCCTCTATCGCTGGTCGGATCCGACCTATCTTGCAGGGCTTGCGCTTTTGGAGGCGCATTGGAACCAGCCGGATACGGCGTTCGAGCTGGCCTGCGGTATCGGCCATTATCTGCGCGATCTGACACGGCGGGGTATTGCCTGTTTGGGCGCCGACATCGTTTTTTCCAAATGCTGGATCGCCAGCCAGTGGGTTGCCCCCGATGCCCGCTATGTGGTTTTCGATGCAAGCCATCCTTGGCCGATTGCTGGTCAGCGGTTCGATCTGGTGATGTGCCACGATGCCTTTTACTTTATGCCCGATCAGCCCGGGGTCGCCGACAAGCTGCGTGCGGCCGTAGCCGATCAAGGCATGTTGGCGATAAGCCATATCCATAATGCGAGTTTTGCCGGGGAAGCGATGGGACCGGTGGTCGATCCGGCATTGCTTGCCTCGCTGTTTCCGAATGGGACGGCTTATGACGAGGCGGAACTATTGGACGCATTGATGGCGGCGACGACGCCAACCCCAATCGCTATCGGAGCCAATGCAGCGGTTGAGGCCTTTTCGCTGATCGAGGCCGGTGCCGCAAAGGCGCATCCTCTAAAGGGCGGGCTCGCCATGCCCTGCCCGGTTGCGGCCTTACGACGCAACCCCCTTCTGGGGCAGGACGATGTCCACTGGCCTTCCGATCTCTACGCCCGCGAGTATGGCGGCGGCTGTTACTGGGCAAAGGACGATGCAGAACTCGACCCGGCCTTCATCCACGATCCGGCCCGGTTGCGGCGCGTTGTCGACTTGCCGGAGCGGTGGTGATGACCAGCTGGGGTATTATCGGCTTCGGCTGGGTCGCGCGCGACTATATGGCACCCGCGATCATGCAGGCCGATGGAAGAATTATCGGTATTGCCGATCCTTCGCCACAGGCCCATGCCGCCGCTGCGGCGCTCGGTATTCCAGCCTATGACCGGGTTGAGCGACTGCTTGTCGATCGCGAGATTGACGCGGTCTATATCGCCACTCCGAACAATCTGCACCGCGCAGCGGTGGACGCTGCGGTGCGAACGCAAAAGGCCGTGCTGTGCGAAAAGCCGATTGCGGCAACGCTTGCCGATGCACGGGCGATCATTGAAACCTGCGCGCGTGGGCGAGTCCATTATGGCACGGCCTTCGATCAGCGCTGGCACCCTGCACACCACGCTATGCGGCAAGCGATCAGGGAAGGGCGGATCGGTAAGCCAACCGCGGTGCGGATCGTTTACGGCTGCTGGCTCGATGCTGGTTTTGCCCCTTGTGAGGGGCACGACAACTGGCGGATCGATCTGGCGCGTGCCGGTGGTGGAGCAGCGATCGATCTGGCCCCACATGGTATCGATCTGATCGAGTTTCTGCTTGGCGAACCTTTGGTCGAACTCCAAGCGGTGACGCAGGCGATTGCGCATGGCTATGCCGTCGACGACGGGGCAATGCTGATGGGGCGGACGGGGTCGGGGATGCTTGCCCAACTGCATGTCAGCTACAATTTGCCCGATGCCCTGCCGCGCCGCCGGCTTGAGGTGACGGGCACGAAGGGGCAGATTGTCGCTGATCGTACGATGGGTCAGACGCCGGGCGGAACGGTCGAGATCCTTGACGCATCGGGGGGTAGCGAACCGCTAGCCTTCGATACGCTGGAAAGCCCATTCACCGCACAGGCGCGTGCCTTCATGCAACAGCCTGACGCGTTCAACGGTGCCCGCGATCTGGCGCATTTCGAATTACTCGCAAGCGCCCTGCTGCGCGCCGAAATGCAACCGCAAAGGAGGGTCGCCTGATGGTTCTTGTCTATCAGGCTTGCGCCAATTGCGGTTTCTGGCAGCGGCATTTTGCGCCCCTGGAATGCCCAGTCTGTGCCGATCCGAGGAACGATCTGCCCGAAGATGGCTGGCAGTGGATAAATGAGGATGTAGCGCGCGCGGCTTATGCCGGATCGTGGCAGTGGCTTGCCCCCGACCTCATGGCCTTTTCGACAACGCCGCAATTAGGCCTTGGCGGCAAAGGCTGGCTGATCCTGCGCGAAGAGGGCAATATCGCCTTTGAAGCGGCGCCTTTTTACAGCGACGATATGCTTGCCGAAATCACCCGGCGCGGTGGCATTAAGGTAATCGCCGCATCGCATCCGCATGGCTTTGGCGCATTGTGGCAGTTGCAGCGTGCCTTTCCCGATGCAGCGCTGGCAATGCATAAGGATGCGATCCGATTTTCCAAAGCCTTTGCCGTTACGCTGCCTTTCGATGATAGTCTGGAGATCGGAGACGGCCTGACACTGCATCATTTGGGCGGGCATTATGAAGGGCAAACCGCGCTTCATGATGCACGCGGACGCCGCCTGTTTTGCGGCGATATGCTGAAGATCGAGCAGGATGCGCGCGGCCGCGCCACCGGGCTGTCGGCGCATAAAGCATTCCACAAGAATATCCCGCTGACATATGGCGAATTGAAACATTATCGCGATGTCGTGGCACTGCTGGATTTCACCGCTGTCCTTAGCCCGTTCGAACATGCCCCCGATGTCGGGCGCACTGAAGTGCTCACCTTCCTCGATGCCCAGTTATCCGAGCCGCCGGGGGTTCGGTTGTTCGATTTGAATCCTCCTTGTTCAGAATCCGATTCTCAAGAACCGTTCGTGTCGAGCGAAGACGAGACACCGCGCAATAAGGATGGGCCTCTCGTCTTCGCTCGAGGCGAACGGACAAAATTATAGTCTTGGCAATGGTAAATAAGGAGCAAAGCCGCATGAGCCGTCGTGACAACCTCCCCCGCCCGCTTCCCGAAGCAGCGCTTGGCTATATCGGCGCGCTGCCGCCGGGGCGGATTGTCGGCTTTCCAATTACCCCGCTTGACCGTACCGGGGTGCCGGTCTGGGTCGTGGCGCTCTTTTTGGACGATGCACTGGGGCTGGTTGGGGCGCAACCTTCAGGTGTAGGTTATGGTGCAACCGATGGCGATGCGATCTTAGGCGCGCTGGGCGAAATTGCCGAATGCATCGCGCCGACGCTGGCGCTGATGCGACAACAAAAGGTTCGTGGTTCCTATCACGAGATCCTGCGCAATGTGGGCGAAAACGCGATTGCCGATCCGTTGACATTGGGCCTGCCCGCAGGATCGCCGGTCGGGCGCGATACCAGGCTCGATTGGGTAGAGGCGAAACGCTGGTCTACGCACGAGACCGTTCTAGTCCCGATCGATATCGCCGCTTGCGATACATTCGAACTATCCGATGGGTATGAACCTTTTACCACACTCATTACCAACGGTTTAGGTGCCGGCCCCGATATCGACTGGGCGGTGGGGCACGGCGTGCTCGAACTGTTGCAGCGTGACGGCAACGGTCTGCTGTTCCGCGCACTCGATCAAGGCGTGCTCCTCGATCTGCCTACCGATCTAAATGGGGAGGCAGGCGCAATGGTTGCGATGTTCGCCGAACAGGGCATCCGCATCTATCCCAAATTCGCGACCGACGAATTCGGCCTTACCAACCTCTATGTCGTCGGCCATGATGAACCGGGGCAGGGGCCGCGCGTGCCGATCATGCTGTCGGCCTGTGGTGAGGCGTGCGATCCCAACCGCGAACGTGCGCTTGTAAAGGCAATGCGCGAATTTGCCGCCGCGCGGGTGCGCAAGACTTTCGCGCATGGCCCGATGGAAGAGGCGCTGGCTGTAGGGACACCGCATTATGTCGAAACCTTTGTGAAAAAGGCGTTGGTCAGCCTCGATAATGAAGAAAGCCGGGCCTTGCAGGCCATGCTCGACTGGGCGCAAACCGATACCCAGGTGTTGCGGACCTATCTGGCGGATAGCGTCTATTCGGTAAAGGCGCATAAGCCCTTTGCCGAACTGCCAACAATCGATCCCGCCCCCATCGATAGCCGCGCTGCCGGGCGAATCGCGATGGAGCGGCTGGCGCAGGCCGGGTTCGATATTCTCTATGTCGATGTCTCGCCACCGGGCGGCGGGTATAGCGCGGTCAAGGTCATCGTTCCCAATCTGGAGGTTGAGACGATGAGTTATTACCGGATCGGCGAACGCAATACCGCCAAGCTGATCGCGCGCGACCATCCGCTGATCCGTTTCGGGGAGGCAACCGATACGCTCCTTCCCGTGCGTATCTCAGACGAAGCGATCGCGCGGGTGGGTGGCAGGCAGCCACTGTTCGATACAGCCCTTGCCGACGCCATAGTCGGCCCGCTCTACCCGCTTTACCGCGAGCCAGAAGCGCATCATGTCGCTTACCGGTTGGGCAAGGTGAAAGTTGCGGCATGACCTTACGTTTCGCCTATAATACCAATGGCGCGGCGAACCACCGGCTCGACGATGCGCTGATCCTAATCGCAGAGGCCGGCTATGACGGCGTGGCGCTGACGCTCGACCATCATCATTTCGATCCTTTTGCGCCAGGGCCTGCCAGGCGGGCGGCAGCGCTCGCCAGGCGTCTCAAGACATTGGGGCTAGGCGTAGTGATCGAAACCGGCGCACGCTATC
>JBOFLS010000257.1:0-6496 GCA_051657985.1 Sphingorhabdus sp. | reverse complement strand
CGCTCGACACGAACGGGGAGGGGAATTCCGCCCTACCAACACCGTTCGTGTCGAGCGAAGACGAGACAGCCCGAAAGCAAAAACCCAAAGTCGTCGCCCTAGACTATGGCATAAAGCGCAACATCCTGCGCAATCTGGTCGATGCCGGCTGCGACGTCACCGTGCTGCCCGCAACCGCCAGTTTCGACGACATCATGGCGCATGATCCGCAGGGGCTGTTCCTATCGAACGGTCCCGGCGATCCGGCGGCGACGGGGGAGTACGCAGTATCGGTAATCCAGCAATGGCTAGCGACCAAGAAGCCGCTGTTCGGCATCTGCCTGGGCCACCAGATGCTGGCACTGGCAGTGGGCGCGAAGACCGAAAAGATGCACCAGGGCCACCGCGGCGCGAACCATCCGGTGAAGCGCCTGTCCGACGGCGCGGTCGAAATTACAGCCATGAACCACGGCTTTGCGGTGGACGCGGAGACCTTGCCGGAGGGAACCCGCGCGACGCACACCAGCCTGTTCGACGGCAGCAATTGCGGCTTTGAACTGACCGACCAGCCCGCCTTCAGCGTACAATACCACCCCGAAGCAAGCCCCGGCCCGCAGGACAGCCATTATCTCTTTGAGAAATTTGTGGGGATGATGGGGTGAAAAGACTAAAATCTGTTTTCTGCTCGTTGGTCTTATGCGTGACGGCCTGTTCCGAGCCACCATTTGCTCCAAAGCATTCGACAGCGGAAGAGAAGATGGAAGCGCATTTTGAGAGTATGAATGCCCGGCAAGAACAGGAAAGAGCCAAAGGTCGATCCTGTGCCGCACGATCAAAAATTAAGAGTTACAAAAAGGAATTTTTTCCAAGCGATCAGAAAATTTTGGCGATTGAATTTCCTGACGGCGTGAGGGGCGGGCGTGGCAAAATCAATGGCATCAGGCCGTTAAATTCCTTGGATGATGCGGAATGTGGTAGGTTGGAATTTGAAAGGTGCGCGGGAGTGCAGATGTACGCGGAAAATGGTTGGGATCACATGTGGTTCATCGCTATCCCGTCTTCTAATCAGGACAGCAAAGTTGTGCAATGTGCCTTGGATAATTTGGCGGGCTATTTCAACGTCGGGTTATCAAACAATGATCCTACCGAATTTAATCGCATGAATGAAGAGCCGTTCGCCCAACTACATCAAAAAATAGAAAAATCGGATGCCCAAAAGAACTGACATCTCCTCCATCCTCATCATCGGCGCGGGTCCGATCATTATTGGTCAGGCGTGCGAGTTTGACTATTCGGGGACGCAGGCGTGCAAGGCGCTGCGTGAGGAGGGCTACCGGATCATCCTGGTCAACTCCAACCCCGCGACGATCATGACTGATCCGGATATGGCGGATGCGACCTATGTCGAGCCGATCACCCCCGAAATCGTCGCCAAGATCATCGAGAAAGAACGCCCCGACGCGGTTTTGCCGACCATGGGTGGGCAGACGGCGCTGAACACCGCGCTGGCGCTGCATGAGGATGGCACGCTGGCCAAATTTGGCTGCCAGATGATCGGTGCCGATGCGGAGGCCATCGACAAGGCCGAGGACCGGATGAAGTTCCGCGAGGCGATGACCAAGATTGGGCTGGAATCCGCGCGGTCGGGCATTGCGCATACGTTGGACGAGGCACTGGCGGTGCTGGAACGCACCGGCCTCCCCTCGATCATCCGCCCCAGCTTCACCATGGGCGGCACCGGCGGCGGGGTTGCCTATAACCGTGAAGAATTTATCCAGATTGTGACCGGCGGGCTCGATGCCTCACCCACCACAGAGGTGCTGATCGAGGAATCGCTCCTGGGCTGGAAAGAATATGAGATGGAGGTGGTGCGCGATCGCAACGACAACGCCATCATCATCTGCTCGATCGAGAATATCGACCCGATGGGCGTGCATACCGGCGACTCGATCACCGTCGCCCCAGCACTGACGCTGACCGATAAGGAATATCAGATCATGCGCAATGCAAGCATCGCATGCCTGCGCGAAATCGGCGTCGAAACAGGGGGATCGAACGTACAGTTCGCAGTCAATCCGAAAGATGGCCGCCTGATCGTGATCGAGATGAACCCCCGCGTTTCGCGGTCTTCGGCATTGGCTTCCAAGGCCACCGGCTTTCCCATCGCCAAGGTCGCAGCCAAGCTGGCGGTGGGCTATACGCTCGACGAGATTACCAACGACATCACCGGGGCGACGCCTGCCTCGTTCGAGCCCACCATCGACTATGTCGTCACCAAAATCCCGCGTTTTGCCTTTGAAAAGTTCAAGGGCAGCGAAGCAATCCTTTCCACCGCGATGAAATCGGTGGGTGAGGTGATGGCGATCGGCCGCAACATCCATGAAAGCATGCAGAAAGCGCTGCGTGGGTTGGAAACGGGTCTTGTCGGCTTCAACTATGTTGATGAGCTGAAAGGCGCATCGAAGGATGAGCTGGCCGCCGCACTGACCCGCGCGACGCCCGAGCGGCTGCTGGTTGCGGCGCAAGCACTGCGCGAGGGGATGTCGGTTGCCGATGTGCATCAATATTCGAAATTCGACCCGTGGTTCCTGCAGCGGCTTGCCGAAATCATAGCGGCTGAAGAAGAGGTGAAGGCAAACGGACTGCCGCAGGATGCCGACAATCTGCGTCGGCTGAAGTCCATGGGTTTCAGCGATAAACGTCTTGCTTTTCTGGCGCTTGAATCGATCCATGTCCGCCCGGGTATGGAAAGCGCGGTGCGTTACGGATCGGGTATCGCGATGGAGGCCGCGCGCGCTATGGCAGGCGGCGTTACCGAACAGGAAGTGCGCAGCTTGCGCCATAAGCTCGATGTACGCCCCGTATTCAAACGTATCGATACCTGCGCGGCCGAATTTGAGGCTAAAACGCCTTATATGTATTCAACTTACGAGGCCCCCAGCTTTGGCGACCCCGAATGCGAAGCGCATCCCAGCGACCGCGAGAAAGTGGTCATCTTGGGCGGTGGACCCAACCGGATCGGACAGGGGATCGAGTTCGACTATTGCTGCGTTCATGCCTGCTTTGCCCTTGCCGAGGCGGGCTATGAGACGATCATGGTCAATTGCAATCCAGAAACGGTTTCGACCGATTACGATACTTCCGATCGCCTCTATTTCGAACCGCTAACGGCAGAAGATG
This sequence comes from Sphingorhabdus sp., assembly GCA_051657985.1. Classification (GTDB taxonomy): domain Bacteria; phylum Pseudomonadota; class Alphaproteobacteria; order Sphingomonadales; family Sphingomonadaceae; genus Sphingorhabdus_B. The sequence continues at coordinate 3,337 of JBOFLS010000257.1, read as the reverse complement.
TGCTGGAAATCCTGCATGTCGAGCAGCAAAAGGGCCGATTGAAGGGGGTGATCGTCCAGTTTGGCGGGCAGACCCCGCTCAATCTGGCACAGGCGCTCGAGGAAGCAGGCATCCCTATCCTCGGCACTTCACCCGATGCCATCGATCTGGCCGAAGACCGCGAACGCTTTGCTGCCCTGGTCAACAAACTTGCCTTGCAGCAGCCCGAAAACGGGATTGCCCGTAGCCGTGAAGAGGCCATCAAGGTTGCAAAGACTATCGGTTATCCGGTGCTGATGCGGCCCAGCTACGTTCTGGGAGGTCGCGCGATGGAGATTGTCGATACGCAGGCGCAACTCGAAAACTATATTGAAACCGCGGTGCGTGTGTCCGGCGAGAGTCCGGTCTTGATCGACCGCTATCTACGCGATGCCATAGAAGTCGATGTCGATTGCATTGCCGATGGCGACCAAGTAGTGGTTGCAGGAATTTTGCAGCATATCGAGGAGGCGGGCGTTCATAGTGGGGATTCCGCATGCACTCTGCCGCCTTACAGCCTGCCTGACGCTATCGTTGCGGAAATTCGCCGACAGGCCGAATTGCTGGCCGGCAACCTTGGGGTGATCGGGCTTATGAACGCGCAGTTCGCTGTGAAGGACGATCAAGTCTATCTTATCGAGGTCAACCCCCGGGCGTCGCGGACGGTGCCTTTTGTAGCCAAGGCCATTGGCAGCCCGATTGCAAAGATCGCCGCACGCGTAATGGCTGGTGAAAAGCTGAAAGACCTCCCCGCAATCGATCTGGATATCGACTATATCGCGGTCAAGGAAGCGGTCTTTCCCTTTGCCCGCTTCCAGGGCGTCGATCCAGTATTGTCACCCGAAATGAAGTCGACCGGCGAAGTGATGGGTATCGATCGGGACTTCGCCACCGCTTTCGCCAAGGCACAATTGGGGGCGGGGATGAACCTGCCGCAATCGGGCAAGCTGTTCGTCTCGGTTAAGAATAGCGACAAACCGCATATCGTGCCAGCAGTGCGCAAGATCGCGGAGCTTGGCTTTTCGATCTGCGCCACAGGGGGCACTGCCGATTATCTGACAAGCCAGGGTATCGAGGTCGAACGCGTCAACAAAGTGGCGCAGGGTCGCCCGCATATCGTCGACAAGATTATCGATGGCGAGATCGCGCTGGTTTTCAACACTACCGAAGGCTGGCAAAGTCTGAAGGACAGTGAAGATATCCGCCGTTCGGCGCTGATGCACAAGGTTAGTTACTTCACAACGGCAAGTGCATCGCTGGCGGCTACGCAGGCGATTGAGGCGCTTCGTACGACAAAACTTGAAGTTTTGCCACTTCAGCATTATCATAACGCCTGACAGCACTTCCCCAAATGCTGAAGAATAGGGGGTTGGACCTTCCAGCCCTTAAGAAGGTTTTGACTGCGAAGGACGTAATGACGCATGGCAACGATGGATAAAATGCCGATGTTGGCTGAGGGCTTCGAGAAGCTGACCGCTGACTTGAAACGGCTTCGCGAGGAACGCCCGCAGATCGTTGAAGCGATAGAAGAAGCACGCGCTCATGGCGATCTCTCGGAAAATGCAGAATATCATGCAGCCAAGGAACGTCAGGGCCAGGTCGAGGCGTCGATCGCCGATCTGGAAGACAAGATCAGCCGGGCACAGATCATCGATCCCTCGACGCTTTCGGGCAATAAAGTGGTATTCGGCGCGACAGTTACTCTGCTTGACGAAGACGATAAGCCGGTGCGCTATCAGGTTGTGGGTGAGGCAGAGGCCGATGCAAAGCAAGGCCGGATCAGCTACAATTCACCGCTTGGCCGTGCCCTGATTGGGCGGCAGGTGGAAGAAGAGGTCGAGGTTACCGTTCCTTCCGGCGATAAATATTATTTGGTCGAAAAAATCGAGTTTATTTGAGGTTATGCTTTTTTCCCTTGCGTTCGTTTCGAGCAAAGACATGAGGCTTTAGGTCAGTGAGCGTCTGTTTTGGTTCGACACGAACGGTTTTGACATGGCGTTAGCCTGATGCGGACCTCTGCCGGACCTGTCACAAAAGCAATTGCGGCAATTAATGTTCTATTGGCATTAATCGTTCTGGTGCCTGGATTTTATGCACCGATCATAGCAGCGGGTGCACTAATCCCTGCTCGGTTTGTAACAGGCAACGGTGTTTTTAGCGACGCACCTTATTTGCTGCCGGTATGGTTGACCCCGATCAGTTCGGCCTTTTTGCATGGCGGTGTATTGCATGTGTCTTTGAACATGCTGATGCTGTTGATGGTCGGGGCTAATCTTGAACGTGTACTGGGCAGCAAGGGCTTCGCTACTTTATACGCCGCAGGCATCGTTGGTGCCGCAGTAGCGGAAATTGCCGTGCGCCCCGGGTCGACCATCCCGGTTGTTGGGGCAAGCGGTGCGATTTCAGCCCTGTTTGCGGCGCATATGCAGCTGTTTCCGCGTAACATGCCTAAATCCTTTGGCGCAATCTCCGGCAAGCTTGTGCATTCGCTGCAGCTTCTTGCCGCCTGGATTGCGTTGAACCTGATGCTTTGGTTTGCAGGACCGGGAATTGGTCTCAATATTGCGGTCTGGGCGCATATCGGCGGGTTTATCGCAGGTCTCGCCCTGACTTGGCCGCTTTTAAATTGGAAATATCGAAACGCCTAGCCCCTATTTCAGTTAGATAGAGTCTAGGTCTCGAACATCGCAGCTTCATACAAAACTATAGTCTTAAAATCTTAGGGTATACAATTCAGCTCTGCTGGTCCGGTTCAAGCAGTCTGTGCAAATGTACGACGACATATTTCATCTCGGCATCGTCGACGGTTCGCTGTGCCGCACCACGCCATGCGTCTTCGGCATCATCATAGTTCGGAAAAATGCCGATGATATCCAATTTGTCGAGTTCGCAAAAATCGAGCGTTTGCGGATCCTTCACCCGGCCGCCGAAAACGAGATGCAGTTTGGCCTCAGCCATTGTCGATGTCCTTGATAATGATGGTGCCCTAACGGCTTCGCGGCGCGCATAGCGGCAAAGACGCGGAAAAACCAGAGGTGAAATCAGCCCTTTTTGCGTGTTTCCTCAGCAGCGGCTTTTCCGGCTGCCTTCACGGCTTCACTGGCCTTGTCGACAAGATTGCGAAATTGCACCCGTATGGCGTCGGCGTCGAGCCCGACTTCGCTCACTTTGGCCTTGCCGGCGTCCTTGGCGGCATTGGCCGCGCGTTTGGCGGTGTCGTTGATCTTCTTGCCAGCCTTGCCAAGAACCTTTTTTTCCTGCTCGGTCTTTGGCAGCAGCATGCCTATAATCGCACCCAAAGCAAGGCCACCGGCAACAA
>JBOFLS010000256.1:0-21319 GCA_051657985.1 Sphingorhabdus sp. | reverse complement strand
CACAATATCGAGATTATCCAGATAGCGCACATCGCGCCGCAAACCCCCCGAGGCGACACCACCCACCTCGCCAGTGTAAACGATATCCAGCGTGATCGGCGACGCTGCCGCTTCGTCAGCCTGCCGGTGAATGTGGGTGCTTGCCTCCGATTGCGGAGATGCCTCATCATCGGCGCGAGCCGCCGTTGTCGCAACCGAAAGCATCAGTGCGACATAATAGGCTGATTGCTTCACCGTTCTTCCCTCCACAGGCCCAGTTTCTGCTGGGTAGCCTTGTCTGAATAGCTAAACAGCACCAGGTCACTTGCGGCGTGCAGCATGCGCTTGCGCCAGGCAGGGGCGACCACGACATCGCGCGGGCCGATGGGGAATTCCTGGCTCTCGATCAGCAGGCTGCCCTGTCCTTCCACGCCGACATAGATTATGCCGTCGGTCGATCGCTGCGCCTTGCCCATGAAACCAGCGGGCAGTTTCTGGCAGAAGGCGGACATGGTCGGCATGATCGATCCGCCGTCGGCCGGATTGGAAAACTCCAATATCGTGCCGTCATGGGGATCGGGTTCGCTGTTATCTGACACCGCCTCCAGCGCCGACCGCCATTGATCATAGGGATAATGAAAGAGCGGGGCGGCCGTACCAAGCGTCCCACCGCCCCGCAGCGGCTTGAGGTTCGCCCCCCATCGCGCCCGGCAATCACCTGGGGAGAGGCGCGTCGGGTGCTGCGCGCTGCCGGTCAGGGTTTCTGCAAAGGAGGCATCCAATGCACTCACCAACGGAATATCGAGACCATCGAGCCAGATCATCGGCTGGTCGCTGTCGTTCGCATGATCGTGCCAGCGCCCATTGGGCGTCAGTACAAGATCGAAAGGCTTCATCATCGCGCGTTCGCCGTCGACCGCCGTATAGGCCCCTTCGCCCTCCAGCACGAAACGCAGCGCCGATTGCGTATGGCGATGGCAGGGCGCGATTTCACCGGGCAGGATCAGCTGCAGCCCGGCATAAAGCGTGCGGGTGATGCTGGCCTTTCCGGGCATTGCCGGGTTTTCGAGGATCAGCACGCGACGCACGGCTTCCTCGGCAGAGATCAGCCCGCCTGCCTCCATCAGCATCGGACGGATGGCATTATAGTTCCAACCGAAGGGCACAGCGGGCGTTGTTGGCTTCTCCGTGACAAGTGCATCCAGCACAGTCCATAACGGCGCTAGCGCATGCGGTCTTAAGCCCTCATAATAGGCACTTCTCGCCTGATCGATTGCATCAGCCATAACGCTTCCTTGTGACGATGAACAACATGAAGGCAGCAACCGAAGCAACAGCAGCGACAGCCAGGAACAGATCACCCGTTGCCATGCCGGTGCCGAGCAGGATGCCGCCGACGATAGGCCCGACGATCGATCCGATCCGGCCAATGCCCAGCGCCCAGCCCACGCCGGTTGCGCGCATTTCGGTTGGGTGGATGTTGGCGGTGTAGGCATTGGCACCTAGCTGCCCACCAACTATGCCGACGCCAGCAAACAATATGGCGACGATGATCGCGGTGCTTCCCGGCTGAGATACTCCGATCAGGCCAATGGCGAGAGCACCCAGAGCATAAGCATGGGGAAGAACAGCACGTGCACCAAAACGGTCGATCAGCGGCGTTAAGCAAAGACCGCCCAATATGCCCCCTACATTCAGGATCACCGTCGTGCGCGTTGCCTGCTCAAGCGACTGCCCCGCTTCGGTGAAGATGGTCGGCAACCAGTTGATCAGGAAATACATAGCCAGCAGGCTGCAGAAGAATGTGAGCCACAGAAGCGGCGTGATACCGATCAGGTCTTTACCAAAAAGCGCGCGCACAGGTGCCTTGGCAATCTGGCCCCTTTCCGCTCGGTTAGACCAAGCAGGCGACTCCACCAGGAAGAAGTGCGCGATTGGAACAAAAAGCAGCGGCAAGACGCCGCCCAATATGAAAATCGACGACCAGCCATAGCCCTTAATCAGCGCAGGCGAAATCAGACCGCAAAGCATGGCACCCAATGGAAAGCCGCAGAACATGGTGCCCATCGCCAACGCCCTGCGATTCCCAGGGGCATGCTCGCTCGTTAGTGCAATCAGGTTGGGAATGGCGGCCCCCAGCCCGATGCCAGTCAGGAAACGCCAAAGCGCCAGCTCGGTCATATTGGTGGACCATGCGGTGGCGATTGAGAATATTGCGAAGATGGCGGTCGCCAAGGTTAGCACAGGTTTGCGCCCGATCTTGTCGGCCAATGGGCCGAACAGCGTTGTGCCGACCATCAGGCCAATCAGGGCAGATGCAAAGGCAAGACCAAAGGCTTCCTTGCTCACGCCCCAGGCTTTGCCCAGCACGGGTGCCACAAACGCAATGGCCTGCGTGTCATAACCATCGAGCAATGCGATGCATGCACACAAAAACAGCACCCTGTAGAAATGCGGGCTGCCCTTTGCATCCGTGGCGATATCCAGCGTGGCGGCCATCAGATCGGATAGATGAGGGAATTGGGAATCAGCTCGGTATCGAACACGCAAAGCTTGTTGGAAAAGCGATAGGCTCCGCCCTCGCTGATCAGCGTGTCGATATAGCGGCCCGTGCTTAATATGTCCGAAGGCTGGTCGCTATGTGTGCGCACGACGACATAATTGGCCTCGACATGTAGCGCGTTTCCATCCAGCCGCAGGCGTTGGCCGCCAATGATATGGCGTTGATAGTAAGGCGCGTGATACAAAGTCTCGGTAACGCCGTGAATGCGGTCCTTGAGCATCGCCTTGCTCTCAAGCCGAAGCGTTGCGAGCGGCAGGCCAGCATCGTAATTCTCACGCGGCTGCACCGTGTAGCGACAGTCCTCGACAAACAGGCCCAGCCAGTTCTCATAGCGGCGTTCATCGAGCGCTGCCGCATAGTCGGCGTAGAGATCGGCAATGGCAAAGCGGGTATCGGCGTCGATCACAGCTCCATGACCTCGCGATAATAGTGATACATGCCGCGGATCAGGCATTCGGTGACCATATGCTCTGTGTTTTCAGCGATCGTTCCGTCAAGCTCGGACACGGTTTCGTCCCAATGATCGGTCGAAAGGCCCTGCTGTGCAAACTCGATGACTTCGCCATCGTCCGCCGAAACAAAGCCAGCTGGACCAAACAGATTGGCCTGCCGCAATCGCCGCTCGGTCATCTCGGCATCGTCATCCTCAAAGCCGAAATGCGTCCAGACAAAATCGAATGCGCCTGGCCCGTGCGGGATGATGTGACGCATCGACAGCGAATTAACCTGTTGCTGGATGATGAGGCCGGGAAACAGCGTGATCATCACCACAGTCGGATCGCCCCACCAGTTTTCGGGAACGACATCCAGCAAGCGAGGGTCATTCAGTTCCATACCTTTTTTGAAGCTGGTCACCCCAGATGTTACTTCGCCATCGCCGCCTTCATTGCGCGAGGAGACCATGCAGGCGTGGCGCTTCTTTTCGTCCATGATCATCCGGCTGGTCTGGTCCGCGCGCCACAGGCCAAAAGTTACGAACCAGGTGTGGAGAAGCCCCGGATGATAGCCATCCTTGATATTCTCCATCATCAGTTTCCAGTTGCCCGGAATGCGCTGGCGCGAATAGCCTAGGATTTTGAGCTTTTTGCCGTCAAAAACCCGGTCGAAATAAGCAAGTACCTCTGCGCCGAGATATTCTTCGAACGGTTCAACATCTTCGCTGAAGCTCGCAAAAATCACACCATTTCGAACATGAACCCTCAACTGGTTCAGGCCATGCTCTTCCAGCTTGAAGTCCTCAGGCATCCCGCCCTTGCCCTTCACGCCGTTCTTGAACGGCACACCGAGCAATTTGCCATCCAGCGCATAGGTCCATTGATGATAGGGGCAGACAAGGTTGATCGCCTTGCCGAACTTCGCCTTGCAAAACCGCACGCCGCGATGCGCGCAGTGGTTTTCGACAACATGGATCGTCCCATGCCGGTCGCGCGTAACGATGACCGAGCGCTCGCCGATGAAGGTCGTCTTGAAACTCTTGGGTTCGGGCAACTCGGCCTCTAGCCCGACATAGTTCCAGTGCCTGCCGTAAAACAGCCGCTCCAGCTCGCGTGCGTAGACGGCTTCATTCGAATAGAGACTATAGGGTACGCGGCTGATGCTGTCTTTTTTCCAGCCGGTTTCGAGAGTGGACGGCGCGTTCACGATTTCGGTTCCTGGGAAATTTGAAGATTGATGCCGTCGGCAATGCCTTGGGCGATCCCCTGATTGGTTTTTGCAGCTTCGGCAACCGACGCAATTCCCCTGGAGACCTCGTCCAGACTGCTGACGGTTGATGCCAGGGACCGGGCAATTTCGGCTGACGCGTTGCCCTGTTGCTGGACCGCGCCGCTGATCACTGTGTTGATGCCATCGAGCTTGAGCACTTGCTCGGCGAGCGTCTGGACGGCCTCGCGCGCATTATGCGTGTCGCTGGTGACAGAAGCTAAAAGCGAAACTGTGCTTTCAGCTGATACGCGGGTGCGCTCGGCCAACTGCTTGACTTCATCGGCGACGACACCGAAACCTTTTCCCGCCTCGCCCGCCCTTGACGCCTCGATACTTGCATTCAGAGCCAGCATGCGCGTGCTGCGCGCCAGTGCACTGATGCTGTCGACCACCTCCGCAATCTTGCCGGTTGTCAGGGACAATTGTTCAACCAGCTCGCTCGCCAATTGCGCTTGCTGCGCGGCTTTGGATGTGGCGTTGGCAGCGTCGCCGGTCTGTTCCGCAATGTGATTGATCGACATCGACAGCTCTTCGGCGGCCGATGACATTTGTGTCGAGGATGTCGCTATGGTTTGCGCAGCATCACGCATCTTGCCAGTGTTGCCAACCGCAGCCTGGATCCGTTGCGCCAATTGCCGTGCCTCTTCTTCTATACTTTCCAACCCTGACAAACTCGCCTCCACCACTTTTGCATCGTTTCTTTTAGGGCGTTATGCATTGCCACAAATAACATATTCCAGAAATAATTGATACCATATAAATTACACGCTACAAGCATTATTGAATTATGTATATGGCCAGGAAGGAACCTTTGAATGCCGCAGCTTTTCGATCTGCCGTCCAATCCCGATATTGCAGTTGCGGGAACCGAGGATCGCTTTCCAGTCCGCCGGGTTTATTGCGTTGGCCGCAATTATCTGGCGCATGCACGGGAAATGGGGGCCGACGAACGTGAGGCTCCGTTCTTCTTTACCAAATTTGTCGATACGGTTGTACCCTCAGGCAGCATATTGACCTATCCCCGCCGCACCGCCGATTATCATTATGAAGGCGAATTGGTGATTGCCCTAGGTAAGGCAGCCTCACAAGTTCCTGTCGATGCGGCGCTGGACGCTGTGTTCGGCTATGCCTGCGGCCTCGATATGACCCGCCGCGATCTGCAACTGGTGGCGCGCGACAAAGGACGGCCTTGGGACATGGGCAAAAATTTCAGCCAGGCGGCAGTCATCGGAACAATCACGCCTGCCGGCCAGGTGAACGATCTGGCGGGCAGGATGCTGCGCCTCTCGGTAAATGGAGAGGTAAAACAGGAGTCCGATCTGGAACTGCTCATTTGGTCTTGCGCCGAAATCGTGTCGGAGCTGAGCCAATATGATGATTTGGCCCCCGGCGACCTGATCTACACCGGTACCCCGGCGGGCGTGGGCGCGGTTAAGCCCGGCGACCGGATTGAGCTTACCATCGACGGCCTTGAGCCGATTTTTGCCACGGTCGCGTGATGAGCGAATATATCCTTTATGATTTTCTGCGATTATCAGCTCGACGTTAGGTGTCAGATTGCGCACGGCTCTGTGCGATTGATGTCCGGCTAAGACAGCTGACCGCGTTTGAAGCGGCTGCGTCCCATATCTAGAAAAGGCGTCAGCCTGTCAGGCATGAACCGGTTCGGTTAGCTCTGCACGCCAACTTGCTTCAATGCCCTCACAAAACGGTCTACCGTGTCAGTCGTCAGTCCCGCAATGTTGATACGCCCCGTATGCGGCATATGGATGGCATGATCGCGGCCCATGATCTGTGTTTGTTCAGGTGTCATGTGAAAAGTTGCAAACAGGCCGGTCTGTTCGGCGATAAAAGCCATATCGATGCCATGCGCGTCACCAGCCCGAGCAAGCTGGGCACGAATGGTTTGCACGCGTTCGCGCATGTCTTTCAATTCGTTTTGCCAGTCTGATCGCAAGCCGTCATCGGACAATATTGTGCGCACAATCGCGGCTCCATGGCCTGGCGGGTTGGAATAATTGAGCCGGGCAAGCGATTGTAGCATTCCACGGGCCCGGGCTGCTTCCGGCGCATTTTCGCATTGCACGATCAATATTCCCGTACGTTCGCGATAGAGGCTGAAACTTTTCGAGCATGATGCGGCAATCAGGGCGCGCGGCACCCGCTTAAGCAGACCGCGGACGCCGGCTGCATCTTCATCGCTGCTTCTACCAAAACCCTGATAAGCAAAATCCACAAGCGGGATCAGGCCGTGTTCGGCAACGATATCGCCAGCCGCCTCCCATTGTGCCGGGCTGAGGTCAGCCCCTGTCGGATTGTGGCAACAGCCATGCAGCAAGACCAGATCGCCGGGTTGCGCCCTATTAAACGCCGCCAACATCTCTTCGAAAAGCTGTCTTTGATCGGCGATGCTATAATGCGGATAAGTCTCTACCCGCAAACCGTGATGCTGAAGCATCGGAATGTGGTTGGGCCAGGTCGGCGTGCCAACCCAAACCGCGTGTGTCTCGCCGGTTGCTTTCAGCAGCGCGAGTGCTTGATGGAATGCACCGGTTCCGCCGGGGGCCTGCACTGCAATTGTCCGATCATTACGAGCGACCATCACCTGCTGTTGCATCAAAGCTGCAAAATCAGGATCACCATCTGGCGGCAGGTAGGATTTGGTGGGTTGCTCGGCCTGCAATTTAGCCTCCGCTGCCTTGACCGTCGCCATTACAGGCGTTGCACCGTCGGCGTCGCGATACACGCCCACGCCAAGGTCAAGCTTGTCTGCCCTCAAGTCCGCGCGGAAAGCCTGTCCAACCAGTACAAGCGCGTCGAGCTTCGGTTCAGGGAGCGACTGGAACATAACGACCTTTCATTATCCGGCGATCGGCAGACGCGACATTAGATATCCCAAAGTTGCAGATTGCTGTCAGATGCACTTTGATTGCCTCCATGCTGCTGCCTGTGCGTTACCATTCGCTCATGGAGCAGTCTGATCTGGTTGCTCCCGGCCTTTTCGAACAAAAAAGGGAATAGGCCGTGCAGCAAACAGGCAATCCCCCCCGCAACCATCCGCAAGCCAAAGCCGCTCGCCATCTGCAGATGCTCGACATAGGTTTCGCCAACCGATGCTGGATGCTCGGTTAAAAGCTTGGTCAGAGAACGCATTTTACCATCACCCTTTGCCATTTTCTAATGGTGTTATTTAGCAACAAAGGGCTGGGAAAGGCTCCCAATTTATATTGGATAATCTAATTTTATTGTGATAAAAATCTTTAAATGACGCAATATATAGAATTCGATCCCATAGATCGAAAAATTCTGAGACTCCTTCAGCACGATGCTACATTAGCGGTTCACGAGATCGGCCATCAGGTCGGGCTATCGACGAACCCATGCTGGCGCCGCATCAAGCGCATGGAGGATGCCGGCGTCATAGAGCGCCGCGTGGCTATCCTGAACCCGGCGACGATAGGGCTGGGCGTTACCGTTTTTGTCGCGGTACGCACCCGTACGCACGATGCCAAATGGCTTGACCTGTTTGCCAAAGGCGTTGCCGATATTCCCGAGATTATCGAATGCCACCGCATGAGCGGCGATACCGATTATCTGCTGAAGGTCGTCGTCAGCGACATCGCGCATTATGACCGTGTTTACCAGCGGTTGATCGCCGATGTACCCGGCCTCAGCGATGTCAGCTCCGCATTTTCCATGGAACGCCTGAAATTTGGGACGGCGCTGCCGATTTGAACGCTTCAAAATTTTACTTATTGACTATAAATTAAATGCTGCCATATTTTATTTATGGGAGATAAGAGGGCATCCATGCCTGTGATCGAGTGAGGGAGCACATGATGGTAAAATCGCGTTTTTTCAGGTCTGCAGCTATTGGGGCGTTTGTTGTCCTGTCATTATCAGCAGCAACAGCTGCGGTTGCGCAAGAGGCTGAGGATGGATCGACGGCTGAGCCGGAAATCGTCGTTACTGGGGAGCGTATTGGCAAAACGTTGAAGGAAACGACGTCGAGCGTTATCGCCTTCTCTGCAGCTGATATCGAAGATCTCGCCGGTCCGGATACCGTAAGCGGCTTGCTTCGGGTGATCCCCAACGTCACACAATCGGGCAATGGCAATGAAGCGCCGACAATTCGCGGCAGCAATACCGGTGGTGTCACGAGCGGTGCCGAGGCAGCATTTGGCGGCGCCCGCCCCCGCTCGACAATCCAGATCGATGGGCGAGCGCTGACGTTTAATGAGTATATATTTGCAGGCGCTTCCATCTGGGATTTGCAATCGTTAGAGGTTTTCCGCAGCCCGCAGACAACGACCCAGGGCCGCAATGCCATTTCCGGCGCAATCTTCATTCGCACGGCTGATCCAACCGATGAATGGACCGCGTCTGCCCGCGGCATCATTGGCAACTACGGAACCTATCAGGGGTCAGGCTATATTTCTGGTCCACTTGGCAATGACGACACCGTTACGATCCGCCTGTCCGGCGATTATCGCCAGCAGCGATCATTTGTGAACTTGATTCCCGTTGCAGATGGTGGGGCCTCCCCCGAGGATGTCGGCGTAAAAAATCTGAGGCGCGAATATATTGGAACCTTCCGTTCCAAATTACGCATAAAGGCAAGCGATGCGGTAACGATCAATATCGGTTACACTTATTCGCGCGCCGGACGTCCGCAAACGGACGAAATAAATCTGCCTTCCGAGCCACTTCTGGACGGGGCCGGCAATCCAGTTCTCGATGGCTTTGGCGATCCCATTTTTGTTGGCACGGGTGCGTTTCCGGAAAATTTCGATCGTTTTAACTTCGAACATCCCTATTTCAAGGTCGCGTCGGATGGCGTTACCGGCGCTCTTGACTTCGATCTGGGCAATGGCTTTGCCCTGGTCAATACAACGACATTTGCGAATGTGACGGCCCGCCGCCTTTCGCCACCAGGCACAGGTGTTGGCAATCTGAATACCGAAGATTTGTCCAATGAAACTTTGCTGACCTATCAAGGTGACAGACTGAAGGGCGTGGCTGGGCTTTATTTCCTGGACTCCAAAGGAAATGACGATCTTGCGCTGGAAGGCTTCGGGCTCTTTGGCGGCAGTTTTGCCGATAATACCAAAAGCTTCGGCATTTTTGGCGAGTTCACTTACTCCCCAACAGAGCGGCTCCATTTGACCCTGGGCAGTCGTTATCAGGAAGACAAGCAAAGACGCCTGGGCGGTTATTCCTTTACGGAAGGTGATCCGCCTAGCGTAGACAACGGCATTCTCATTGACTTTAACAAGAAATTCAGTGCCTTTTTGCCAAAAATCGCCATTGCCTATGATGTTACGGATGACGTCAGGGTTGGTGTAACCGCACAGCGCGGCTATAATCCGGGCGGACAAACCTTCTCGCTCGCCACCGGCAACATTGAAGATTATCGCGCGGAATATGTAACGAACTACGAGGCGTTTTTGCGCTCCAGGCTTATGGACGGCCGGCTGTTGATCAACGCAAACATATTCTTTGCCGATTTTCAGGATTCTCAGCGTGTTATCGAGGAAGTGATAAGTCCGCAATTTTCGAACTTCTTCTTTCGCAACGCTGAAGACGCCCGTGGCTATGGCCTGGAATTTGACATATCCTTCAAAGCCACGGACAAACTCAATCTGGCAGCAGCCTTTGGTTACAACAACACCAAGCTGAAACGCTATCTGGTGCCGGATGCCCCGGGATCAACCACGCTGGTGCCCAGCGCTAACCAAGGCAATGTTTTTGCGCGCGCGCCAAAAGTTACGGCTTCGATGACCGCAGAATATGAACCGATTGAAAATCTCACCATTGGCCTCTCCGGGCGCTATTCAGGCAGCTATTTTACAGACGATGAGAATTTTGCCCTGAACCGAATTGGATCCTACCTGGTGGCTGATGCCCAGATTGCATATGAATTTGGGAATTTCCGGATTTTCGCCGCCGCCACCAATCTGCTCGACGAGGAATATGTCACTGCCAGGTTTGTGGGCGGAACAGTGGGCAGCGTGGGCGATCCGCGAGAGATTTCCGCTGGCGTTCAAGTGAAATTCTAAGGGGCATCTGCTATGTCAGTCAAAACTATTGCATTAGCCTGCAGCACATTATTGCTCGCTGCAACTTCCGCTCCTTCCTTCGCCAAGGATCCCGTCCCGCCGCTCCATCCTGTTGCGAAACAGTATCTGGGCGAAACGCTGGTTCTGCTCATTCCCGATGAACTGGCAATCCCGATGACACTGCATCGCAACGGCACCGTGTCTTATGTCGACATTCATACCTATAAGGATGGCTTGAAAAGCAGCTATGTGCGGACAGTTCCGTTCGAGATCAGAAATGACAAGATATTATGCATCCTGAAAGAAACGCAGCCCTGTTTCGAGCTGCCAGCGCTGAAATCCGCTGAGTCCAAGGTGGTCGACGTCATTGAATATGAAGGCAGCAAAGTCGTCTGGACCGGCAAAGGCGAAATATTGCTGGCAGAGCAGAGATAGGCAGCGCGCTTATGCGATCTTCGTTCGAACCATATCTTGGACGAAGGTCATTTCTGGCGTTGGCGGGGGCAGCTGCGGCTGCCCCTTTCCTTTCCGGCAGTTCGCATGCAGCTTCATATGACCATTTGCTTGATATCGCGCCTGGACCAATAGAAACCGGCAATGCCGCATTTCCGATTATCCGCGATGGCGTTTTGTTCAATCGCAGCTTTCCGGGGCCGCAACTGCAACTGAAACAGGGTGTCGAACAATCGGTGCTGGTGCGGAACGGGCTCGACAAGGATCTGACCGTCCACTGGCACGGCCTGCGCGTCCCAAACCGTGAGGATGGTGTTGGAGGGCTGACCCAGACGGCGATCCGGCCCGGCGAGGATTTCGTTCACCGCCTGCGCGCGCCCGATGCCGGCACCTATTGGTATCACCCGCATTTCAACAGCTTTCGGCCCATGGTCGCAGGGCTTATGGGGCCGCTGATCGTCGAGGAGGCCGTCCCCTACCCTGTCGATCACGACTTGACCTGGCTGATCACCGAATTCTGGCCACGTCCTTCGGATCAGAAGCTCGCCCTCGAACAAATCTATAATTGGGCCGAGGATGTCGAAAGCGAGGATGTCGGCTATTTCTCCCTCGTCAATGGCAAGGCGCGGCATCGCATCAAGATTTCCGACGGCGAGTTGCTGCGTCTCCGCATCATCAGCACCGGGCCGATCCTTGAATCCGAGGTGCGTTTTGAGGGACTGGAAGCCTGGATCATTGCCGTCGACGGGCACCCTCTGGTGCAGCCGACACCGCTTAAAGGCATGACGAGCCTGTACCCCGGCCAGCGAATGGACTTGCTGATCGACGGGTCGTCGGTAGAGAACGGCGCACGTGCCTTCATCAATTCGGGCTGGCATACGGAGATCGTTTTTCCGATCGACATCCGCTTCGAAAAAACGAAACAACCAGGTGCCATCCGTACCCGCTCCTTCGTTCCGAAACCCCTCCCCCCCAACGCCATTCCGGCACTCGATCTTGCCAATGCGGAGACATTACCGATCGTCATGAATGTCGGCGATCCAGAGCTGCTTCGAAAGATGATCGCATTAGGAGAGGCGCTTGGCGACAAATTCGTGCCCCCGCGCGACTATCAATTCTGGACCCTGAACGGCACGATTGTACCGGAGCAGTTCCAGAGCGCGATTTGCGGGGGCGGAAAGCCGCTTTTCACACTGAAACAAGGCAAGAGCTACATCATCGATTTCCGCAACGAAACCGAGGAGCATCACCCCTTCCACCTGCACGGGCAGCATTTCATGCCGCTCGACAAGGTCGAGGAAATCGGTGGCAATCGCATCTGGCGCGATGTCGTCAATGTGCCCAAAATGGAAAGCCGCAAGGTCGCCTTTGTTGCGGGCGAGCCCGGCAAATGGATGATCCATTGCCACAACGCCGGCCACCAGGTTCAGGGCCAGATGCACTTTCTGGAAATCGTCTAGTGCACGACCTTACTTCGTTGTTCGGAAATTCCGAGAATCAGCAACTCGATCCCGTCACGCAGGCGTTGATCGACATTGACCGTTCGGGTCAGCGTGTCGAACAACAGCGCATTGGGTGTTTCCTTGTAATCCGCCGCCTTCAGCTGGGATAATGGGCTATCCTCATGCCGGTTCGGGCCGACGTCGAAATTCGTATCATACCAGCTGAAATGCCCCAAAAGATACTGGTTCACATGGAAGGTCGCGAGTGCCGCCTCCGTGTCGGAAAAGCCGTTCCTCCGAAACATGCCGACCCAATTGTCAACCACGGCACGGGCGGCGGGTTCATAAGGACCATAGGTTTGAAGATAATTGGCAACACCGCGATATTCGACAAATTTTTCGGCGGAAATCTCGACAAAATCCCGGGTGGATTCTTTCCAGCCGCCTTCAACTGCGGTCATTTTTGCGGCGATATCACTGCACACAATGTCCACCACATCGGCAACCAGCTGGGCACGGCTTTTGTAATGGTGGTATATTGCGGGCTGAGTGACCCCCAGGGCCTCACCGATCGCAGTCGTCTTGATATCGTCCAGCGCGCCTTGCCTCACCAGTTTACATGCCGTTTCAACGATCAGTTCTTTCGTGAGTGCGATACCACTGTCCAGCCTGCGACGTGCCATATTTACCCCTTCAATCTAGCCCCATAGAGCAACAACATAAGCTTGACACCAGTTTCAATAATTTATAGCATATAAAATGATATAGAGGGAGGTCAAATGAGTAGCTTTGCGACGTCCAAGCAGGACGAGAGCCTCATTGGCCTTCCCCGGATCGGGCATTTGTGCGTTGCGAGCGATGAGGTCGGAGAGGCTGCTTTCCGATCCCTGATTCCCGAAAGCGCCGCGCGCATTTTCACGGCCCGCATGGCCTATATCGGCAGTGAAATCAGCGGCTATGCCTTTCGTGACAATTATGCCGATATTGTTGCCATGCTGCCTCTGCCCGAACGGCTTGATGTGCTGGTTTTCGGGTGTACCGCAGCTTCGATTGTCATTGGCCCGGATTATCTTGAAAATGAGCTGGCGAAATATGCCCCCAAGGCGACTGTTATTGCACTCGGCAATGCCGTTGTCGATGCACTGAAAGCCCTGTCCTTAAACAGGATCGCCGTGCTGACGCCTTATCCGGTCAAATCCCATACTGCGGTTATCGACTTTCTGGGCGGCGCGGGTTTTGATGTGGTCGCATCGACTTATCTGGGATTGAGCGAGGATGTCGAGATTGGTGCCGTGTCTGCGGAATCCATTTTGCGGACGGCCAGGGCTTTGACTGCGAATGCAGATGTCGATGGGCTTTTCATATCCTGTGCGGGCCTGCCGGTTGTCGAACATATTGAACATCTGGAAAAGGAATTGGCTTTGCCCATAGTCGTCAGTTCTCAGGCAGCCGCCTGGAAAACGCTTCAGATACTGGGGCTGCCAGCCACCGATGGGCCGGGCAAGCTGATGCGATTGGGGCAGCTGTGATGGCCGGGATATCGAAGCACTCCGCGGGAATCCTGTGGCCATCCTCAGGCAAAGCCTGGTACACAGTGATCGTCCTGACGATCGCTTATATGATCGCCTATACCGATCGTCTGATCCTTTCCCTGCTGATCGATCCGGTCAAGGATGAGCTCAACCTGACCGATACGCAAATGAGCATTATTGTAGGTGCGAGTTTCGCCTTATTCTATTCGACGATGGCATTCCCGATCGCGCGCTATGCCGATAGGGGAAATCGCCGAAACCTTCTGATTGTCTGCGCTATCCTCTGGAGCCTTATGACCGCCTTGTGCGGGCTTGCGGTCGGTTTCTGGACGCTGTTTCTCGCGCGCGTCGGGGTTGCGGTGGGAGAAGCCTGTATCGGTCCCACATCGATGTCGCTGATATCCGACAATTTCCCCGTCGAGAAACGGTCGCGACCCATCGGGGTTTGGTATGCCGGGGCTGCCCTGGCATCGGTTGCGACCTTTGCGGGTGGATCGACGCTTCTTATGCCCGATGGCCCTGCCTGGTTTCTCCATGGCTGGCTTGGCGACACGTTTTCGCCATGGCGGATCGCGCTGATCGCGCTTGGACTGTTGGGTATCCCCATGGCGATCTTTCTGTTCACCTTGTCGGAACCGAGCCGCAAGGAGCGACGCACGGATGAAGCGACACCGGTTAAAGAGGTGATCGGCTTTGTAAATTCCCATCGCGCGATGTTCTTCAGCCTGTTTCTGGGGACGGGTTTCGTTTTCCTCGTCCTTGACGGGATTTTCATATGGCTGACCCCCTTCTTCAACCGCGTGCATGGGCTAAGCCCTGCTGAGGCCGGGCCCTATATCGGCATGATTAGCATCGTCGGCGGACTTATCGGAACCATCGGCAGCAGCTTTCTCTACGATGCGTTCTACAAGCGCGGGCATAAAGATGCGGCGATGCGCGGCATGATCATTCTTCTGATCGCGGCAGCGATCGGCATCTCTTTTGCGCCGAATGTCGCCTCTTTGGGAATGTCGCTTTTCGGCTTTGCAATTTTTATTGCGGCAATGGTCGGTGCTTCAACCTTGCCGCAAATGGCGTTGCAGACCGTGCTGCCCGATTTTTGCCGGGCGCAGGTTACGGCCTTCTATTTTTTCATCGCCAATCTGTTCGGCTTCGGCTTTGGAACGCTAATTACCGCGCTGATGACCGACTATGTGTTCGAGGCAGAAAATATGGTCGGTTCCTCGATGGGCGTGCTGGCGATGCTCTTCATCCCATGCGCCCTTTTCACCCTTTACCGCGGCCTTCCTGCATTCCGGGCATCGGCTGCCATCCTGACCAAAGAAAACAATAATGAATAGCAATTTTCTTTTCGATACCGCCGAATATGAGGCGCGGCTTGCGGCGACGCGCGCGCGGATGGAGGCGCAGCATCTGGATGCGATCTTCGTGATCGATCCGAACAACCTCTATTACCTGACCGGCTATAGCGCGATGTCGAACTATGTGCCGCAGGGTGTGCTGATCACCGCGTCGACGGTTCAGGCGGTGTTCCGGGGAATGGATGTCTTGGGCGCGCGGCTGACCACCTGGCTGTCCGATGATCAGATCCATGGCTATCCCGATGCAAAGCTCATCTCCGCCACCGATACGCCCTGGCACATGATCCGCGATATGTTCGAACGCCATGGCGTCGCCAACAAACGCATCGGCCTCGATAAATCGGGCGGCTTCATCTCACCCGCGACATGGGAAATGTTCATGGGGCTGCTGCCCAATGCGACGATCGTCGACACAACATTGCTCGTCAATTACATCCGGGCGCGCAAGTCGCCTAAAGAGTTGCAATTCATGCGCGAAGCGGGAGCGATCAGCGATGCAGCACTTTTGGCGGGCGTTGAGTCGATCAATCCCGGCGTGCGCGAATCCGATGCAGCGGGTGAGGTATCGAAGCGGCTGGTCGCGGGAACGCCCGAATATGCAGGTACGCTCGGTTTTCCGCTCAACATGCCCGGCGGCAAGAAGGTGATGACCCCGCATCTGCTGTGGAGCGACGATCGCTATCAGGCACAGGATCAGGTCAATATCGAAGTCGGCGGGATGCGCCACTGGTATACGTCACCCGCATCGCGCACCGTTGTGCTGGGTAAGGTCAACGATAATCTGAAAACGCTGGAAGAGGCGACGCAGGCCGGCATGGAGGCAGTCTTTGCCACAGCCAGGCCGGGGGAAACCTGTGAGGGACTGGAACGCGCCTTTCGCACCGAAACCACCAAATTTGGTTTCGAGAAGGAATCGCGGATTGGCTATGCCGTTGGCCTTGGCTTTATTCCGCCTGGCTGGATCGAGTTTACCTCGAGCATCGCACCGGGCGACAAGACGGTGTTGCAAACCGGAATGACCTATCATTTGATGCTGGGGATGTGGTTTGAACAGGACAGTCTTGTCCTGACAGAGAGCTTTGCCGTGACCGAAACCGGCTGTGAGAGCTTCTGCAAGCTGCCGCGCCAGCTTTATGTGAAAGGCTAAGCGATGGATCGACGTCAATTCGGAAAGCTGGCGGCGGGGGCTGTTACCGGGGCTATGCTTGCGGGATGCAAGGAAGCGGGAAGCGGTGCTGCTGCCAAACAGTCCGCGGTACTCGCGGGTCTGCCACAGGCCGAGATGGGAAAAATGAGCGCCACTGAAATGGCTGCGGCTTTCAAGGCGAAGACGCTTTCTCCGGTCGAGGCAACCACCGCAATATTGGAACGGATCGAGGCCAGCCAGAAAAGCATCAACGCCTATAGTCACATCGACCGCGAAGGCGCGCTGGCCGCCGCAAAGGCATCCGAGGATCGTTGGGCAAAGAATGCGCCCTTGTCTGCACTCGATGGCGTTCCCGCCGGGATCAAGGACCAATATCAAGTGGCGGGCATGCCACAGCATTTCGGATCGAAACTGCGCAGCGCCGATTCCATGCCCAAGGCTGACGGCGAGGCGATCGCGATGCTGCGCAAGGCTGGCATCGTGTTGCTCGGGAAAACCACGCAAGCGGAAGAAGGTAGCCTGTCATGCAGCTTTAACGCCCTGACTGGGGTCACGCGCAATCCCCATAATCCGGAACGCACCGTTGGCGGATCAAGCGGCGGATCGGGTGCTGCGGCCGCAGCCGGGCTTGGCCCAATCCAGATGGCGGCGGACGGTGGCGGATCGATCCGCGAGCCTGCCACCTACACCGGAAACTATGGCTTCAAACCGACCCCGGGCACAATCCCGCGCAAGGACACGGACGGATATGCTGTTTATGGTCCGATCTGCCAGTCGCTCAGCGACATCCGCGCCACCATGGCGATTTGCAATCCCGCCTTTGCAACGCCCATAGCCCTTGATGGCAAGGCACTACGCATCGCCTATATGCCTGCCTTTGGTGACGGCCTTCCGCCGCAGCCCGACGTGCTGGCGGCAACCGATGCGGCTATCGAACGGCTGAAACAGGCCGGGTATAAAATCGAGAAGGTCGATCCCATTCTGCCTTATGGCGTGATGAAGGACATCGCTTTCGGCTTTTATTACGAAGATGCGATGGGCGCGATCGAGCAATATGGCCTTGAAAAGATCAAGGCGCAGATGTCGGAAACCTATGCCCGGTTTATTGAAACCACTTCAAAACAGGATGCGGAAAAGCTGGGTGCCATCGCCGAAGCGTCCTTTGGAAAGCTCGATACCGCCTTGAAGCAGCATCCCTCGCTTAACTTTGATATCGCCTTGATGCCGGGCCTTCCAATCACCGCATTCGATGCAACCCGCGCCTTTCCGGTTGAGGCCGAAAAGACCGCCGACTATCCGGTATGGATGGAGCGTTATGGCGTGTCACAGGAACATTCGATCTGCCTTGCCGTTGGCAGCTATCTGAAACTGCCCGAGGTCGCCATGCCCTGCGGCAAGGGCAAGGATGGGATGCCGGTTGGCCTGATTGCTTCGGCAAAAGGCGGGAATGATGTGCAGGTTTTTGCCTTTGCAGAGGCAGTGGCGGCAATTGTCGCAGGTGCAGTCTGATGGGCACCGAGATTAGCATCCCCCTTGATACACAGGGCAAGCATATTGGCCATGTGACCATCCCTGTTGCTGGTGCGGACCCCGTTCAATTTCCGATAGCATCCCTGCGCAATGGCGATGGGCCGTGCCTGTTTATCAACGCCGGCACACATGGCGATGAGTTTGAAGGGCAGATTGCGCTCCGCAAAATCCTGCGCACACTGGACGCTACAGATATCAAGGGACATCTAATTGCTATCCCGACACTGAATACAACGGCAGCCAGTGCCAATGATCGGCGTTCGCCCCTCGATGGGCTTGACCTCAATCGCTCCTTTCCAGGCGATCCTGATGGAAGCGCGTCACAGCGCATTGCCGACTTTGTTGTAAAGGAAATCGTGTCACGCGCGGACGCAGTCGTTGACCTTCATGCAGCCGGTACAGCGCACGAATTTATCCCGCATGTGATGATGCACCGGCGCGAATTTCTGCTGTCCGACGCGCTATTTGATCGGACTCGTGAAGCAGCTCAGGCTTTTGGGATGCCCGCCATTTTCATCGTCGATGAACGTGAGCGTGAAGGGATGCTGGATACCGTGGTAGAGAAAGCCGGTAAGCCGTTTCTGTGTGTGGAGCTCGGCTTTGGGGGGCAGACAACACCTGCAACGGTGCAACGCACCGAAACTGGCATCCGCAACATGCTTGTGCATTTTGGCCTGATGCAAGGGACGGTGGAGGCCGATCCTGCGCCAATGCGCGCAATAACCGGCGATGCCTTTATCATGGCCGCAGAAGATGGATTGTTCGAGTTTCTGGTTGAGATCGGGGACGCTGTCGAGGCGGGCCAAACCATCGGTTATTTTCACACCATCGAAAATGCAAATGGTGCCTTTGTCCCTCTTGTTTCCCCGAAAAGCGGGATCCTGGCTGCGCGCAGACGCTATAATCGGGTTGATGAAGGCGATTTTCTGGCAGGGATCGCGTCGGCTCTTTGATTGGTGGTCCCGGTCAAGATGACTCGCGCGGCCAGTCAGGAGTGAATTGAGGTAATGGCGGCTTTGTTGCGGAGAGCTGACAGGCGCGTTTTGACATTAAAGAATGGAAAAGCTGTCAGTGAATGGCGTGTGACGCTGGCTAGGCGATAGCTTTCGATACTTGAGTGATCCTGATGTTGGAGGTCGCACGTGCAACAACGACTCCAGCAGAATCCCTCAGCTCTGCATCGACAAACCCAATTGTTTTTCCACGCTGGACCACCTTGGCTTCGCCAAACAACGGACCCGGTTTAGCAGGCGCAAGAAAGTTGACGTTCAAGCTGATGGTTGATGGAAAGCCCTCTGCTCCGGTTGCGATCAGAATGGCCGGCCCCATGCAGTCATCCAGCATCGCAGTCAGAAAGCCTCCCTGGATACTTCCGGCAGGATTGCAGAATTCGGGCGTCGCAGTGAATCCTACTCGCACCCAGCCTTCCTCTTGACTAGCTTCCATGAATTCGAAGCCAAGCAATTTGGCACATGGAGGTAGCGGAAAATCGCCGCGCGCTGTGGGAATGGACATTGATATGGCTCCTTTTTCCAATTGCCATAACGAGGCCTTCCTGACAGCATTATGTCAGGAGACTTAACATGCGCCGTGCAGACCGGATGATCGAACTGGTCGGATTGATGAAATCGGCGTCGCTGTGCCGAGCTGACGATCTTGCCGCGCAATTGGAAGTATCGGTCCGTACTGTATACCGCGATATAGCTAGCCTTCAGGCGCAAGGTTTTCCAATCGAAGGCGCGGCAGGCGTCGGCTATATTTTGTCAGGGCCGGTCGAGCTTCCACCACTCAGTTTCGGATATGATGAAATCGACGCTCTGACACTGGGTTTGGCTTATGTCGAACAGGTAGGTGATCCTGAGCTTATCGCTGCGGCCAGGGCCGCCAGGGGCAAGATCGATCTGGTCAGGGTTGAGTCTCGCCAAATTGCTCTTTCCAGACAGATGTTGGGTGCACATCAGATGCTTGAACACAAAGCGCCGCAGTTTTTTGCAATGGTTCGGCGTGCACTGCGTGAAAGAAGGATAATTGCGTTTAAATATCGAAATCTGAAAGACGAGCAGAGCCACAGGGCGGTGCGACCTTTAGCTGTTACCGCCTACTCGGTCGGTTGGTTGCTAGTTGCATGGTGCGAATATCGCGATGATTTCCGTGTGTTCAGGCTAGACAGAATGGCGAATGTATCGATGACCGGATCAGTGTTCACCGACGAACCCGGACGGACCATTGCGGATTATCGCCGTCGCAGATTGGAGAGTTAGCCGCTCTTCACAATCTACTCCTTTTGCAAGGAACATGCTTCCCAGATGAGGTACAAGGTAGCGCTTCGCAGCTGGTTACGTCTGCTTTTACGAAGAAGTTATCGCATCTTTAACGACCAAAATCTGGTCGGTTGCAGTTAGTTTCCCAATGCTCTTGCGCGACGCTCCAGCAATGCGGGTGTCCATTGTTCTTCCAAGACATAAAAAATGTCGAATGCCTTTTGATCCGGTGGAATGATTACCCATTCAACCTTTGATCGGGTGAAGATATGGGCGTCGGGCTTTATGGCATTGGGATTGTCGAGCGCACCCACCCGCACGAACCGATAATTCGGTCTGCCGCCATAGTCGCTCCAGACTGCTGTCATGCAATCGGCGCAACGATAGATATCATGCGGCCTACCCGATTCCGATGGCCCCGCGGAGATGATGATCTCGCCTGAAAGAACCTCGATATTGTCATTCTCGATAATAGTATTGATGACAAACGCGCTTCCCGTTAGCCTCTGGCACTGCGAGCAGTGGCAGCAATGTGTAAACATGGGCTCGGCCATCAGTCGAAAGCTGACCTGTCCGCAACCGCACCGACCGGTGTTATGTTCAGATATCATCCTCATCCCCCTCCTTCGTCTGGCACAACTCTGAATGAATGGCAGCTTTCGGTAAACCACGATATCGATGCGAACGACCGCAACCTTGTCGGATGTGGGCCTCCTTTGATTCCCTCTCAATAAGACGCGCCATCGACAAGGCGACGTGGCAGATCACGCCACAAATCAGGTTCAAACATCCTGATATTAACGCCCATGCGCGCGTAGGTGGGATCGGTCGCCGTCCAATGAGTCGTGCAGCCACAGTCAGGGCAGTGCCACGTGTCGAGCGAGCGATCACCCTGCTGGTAGGCAACGCCCTCTCCCTCCACAGAGATCAAGTCCGGCGAGCAATAATGCCATAGTCCAGCGGTGCGCCGACAAATCGAGCAATTGCATTCGCTGACCTCGGCTGGTTCGTCGCGCAATGTCAGACGAACACGCCCGCAATGGCAGCTGCCGTGATGCTCGGTCATCGTCGCTTCCTTCCCCTCAAGTCGTTATGAGCGTCCGCTTCTATATATCTGCCAAGTTCAACGCAACGCCCGAAAACTTGTCACTTGTCGCCCTTGGGGCTGAGTCGGCACCAATTACAGACACGCTTGACATTCGCAAGATGTTCTTGTATTGTTCCTGTGCTCTTTGACAGCCCGTTGTGGCATCGAATATTTCTGGTCCGACCAGGGGCCTCTCAGGCC
>JBOFLS010000255.1:0-4458 GCA_051657985.1 Sphingorhabdus sp. | reverse complement strand
GAGACGTTCGGTGCGGTACGCGCCAGCATCAACAGTTTTGGCGGCTGGGATCTGTCAGCCGATCTTAACGCTCCCCTTGGCGCGGCGGCAGCGGTGCGTCTGAACGCGACTTATGAAACGATGGAAAGCAATCGCCACTTCGTCGATGGTGAACGCTATGCCTGGAATCCCTATGTCGCCGTCGATTTGAACGAGAACTGGACGCTGGGCCTGTCCTACCAATATGCAAATGACGATCGCGTGCCCGATCGTGGCGTGCCTTCGATTGCCGTCGCAGGGCAGCCCAATAGACCCATTCGTGGCTACGACCGGCTGTTCTTCGGCGTTCCCGGCGTCAACCGGACCACGCTGGAGGCGCATATTGTCAAAGCGAGGCTCGACGGACAGCTGGCGGATAATCTGAAATTCACCGGCACTTTGCTTTATGGTGATTATGATAAGCTGTATGTCAATGTTTATGCCGATGGTCCGGTTGTCAACGGTGCCGCACCGCTTGGCGCCTATGCCGATCCCACCAAACGGGAAAACCTGATCGGGCAAGCGAACTTGATCTGGAATATACAGACGGGCCTGCTTGAGCATAAACTGCTTTTCGGTATCGAATATGGCAATCAGGATACACGCAACCAAAGGTTTTCCCCGGTTTTCACCGGCGGTTTCATACTGCCTGATGGCAGACGCGGTTTGCAACTGGCCAATCCGCTTTATCCCGATGCGAGTTTTGGTACGCTATCGCGCGATACGATATCGCAAGTCGAATTCTTCTCGGCCTATGTGCAGGATCAGATAGGCATCGGTGAAGCTTTCGATATCGTTGCCGGGCTGCGCTACGATCATTTCGAAATCAAGGGGGTGGACTTCATTCCCACAATCGATCGTCCGTTCGCGCGCAGCGATAACAAACTCTCCCCCCGTCTCGGGCTGATCTGGAAACCTGCCGAAAACGCTTCGGTTTATGCCAGCTTCAGCCGGTCCTTCCTGCCCCGTTCGGGGGATCAGTTCGTGTCGCTTTCCACAACCACCCAGAACCTTGCACCGGAGAAGTTTATCAATTACGAAATTGGCGCGAAATGGGATATAAGGCCCGATCTGAACATGACGGCGGCGCTGTTTCAGTTAGACCGCAGCAATGCGACCACACCCGATCCGGCAAATCCGCTCAGCACGATCAATATTGGCAAGACACGGACCAAGGGGATAGAGCTCTCCGTTACCGGGCGTATCCTGCGCGACTGGCAGGTGAGCGCGGGCTATACCTGGCAAGACGGCGTGTTGCGCGGCAACGATAGCGTGCGGTTGGGGCAACTGCCCAAGCACCAGTTTTCACTGTGGAATCGCTATGATTTCAGCGATGCCCTCGGGGTCGGCCTTGGCGTAATCCACCAGTCGAGCCAGTTTGCCGCAATCCGTACTTCACCGACCACAACGCGGTTGCCCAGCTTTACCCGTGTCGATGCCGCAGTGTTTTACGATATCAGCGAAAAAGTGCAGCTACAGGCCAATGTCGAAAACCTGTTCGATACCGGTTATTTCGCGGATGCGCACAATAACAACAATATCACGCCGGGGGCACCGATCAACGGTCGGGTAACGGTGCGGGTGAAATTTTAGCCCAGGACAGCCTTCGCGCCTTTGCGTAAAATTATTCTAAACCCGCAGCAATAGCTTTTGCATGCGCCTTCCCGTTTTCCACATAATGCGCGACGCCCATGCGC
Organism: Sphingorhabdus sp.; assembly: GCA_051657985.1. Lineage (GTDB taxonomy): Bacteria > Pseudomonadota > Alphaproteobacteria > Sphingomonadales > Sphingomonadaceae > Sphingorhabdus_B. The sequence continues at coordinate 2,743 of JBOFLS010000255.1, read as the reverse complement.
ATTCCGGCAAGCGCCGCTTCGGGGAGTTCGCGAACCAGCTTGGCGGGGCGGCCGACCCATAATTCCCTTGGCCCAACGGTCTTGCCCTCGGGAAGCAGCGCGCCCGCGCCGAGCATGCCGTCTTCCTCCACGGTGCAGCCGTTCATCACAATCGCGCCCAACCCGACAAAGCCACGGTTGCGGATCGTGCAGCCGTGGATCATCGCCATATGTCCGATCAGCACATCATCGCCAATGAGCGTCGGATAATCCGACCGGTCGCCCGGTACCGGCCCATCGCAATGGATGATGCTGCCGTCCTGAATGTTGCTGCGTGCGCCGATTACGATGCGACTGACATCGGCGCGCAGTACGCAATTGTACCAGATGCTGGCTTCCGGCCCGATCGTAACATCGCCGATGATCCGGCAACCGGGGGCGATAAAGGCGCTATCGTCGATCCGCGGGGTTTTGCCATGGATCGGAATGATCGAGACTTCAGGCCTGCTCGTGGAAAAAGCAAGGGTCATTTATTGACTTTCCAGAATGAAAGATAGGGCAGGACAGAAGCATAGTCGTCGGTCCAGCGATCGTCGCTACGCGGCGGCTTCAGGCGGGTCCACTGATCGGGCCTGTAATAGCGCGCGCGGTGGTCATGGACGGTGCCGGTGAGCTGCGCCAGTTGTGCGGGATCTGGGCTCATGGCGATCCATTGCGATGCGCGCATTCCCTGGTTGATCATAGCTTCGGGCGGACTGTCGAGGCGCAGGGCTGCGGCCCATCCGCCATCCTTCGCCTCGGCTGAGATAACCGGGTTCAAGTCAATATGCCGGTTCGAGATATGAACAAGTAGAAGTCCATCGGGTTTCAGGGCGCGCCTGTATACGGCAAACGCCTCCTTGGTCACCAGATGGATCGGAATGGCGTCGGACGAAAAGGCATCGATCGCCAGCAGATCGAATTTGCCCTGGGGTTGTTCTGCCAATGTCAACCGCGCATCGCCCAGATGCACCTTCATGTCGGGCGCGCATTTGTCGATAAAGCTGAAAATTTTCCGGTCGCGGGCTATGTCCACCATCAGCGGATCGATCTCGAAGAAATGCCAATCCTGCCCGGGCCGTTTGTAACAGGCCAGCGTCCCGGTGCCCAAGCCAACGACACCGATGCGGGCACCTTTGCCGAACAATTCCTCGGCACGGCGTGCAGCAATGCCGACGCCCGAATTGGCACCGTAATAGCTGGTTGGCAATGTCGGCGTGTCAAGCATCTGAATGCCGTGCATCGTCGTCCCATGGCTCAGCCAGCGGCTGCGGCCCACATCGTCGCTGTTGATCGTATAGGTACCGAAATAGCTGCGCATCCGCGCACCGTTGACGCTGAGGCCGATATTGACCCAACCGCCATTGGCAATCATCGCGGCCGCCACCACAATTGCAAGCGCGACGCGTTGTCCCGACACGATCAGACCGATGATCAGGATCAGCGCAATAATTGCGGTCTTCAGCCAGTTAGAGTCGTAGGGAAACTCTTTACCCGCATAAAGCCCGGCACTGAGCGCGCCCAAGGCGAAGATCAGCGCGGCTATAGCCCAGCCGCGCTTGCCGAATATCCCATTCTCGCCCACGTTGAACAAGCGCATCTTGGGTAGAAGCAACGCTGCCGCCAAAAGCAGTACGGGATGCTCCCACGTCCAGTTGAACATCAGGGGTGCCACGATCGCGCAGAAGAACCCGCCGATCACGCCCCCAATCGACATCATCAGATAAAATTCGGTCAGTTGCGACGCATCGGGTCTGGTTCTGTACATTTCGGCATGAAGCGCAACAGCCAGAACGAACAGCAAGGCTATGCTGACTAGAAATCCGGTGTAGGCCGCCTGGCCCCAGATCATGAAAATCGTCGCCGCGCCTGTCAGCAAGACCGCTGGTGCAATGCGGGTATAGATGTTCGAAAAGATGCGATTGTCGGAAAAGGCAACGGTGAAACTCAGCAGGTACAGACCAAGCGGGATCACCCAGATCAGCGGCATCGCCATCATGTCGGTTGTCAGATGCGATGTCGTCGAAAGCATCAACCCCGAGGGCACCGCCGCAAGCGCGATCCAATAGGCACGACGCCGCCAGCCGATCGGTTCCGGTTTCACTTCCGTCGCGGTTTGTGCCTCGACCCGGTTGCGCCACATCGTCCGGGCGCATATCAGCACCAGCACGAACAACAGGGCGTAAAGCCCGCTCCAAAGCCAGGTTTGCGTCCTGATCGGCAGTGTCGGTTCGACAAGCAGGGGATAGGCAAGCAAACCACCGAAACTACCCAGGTTCGATGCCGCATAGAGCGCATAAGGCTCACCCTCATTGCCGGCCAGTCCGAACCAGCGCTGCATCAATGGGGCTTGCGCCGCGACCGCAAAAAACAGTGGGCCGATCGAGGCGAGGAGCAGCCATGGCACCCAGAAAACAGGCGAGCCATCGGCCGGTATAGCAAAGCTTGCAAGGCTCAAGGGTAACCAAAGCGCCGCGACAAGAAGCACGGCCAGATGCACCGTCGCCTGACGCCGGGGTGTCTCTCGCGAGAGGCGGTGCGCATAGGCATAGCCCGCAAGCAACAGCGCCTGATAGACCAGCATGGCGCTATTCCAGACCGCCGGTGCCCCGCCCAACCGCGGCAGCGCCATACGCGCAATCATCGGCTGGACGAGAAACAGCAGGAAGCTGCCTGTCAGGATGGTGAGGACGAACAACGCCCGGCTGTTCGATTTGGGCCGGGC
>JBOFLS010000254.1:0-5576 GCA_051657985.1 Sphingorhabdus sp. | reverse complement strand
TATGGCCTGATATCCGGTCCCATTGATCGTCGCGAAGGATCAGACGGTCCAAAACGCCCATGATTGCTCTCCCAAAAGCAACCTTGAATCAGAATTCACACAAAAAGGAAATCCCAAGAGTCCACACTACCTAGGCCTTTCATTCAACAGCGTAATCAACCGCGCCATCGAACCGAACTGGTCGATGGTCTTAGCAAGTAACGCCCGATCCTGCTCGGGATCGAGCGTGGCGCTTTCGAACATTGCCTCGGCCTTGATCGTGACGATCAGCGAACCGCCATGAAACAGCGCGACAAGACCGGACCCGCAAAAATCACGCTCCAGCTCCAGCAACCGTTCGCAATAGGACGGATGCACCAGATAACGCCCCTCAACCGGATCGTTCGAATATACATCAAACGCATTCTCAAAGGCGGGATCGACCATACGCACCCGTTCGAGCTCACCCACCTTCTCGCCAAAACCGAACAGACTGAATTTCAAACCGTCGCGCCGGACCAATGTGGTGCCTAGAAAATCACGGGCGAATGTGAACTGCAATATCACCCCTTCGAACACCGTCACCGTGCGCCGGTTCTTTCCGCTACCGCGCTTTTCGGTCAGCTTTGCTTCGTAAAGCAGGAAGTCGATTGAAGCGATCGTGCCGCTCCATCGGTCCTGGAAATATGCATCATGGTGATGCGGTAACAATCTGTACTGTTCAGCGATCGCAAATTCCTCGCCTGATTGGCACGCGACCGAGTAGTCTATGCCCAGCGCCGCAGCGAGTGCTCCATTCATCTGCGTTTTCAGCCGGTTGACCATCAACTTGCGAAAATGGCCGGACGCGGTAAGTGTGACCATGCCGAATATAGCTGCGATCAATATGCTGAACTGAAACGGCAGTCCAATCATCCAGAACATCGAGGCCCCGATGGCCGCAACCGAAAAGCCCGCAACGTTGATCCGCCAGATCAGCTGGCGGGTATCCTCACGTTCTTTGGACTTTGCCGCTAGCCATTCGGCCAGCCCACCCGCCATCAGCGTATCGACATCGGGCAGCGCGATCATCTCTGGCAATTCCCCCCTGGCTTGCTAGATGTAACGCATATTGTGGAACATGGGGGAGAGTAAAGCCATGATGTTGATCGTATTCATCATGATTGCAGTGCTGGCGCTGATAATCATCGGCATCTACAACCGACTGGTAAGCCTGCGGCAGACTTGTCGGCAAGGCTGGGCCGATATCGATGCGCAGCTGAAACAGCGACACGATTTGATCCCCAATCTGGTAGCAACGGTGCAAGGCTATGCCGCGCATGAGAAATCGACGCTCGATGCGGTGATCTCGGCGCGCAACTCCGCCTTATCGGCGCGCAGCCCAGCGGAGGCGGCAAGCGCCGAGGCAGGGCTTACGGGCGCGCTTAAAAGCCTGTTTGCGCTGGCGGAAAGCTATCCAGATTTGAAAGCCAACCAGAATTTCCAGACGCTGCAGCACGAACTGGCCGATGTGGAAGACAAACTCGCTGCTTCGCGCCGCGCCTTTAATGCAGCGGTAGCCGATTATAACGGGGCACGCGAAAGTTTCCCGGCCGTCATGTTTGCCAATGCTTTCGGTTTCGACGAACAGGGTTTTTGGGAATTGCCCTCGGGCGAACGCCCCGCAATCGAGGCGGCACCAAAAGTTACGTTCTAGCCGATCATAATCGATATGATCTGACAGACATCGGGGAACCTACAGGCCCGCCCGCCGTTCAGTTGCACAATCACTGAATAGAAAGGGCCAACAATGCAGCCTCAATCCGATACCTTATCTGCAACCCGTGACGAACTCACCGCTGACGCCAAAGGCGTGGGTGCATCAGTTGCCAATCGTTTGCACAGCGAAGTCGACAATCGTAAGACAACCGGTGCAACGCAAGTGAAGGCCGTATCATCGGCTCTTGAACAGACTGCAAGCAATCTTGGAGAAGATACTCCGAACTGGTTGAAGTCAGGGCTTGAGCAAGGCGCACAGCAAATTCAGAAATTTGCGCAAACTCTTGAACAAAAAGACAGTCGTCAATTGGTCAATGAAATTGGTAATTTTGCACGGCAATCGCCTGGTACCTTCTTAGTGGCATGTGCGGCGGTCGGCTTTGCTGCAGCCCGCGTATTCAAGGCTGGTGGTAACGAAACTGGTCCAACATCGCAGGAAGCTATCCAAACCGATTATGCGCCAACTGAAACCGTAGATGCGGCAGGCTATCAGAATACAGCCCGTCCAGAGGTACAGGTGTGATCATGGACAAAATATCTGATATCAAAACAGGCGAGCCTCTAATAGCTTCGCCAAAATCCGAGGGGGGCGATAATGTTGTCGATCTGCTGCGCGATCTGATTGGGCAAGGTACCCACCTTGCCGATCAACAGTTGAAACTGATCAAGGCCGAAGTGCGCGAGGCAACATCCGACCTCAAGGTCGCGATCGGTGGCATGGCTGGTGCGGCTGTCGTCGGTATAGCCGGGCTTGGCGTCGTGCTGATGGGTTTTGCCTATATATTGGCCGAGGCAATCGATAATCTTGGTCTTGCAACTTTGATCGTTGGTGGCGTTACCTTGCTGCTTGCCTTCATCCTTTATCGCAGCGCAGCGGCAAAAATGGCAGCAACCAATCTTTCCCCTGATCGCACGCAACGAACCTTGCAGCGCACGCCCGATGCGGTTCGCGGCGACCTTTAAAGGATGATAATATGACTGATACCATTATCAATGATGATCCGGCAGAAATCGAACGGGAAATCCGCCGTACGCAAGACAATATGAGTTCGACAATCGATCGGATTGGCGACCAGCTTACGGTCAAGAACTTGTTCAATGCCGTGCTCGACAAAGCCGATGAGAATAATGTCGATGCCCGCATGTTGCTCGACGGTGCGCGTCGCAACCCGATCGCGCTTGGCCTGATTGCCATTGGCGCTATCTGGCTGGTAAGCGAAAAGGACGCCAAAATCCCAAGCATAAGCTTTCGTTCCAAGGGGTCGAAATCATCAAGTAACAGCAATACCAGCTATAAGAGCTTTGATCATGATCATCGTGACTATGTGACGCACATGGCCGCGGTCGAACAGCGTGCGGATGAGGATGCCGAAAGCTATCAGCGGCGCCGCGATACCGCGCGTTCAAATTTCTTCATGATGGAACGCGAACATGGCGAGGATGACTCAAGCTTTCGTGCACGGCTTGATGCAATGACGGAAAAGTTTCGCGAAAAACGTCGCGGTTGGTCGGATAGCGCAAGCAGAATGCGTAATACAATGAGCGAAAAACTGCGCGACAAGCGTCAGGGCTTTTCGGAAGGCCGTGATCATTTTCGCGATGCAACAAAGGAGAAGGCGACTATGGCTGCAAACAAAGGACAAGAACTTTACACTGAAAACCCACTGATTGGCGGCCTTATCATGGCGGCCATCGGCGCTGCTGTCGGTGCTGCGTTGCCCGTTACTCAGCGCGAACGCAAAACGCTGGGTACGTTGGGCGAAAAAGCCCGTACCGTCGTAAGCGAGCAAACGCAAAACCTTACTTCACAAGCACGCGAGAAGAAGGACGAACTGGTTGGCAAGGCCAATGATGCATTGCAGTCAAAGTCTGAGACGACGAACGATATCGACAAGGCATCCGAAAACCAGAACAGCAACCAGCCTTTCATGGCTGGAAGCTGAATTTGACAGCTTGGCGCATGTGCGCCACGTTTTAGGCGAAAAACAAACGCGCGGGTTTACTTTATAGAGCAAGCCCGCGCGATAGCGTTTGTATGGAGCTTGAAGGCCATGGAACAATAAGTCCTTCAAACGGCTTACTTCATGTTCAATGGCGGGAGACTTCGTCCATGCATGGTCCGCAATCAACGCGTTCACAGCCACAACCGACTTTACAAACACGTGACGGTATCGCGTTGACTGTAGGCATCGTTTTGGGCGTCGGTATTTTTAAGACGCCTTCTTTAGTAGCGGCGGGGGTAGCTGAGCCCGTCACTCTGATCGCATTATGGGTTGCAGGCGGCATCATCGCTCTTATCGGGGCACTTTGCTATGCGGAAATGGCATCCGCCTATCCCGACGCGGGCGGCGATTATGCTTGGCTGCGACGCGCTTATGGACAACGCTTTGCCTTTCTTTATGCTTGGGCGCGAATTTCGGTAATCCAGACCGGATCGATCGCCCTCCTTGCCTTTGTCGTTGGCGATTATGTTAGTGAGCTGGCGCCAATTGGAGCCTATTCATCCGCCATCTACGCTGCCGGAGTTGTCATCCTTCTAACGCTGACCAACTGGCTCGGCATCCGCAAAGGCGCAGCAACGCAGAATGGGCTGACATTGCTTGAACTATTAGGGCTTACCGTCCTGATCCTAGCCGGGCTGCTAATCGCACCCGGTGCGGCCCCTGCGCCCGTCACCGCAGCGACAAACGGTTCGAGTCTTGGACTTGTGATGGTGTTCGTGCTGCTTGCCTATGGCGGCTGGAACGAGGCGGTCTATATCTCCAGCGAATTGCGTGGCGACAAAAGACGCATGGCGCGCGTGATGGCGATCGGTATCGGTATCATCACGCTGCTGTATGTACTTGCCAATCTTGCCTATCTGCGCGCATTGGGGCTGCCGGCTATGGCTGACAGTCAAGCCGTCGGTGCCGATGTCATGCGGGCCGCTTTTGGTAATACCGGCGCGGTTGCCATTGCCATCATCGTTGCTGTAGCGGCTTTAACTTCAGCCAATGCAACCATCATAACCGGCGCGCGTTCGGCATGGGCGGCAGGGCGCGATATCCCTGCGCTTGCTCCGCTTGGGGTTTGGGACGAGGCGCGCGCTACTCCGACAAACGCTCTTTTGGTTCAGGGTGCGATCGCACTTGCCATCGTCATCGGCGGAGCATTCGCACGCGACGGATTTCAGCTTGCCGTTGAATATACCGCCCCGGTTTTCTGGTTCTTCTTCCTGGCTGTCGGGATTGCCCTTTTTATCCTTCGCCGTCGCGAACCCACGCGCGAACGCCCCTATCGCGTGCCGCTTTATCCCGTCTTGCCCGCGCTATTCTGCATCGCCAACGCCTATCTGCTCTGGTCGAGCCTTGCCTATACCGGTGTCGGTGCGCTCGTCGGCGTTGCGCTCCTTGGTATCGGCGCGGTTCTCAGTTTCACCGTTTTTCAACCCAGTCCCTCACCAAAGGAGTCCGTGATATGAAGAAGATTGCATTGGCAATGCTGGCCACTATTGCCTTTACCGGTCCTGCATGCGCGCAAAGCGATACGGCAACCGCCGAAACGAAAACACGCGTTCCTGACGTTGTTTACGTTCCTACACCTCCCGAAGTCGTCGATGCCATGCTTGAAATGGCAGCGGTAAAAAGCGGCGACCGGCTTTACGATCTTGGTTCGGGCGACGGTCGTATTCCAATTGCCGCTGCTAAAAAATTTGGCGTACGCGCCACCGGTATCGATATTGACCCGGAGCGTATCAAGGAAGCCAACGCGAATGCGCAAAAAGAGGGCGTAACCGAGCTGGTGGATTTTCGCCAAGCCGATCTGTTCACTTCGGATTTCAGCGATGCAAGCGTGATTAC
>JBOFLS010000253.1:0-15240 GCA_051657985.1 Sphingorhabdus sp. | reverse complement strand
ACTTCATCCATTAAAACAACCTTTATCTCATGCCCTTAACCAGTAATTCAGCCCTCAGATAAGCAGCGGATTTTCCATTAGGCGGTGCTTGCATTGATGTGTTAGTCGATCATTATGACGAAGGTTCTGATTACCGTTGACACGGAATTCTCAGCCTCGCGCCACCAGCAGGGGCTTTCGGGGCAGGCAAACTATGAAAGTTCAATAGTGGGACGGTGTCGTGACGGCGATTTCGGCATTGGCTGGCAGATGCAGACGCTTGCTGCCCATGGCCTTAAAGCTGTTTTCTTCATTGACCCCATACCCGCACTCGTCCTTGGCGAGGACATTGTGCAAACGGCGATACGATATGTGCTCGACCGCGGGCATGAGGTACAACTTCATGTACATACGGAATGGCTGACATGGGCCGAGACGTCCCCGGTTGATGGGCGGCAAGGCCGCAATATCGGTGATTTTAGCGTCGATGATCAGGTGCGATTGCTACGTTATGGCTGTGATCTGTTTGAACGTGCGGGGGCACCACGACCGCTTGCATTTCGTGCAGGAAACTTCGGGGCCGATGCTCGTACGCTTACGGCGCTCGGCATTGCCGGTTTACGCTTCGATACCAGTGTAAATGCCAACTATCTTGGAAGGGAATGCCGTGTTCCGGCTGATCCCGGGCGCAACCTGCCCTATAAGCACGACGCAATCGTCGAGTTGCCCATATCAGGCCTATACGATTGGCCGGGACATTTTCGTCCTGCGCAGGTTTGTGCTTTGTCTTCGGGTGAAATGATTGATGCGCTCAAACATGCAGCGTCAACCGCCGCGCCGGCATTCACTATCGTGACGCACAGTTTTGAAATGTTGTCGCGCGACCGTCAGCGTGTAAACCGGACTATGACAGCCCGTTTCGAAGCAATGGCGGCAGCAATCGCACGCCATCCCAATCTGGCAACAGCGGGGTATTGCGAGCTCGGTGCGGATGCTTTTCCCGAACAGGATGAGCCAAGGCTTGGTCCCAATTTGCTGCGGACCGGATGGCGCTATGTCGAACAAGCTTGGGCGACCTTACGGTACGAAAGGGATTGGCGTCCGGCATGACCGCATTGGTGCTTGGCGCTCATTCGCCGATTGGGTTGACGCTTGTCCGAGAGCTTGGCCGTCATGGGGTCGCAGCTCATGTGATCGCCGGCAACCCTCGCGATATCAGCGGAGCCTCGCGTTATGCCCGCGCTATTCACAATCGTCCGGCAGGACCAATTGGCGAATGGCTTCCTGCAATCATCGCTTCGACAGGTGCGCGCGGGCTTCTTGCGGTAACCGAAAGCGATCTGGTTGAGCTAGCTGCCCTGCCTCCAATCATTGCGAACTGCGTTATAGCAACACCGAGGCAGGAGCCGCTGAGCATTGTTCTCGACAAGCGCGAGACGTTGGCACGCGCCAAGGCGCTTGGCCTTGATGTACCCATGAGCTGGCAGGCTGATGGCAATAGGCCGCCGGATTTTCATTATCCGGTTGTACTTAAATGGGCCGATCCCACCGCAATTCATTCAACCTTGGAGACTTGTGGAGTCGCATTCCGCAAAACGGAATATGCGCTCAATCGTGAAGATCTGATCAGGGCGCTTGCCCGCTATGATGCCGTTGGCCAATGGCCGCTCGTACAATCTTATGCACATGGTATCGGGTTGGGGCAGATGCTCTATATGCATCGGGGCCGCGCCACATTGCGCTTTCAGCACCAACGCCTGCATGAATGGCCTCCCGAAGGCGGTGTTTCGACATTATGCCAAGCGGTTCCGCTGCATGAACATGCCAAGCAGATGGAGCTTTCGGAAAGCCTGCTGGCTGCGATCGGCTGGGAAGGCGCGGCAATGGTTGAGTATCGGTACGATGTCGGTGCACAACGCTACACTCTCATGGAGATTAACGGACGATTTTGGGGAAGTTTGCCCCTGGCATCGCTTTGCGGAGCGGAATTTGGCTGGGAAACCTATCGCCGTGCTTTGCTTGGAAAGACGGATTCCCTGCCCGCACCACGCGACGACCTCACGGCCCGCTACATGCTACCGGAGACACGCCGCTTGCTCCACCTTTGGCTGAAGCGCAAAGATATTAAAGATCCGTTTTTCAAATCTTCCCCCTTGCAGGATACGCTCGATTATATTGTTCGAACGGCAGATCCGAAATTGCGTCATTATGTTTTTTCCTGGGATGATCCAGGCCCATTGATCCGCGACATTGTCAACGGGGTGCGGAAACTTGCACGCGTTCGATCGCAGCGATAGCACCGCGCACGCTGCGGGCGATGTCGCTGAGACTGGTACGCGTAAAGGCCTCGCTTAGCAAATATGGGTCGTGAAGATGTGGCATCCCACCATAGCGGCCCAGCAAGTCAATTTTGCTATCCTTAAAACGCGGGTCGCGACGAAGGCGGGCGACCTGACGGGCTTCCATCACAAGATAAAGATCGCCGGGGCGAGGCTCGAAGGTTTGAAGTGGCGTGCTCAGATGAGCATTGAGATCAATGCCATGTTCCTGTGCCGCAAGTTGGACTGGCGGATGGGCAGGTCTGCCGGGCGATGTGCTCAGACCGAAGGATGCAGCTGGCCATCCCCTTGCTTGGGCAAATCCTTCAGCAAAAGCGCTGCGGCAGATATTACCATGGCAGACGAAGACAAGTCGCTCTACGCCATCCAAATTGGACGCACGCATAAAGCCAGCTTGCCCAAAACCGAGGGCCGCGCGAACCAATCCGCGATAAGTTCCAAAACGGTTTCGAATCATTTTCATTCTTAACGGGACGCGATATGCGCGCAGAATTAACAATTTGACATCGATTACATGCGTGGCCGTTTCGGCGCAACATTGTTGCTACTGGAGTTTTTGCGTTTTAGATTGAACAGTCAGATCCGTTCGCCTCGAGCCCTTTGGCAAACTCATCTTGCCTTACCCGCTTCAGAAATCAATCACCAGTCTGGCGGTAGCCACGCGTCCGGGTATAATGTCGTAGGCACCAGCGCCCTGCAATTCATAGCCATATTCGTTCAGAAGATTCGAAATTGACAGTCGCAGTGACGCTGGATTTTGCCCGAGCTTGAAGCCATAACGGCTACCAATATCAACCAGAGTCCGTGCTGGGATACTAACTATATTATCGCGGGTTGAAACGATTTTCCCTGAATGGGCGACCGCAAGATTCAAAGACAAAGATTCCGATATTGGCGGGCGCCAGTCGAGGTTAAAATCAATCTTGCGCGCGGCCTGGCCCACGGGCTTTGGACCGAGCCGCCCTAGCGTGACGCCCTCCCCCGTCACACGCGGCTTTGAAAATACCGCGCCGAGCAATATGTCGAGCCGGTTGGTAAGCGCGCCCGACAATGACATTTCCATACCTCGATTACGCGTATCGCCCAGCAAATCAAAACGGCCCGCTGCATCCAAATTGAAATAGGGTTTTTGAATGTCAAACAGCCCTGCAACCAGCTTAACCTTAGGGGTGATCGCCCAGCGCAGGCCGATATCTTTCTGTTTGGTACGGATCGCGGGCAGCGCTTCGTTGCGGTTGGTGGCATTGCCAGGTGCTATACCGCTTTCCTCAAGCCCCCTAGTGTAACCCCCATAGACTGCAAGGCTGCCAGAGAGATAGACAGCCGCCGCAACATTGAACAGCCAAGGCGATGCGGTTGTTCGGGTATCGGTAAGCCCCGATTGCCGGATGCGTTTCTTGTAATCGGTTTTCTGAATGCCGATGCTGAGCTCACCTACGTCCTTCCAACGGCCTTCATAGGCGATACCGCCGGTCCATTGCCGGACACGGTCGCGCGATTGATCCGTAAAATTGAATCGCGGTGGCGGACCGGTGACGATCGCGTTCAGCGTCGTCGGCCCAAGATCAATGAAATCCGAGCCGTCATAACGCGCACGGCGATCTCTTGCGCGCAACGACAGATGCACCAGATGCAGACGCGGACCATCGACAAAGCGGCGCGACAACCGCAGTTCCCCGCTGGTTGAGACAAGGCGGTCAGGTGGATCGGCAATGATGATGCGGTTTGCACTACCCTCAGCCGTCAGATTGGTGAGCAGATGGGTAAAGCCCGTCTGATTGTCGAAGATCGAACGAAACAAACCGGCTCGTACCTGCCAATCAGGCGACAAATCAAATCTCGCGATACTGCCATAGTTGATTGCCGTACCATTATATTCGGCCCATTGTGGGCCGTTATACTGGCGAAGTTTGATCCTGGGTGGCAGAAATGGACCTGCAGGTACATAAATAGCCCCAACCTCATCATCGTAAATGTCGGAACGCGCCCAGAACGGAATGATTTCGATAGCAGATGACGGTGTCCAGCGCATTTGCAACGCCTCGACATGCTGCTTGCTGTCAGTCGCGTTGTAGAATGCATTGTTGTAAAGACCAAAGCCTGCACCAAGGCTCAGCTTGTCCTTGACCAGCGGCAACGCCGCATCGACCTCTAATAGAGCGGCGTCATAGCTGTCGCCTGAAATACTGACTGCAAGCGATGGCTCACCGCCCGGTTTGCGCAATGCATAGTCGACCACACCCGTGGGTGCAGGAAATGGGTAACCCAGTGCCGTCAGCCCGATCCGCACGCTGGTTGAGCGTCGCAATCGCGAAGTGATCGCCCAGACCTGATCGAAATACAATCCCTCGACCCGTACATTGCCCGCACGCGTGGGCGAAAAGCCGCGGACGTCGGAACTTGAATACAGGCCCACTTCTTCTGTGCCGATGCTGGATCCAAAAGCATCTTCGGCCTGCAGGATCGCATTCTCATCCGCGCGGCCGGCCGTAGCAGGCGCGGACGATTGTGCGAAAAGCGGCTGGCTCGCAAGTAGGGCAAAAGGAAGAAAGCTATATTTCATTCAGGCGCTTTCCTACCTTCGATCGCATCCTGAATTGCCTTGACCACTGCCTCAGGCGCATCGCTCTGGATAACGTGAGCGGCTTCGACCAATCGCACTTCACCCTTGATCGAAAGCGCAGCAAGTTGCTGGTGCAGGCGCGCTTTTTCTGCCAGCAGCGGCGCACGAACCGGTTGCAGACGGTCACTTGTATATTCGTCAGTCGCCGACAGCACGATCAACGGCATAGGTGAAAGGTCGCGCTTTTCGCGCGCGATATCGGCTTCGTTCTGACTGTCGAGCATCAATGACTCGGAATAAACCGCTTCATAGTCTTTGGGCGCTATTCGCTGTTGCCTTACTATGGCCTGCAAATATGGGGAGAAATCATCGCTGGGCGCTTGAACGCAACCCTGCTTTTCGGCCTCGGCGCTGGAAAGGCCGGCGCGCAAGGCTTTAACGCAGCGCTTTTCTTCGGCCGCCAGCTCGACAAGTTCTTGGCTGAAGGACGGTTCGATTTTGGCAAAAGCCTGATATTGTCCTTCGGCATAAGGATCGACCAGCACCATTGCGGCGACCTTGTCTGGATTGCGAAAGGCATAGAGCCGAACGATCTGCCCGCCAAGCGAACCGCCTACCAGCAGCAACGGAGACTTGATCGCACCGCTTGAAACCAGAGAGCTTATATCGCGGGCGGCAGCGCTTGCCGATCGGGGCATTGGGCCCGCATCGCTAAAGCCCAACCCGGCGCGGTCATATGAACAGGCGCGTGCGAATTTTGCGACTTGCGGTTGCACCTTACGCCAGCTGTAACTTGGATAGCCAAGGCCCGACTCAAATAAAACCGTGACCGTCCCTTTACCTGAACACCGTAAGTTGATGCGGCGATTGGCGTCGACCGCGACAAGCTCGCCCGGCACGGCATAGATGTCGAACCCGCGCTCATCCCTGGTGAATGCGGCGTTTTGGCAAGCTGTCGTAACGGGTGCAAGCGCGACAAGTGCAAGGAGGGGGTTAAACTGCTTCACACCACCACCCTGCATACCATAAACCGCGATAGAATGGCGTTATGAGCCGGAAGCCGCATTCTGCAAATAATTGGATTGTGCGGGCTTCGCTAACGATGCTCGATGGCTGCTGCTCGAAAGCCATTTTCGCGATTGCCGTCGACGGCGCATCGGCGATTTCTTCCAATCCGACCAAAGCGGCATGTTCGCGCATCGCAGCGGCAAGAGCCTCAAACTCGGCCCGGCTGCCGAAACTCACATCGACGTGGAGATAGCTTGCACCCGGCGTCAATCGCTGGCGGATTTCATGCAGATAATTCTTCTTCGCTCCGTCATCGGGCAGAAAGTGCATGACGAGGATCGAGGTTGCCGCGTCGAAGCCGGCATTGTCCGGCAAATCGGTGGTGTGTCCTTGAACAAGCCGGACCCGATCCTCCGCCCCGGCCGCGACCACATAGTCTTGGGCGATCGCAAGCATATCCGCAGACGGATCGACACCGGTGAGCCAATAGCCTTTGGGCGATGTCGCAAGCGCTTCGATCTCGCGCCCTCCGCCTGCGCCCACAATCATCACCTGCGCGCCCTGCACGAGCCGTGCGTCGCAAATTGCGCGGATAGAGCGGTAAAGCGCATCGACACCCGGCATCACCGCCTGCACACGTCTATAATCGCTGGCGGCCATCGGCATGGCGGGGTGGATTTGCGCCTTGCGGCTCATATTCGGGCCTCGGCGATTTTAAAGCGCCCAAGCTTGGGCAAGGAACGCGAAACCCAAAGCCTTTGGGGCAGAAGCGGCAGGATGCGCGCGGTCCCGACAGGCACATGAACGAAATGGAGGACGATCAGGCCGATAAACTTCAATGGCCGACAAAAGGCGACCACAGAAGACGCAGCATTCGCGATGGACTTTGAACCGGTTAAGAATATCGCGGACAGACCCGCAAAAACGGCGGGCAAAAGAATAAGACTTTTCATCCCCGATCGTTTCCGAAGTTCAGTTTTGGCGAACATAGGCAGGGGCGACCGCTGGCGTGTCGATCACGAGAATAATCCGTTTTTCGCCGGTTCCGTCAATCGGTGGCGACCGGTGGAAGCATGGCGGGTGCCCCGATGCAAACAGACGGCCCTTGAACAAAGCGACGGCGCCGGTCGGCACACGTTCCAGACAACAATCCGGGTCGCCATGCGGCGCATAGTCGGTGCCCGGTCCTGCATAGGTGATGATAAGCCGGACGTCGGTATAATCGGCGTGGACTTTCTTGCAGGCATTGTTCGTCACGCCTTCGACACGGACGCGAACGGCCTGAACTTGCATCAGAGCCATGAAACGGTGGGCCAGATTGGCAATTTCGGTGCGTAATGTATCTGGCAAGTCGACGAGCTCAGCCAGCACTTCTTGTACTGTGCCGGATGCAAGATAGGCAAAAGGCGCTTTTACAAGCAATGCAGCAAGATCATCATCGCTGAGTTTCCGAAGATCCCTGTCGATAACTATCGGAAATGCAGGATTGGCAATACGCGCCCATTCATCGATAACTTCGACTTCAAGACCAATCATTGATTTCCCCTCAATTCGCCCTGCATTCGTTTCCGCCCTCTGCAGAACGCTTGTCATCGACGTGGATCGCCACTAACCCGAAACGAATCATGATATAGTATATCATGACTAGAATTGAACCAGATGACTGACAAGCGCGAATTTGCCGGAATGTTGACAAGATGCGGTTAGCCGAACTGATATTGACCGAGATGCGCGCCATGGACGGGGTTGCGAGCGCCTATTCGCTGGCGCGCGTTGTGTCGACAAAACGCCATAGCCGTATCGCGCCCAATTCCATTTATCGCGCGCTGGCCAGGCTGATTGACAAGGGCCTCGTTCGCCGTGTGGAATCGCGCAATGGCTTCATCGCCAATCCCGGCGATGCCGGATCGATCCTCTCGATTTGTATCCGGTGCAACCAAACCGTCTGGCTGGACGATGAAGGCGCACACGACCGGCTTCATGACATTGCCGAAAAAGCGGGATTCAAGGCTAAGCGTCTCGTCATCGAAATGACCGGATTTTGCGAGAAATGTTCTCACCCAACACAATTTACATCGGCTTGACGCTGTGATGGTATCATATAACACGACCGAGCCGTTGGCTTTTGCCATTTACAATCAAAAATATCAGAGAGTTTTCATGCGTCCGCGCCTTATTGCGATCTTGCTTGCCTCAACACTGGCCACCACCGCCGGTTCTGCATTTGCAGAAACAGGCGGTGACGCCGAAATCACAGTCGATGGCATTCGCCAGACCTAGCGCGGCAATTTCGAGACCAAGGAAATCCCGCAGGCAGTAGCGACCATCGACGCAAAGCTTTTGGAGGATAACACTATCCTCCGCCTCACCGACGCGCTCGATCTGAACGCATCGATTGCGCGGCAGAATAATTTCGGCGGGCTTTGGGACAGCGGCGGCCATCATCTCTATCAATCTTTGTGACCTTCGCTGCGACGCGTGCCACTGATTGCCGCCAAATTCATTCAAATTGGGCTCAATGACAAGTCTAGGCGCATCAGAAAGCCGTCGAAAGATCCGCGGTTGGCTCCCCCCAATGCCGCTTCGGTCATCCCGCCGACATGCAAGGTCGAGCCACGCAAGGAGATGTAGCCGCGGTCTTCATTGGGGGTTCCAAACTGGAAGGAGCGGGTCACATTCAGAGCAGAGTCGAACTTTACCACAAACACGTCGCCCGTCGACTTGCTGTTGTCAGGATTGGTGCCGTTATAGTCGCCATAGGTATAGCCCTGGGCATAAAGGCTGCCGTCCGAGCCGATTTCGAGTTTACGGAACTGGTCGCTTTGTGCCGTGCCGATCTGCTTGAAAACCGGATTGCGGAGGTTCGCGTCATATTTGACGATATAGGCGTCACCATTGCCGCGTTGCGTGCCATCCAGGCTGCCCGTGGTATAGCCCACGGCATAGATGTTGCCAGCCGCATCGACTGTATTATCGAGCACCCAGTCGGCCTGCACACCGGATGTGACAATGGTTGTTGTTGCGGAACGTTGCGGCGTTGCCTGATTCAGGCCGGTCCATACTTCCAGAAAACCCTGCGCATTGCCGCTGGTGGCATCGACATTCATGTACCATCCGCCGGCAATCAGCCTGCCATCGCCTGGCGATGATCCCGGAACATAGGTCAGACCGCCCCAGGCTTCGGCAACAGCAATCTGGCCGGATCCCTGCGGCGGAATGATCTGCCGCCAGACATTGCCGAGATCCGATATACGGTGTTTGGCAACCAGATGCTGATCGTCGGTGCCTGTTGCATTGGCGGGGCTACCCTGTCCGGAGACAAAGAGGTTGCCGGCATCGTCCAGCACGACATTGCCATAGCCATCAAGCCCCGAATTACCCCACTGGTTGGAGGCCACCTGAACGCCGTCGCTCAATCGGATTTTGATGATAATGCCATCCCAGCGTCCGGCGCTGGTTCCGCCCGGGATCGCACCAAGCGTGCGGCCAACGGCATAAAGATGGTCGTTGTCGGTGACGGCATCCCAGATCAGGCTGCCATTGGGTTGCGGCAATTCCCAGGTCCAGCCGCGCGATCCATCGGCTTTGACTTGCGCCACGAAAATCTGGTTGTCGGTTGCCGTGCCACCAGCAAGGCTGCCGTCGCTTTGGCCGTATATATAGCGGTTGCCCGCTGCATCGGAGGCAACGCCGCCGATGATCTCCTTACCCGTCGTGCCAAGCTGAACCTGACCCGAAACGGCAACCGCCGTTGAAACCGGCTGAGCGAAGCGAAACTGGTTGGTATCGCTCAAACTCAAGGCTTCGCTGGTGTTGCAGAGCGCTTTTCCGGTTTGCGGAACCTGATTGGTGCTGCCCGCCAGTGCCGGTAAATCGTCGCAAGGGAAAATGAATGCAACAAGGTCAGGCTGGGACCCCGCCGTGTGGAACAGGTAAAAGCCGTCGGTCTTGCAGCCATCGGCCAAGGTGCATCGAACCAGCCCATAGTCGCTTGCGGAACCGCGCAACTGAATGTGGCCCAGCTTGTAGTTCATGCTGGTGATGACCGCGTAATCATTGTCCAGCCCGTCAGAACCGCGCGCAAAGAAGGGCGATGCGATTTCCGCCGTACCCAAAATGATCCTGTCACCGCCCTGGCCGCTATAGGTCGTATCAAGCTTCACATTGCCGGTTGCGGTAATGATCTTGATCTTGTTGGCACCCGGCACCGGAGCCGACGGATCGACGGGCATGAAAGTATCATAACCGTTGGTTTCCCCATCGATATAGTCGGTGTCGAACAGCGTATATTCCAGGTCGTTATAAGGAATGCCCGACGAGAAAGTCAGCGATGTGGCGTTGTAACCGGGGATGGTCGCCAGCCCCGCAGTATCTTCAGGCATGGCCGGAAAGGCCTTTGCCGCCGTGATCAACGCCGAACTGCTGGTCGGCGGCGGCGGCGGAGGCGACGGCGGGGGAGTTGGGATTGTGACCGGAGGGGTAGAGGAAGTATCGTCGCCACCGCAACTGCCAACCGCCAATGCAAATACACAGGCCAGTGCAGCACCACGGACGCGCGGCGTGATAGTTCCTCTTTTTATCATATTCGTCCTCCTGAGAATGAGATTAATCTCACTGGTAACGGTTCAACCCGGACAACCCTTCGCACGGGACTTTCAGCTTTTTCATTTTTTGAAAGCTGGCGAACCCCGATTCAGAACGGAACCAAAGACAGGTTGAGCCTCATTACAAAGCCATCGAAAGAGCCGCGATTGGCTCCGCCTAGTGCCGCCTCGGTCATCCCGCCGATATGCAATGTTGATCCCTGCAAGGACATGAAGCCCCGGTCTTCGTTCGCTGTTCCGAACTGGAATGATCGAGTCACTCCCAAAGCCGGATCGAACTTCAGGACGAATACATCGCCCGTCAGCCTGCTGCTGTCGGCATTGGTGCCATTATAGTCGCCATAGGTATAGCCTTGCGCATAGAGGCTACCATCCAAACCGACTTCAAGCTTTCGGAACATGTCACTTTGCGCAGTTCCAACCTGCCGATAGATCGGGTTCTGCAGATTTCGATCAAATTTGACGATAAACGCATCGCCATTACCACTGTGTGCACCGCCAAGTGCACCAGTGGTGTAACCAACCGCATAGATATTTCCGGCAGCATCAACGACATTGTCCAGAACCCAATCTGCCTGATTGTTTCCGCTGGCAATGAGCGTTGAAGCAACACGTTGGGGGGAGGTGGCGTTCAGACTCTCCCATATTTCCAGAAAACCATTCGCTCCACCCCCTGCCATCAGCCAGCCCCCGGCAACAAGCCGTCCACCGCCTGGAGTAGCGCCGGGGACGTAAGTGAGACCGCCCCAAGCCTCTGATACAAAAATCTGCCCGCTGGAAACCGGCGCAACGATCTGGCGCCAGACATTGCCAAGGTCCGAAGTGCGATGCTTGGCGACAAGATGCTGGTCATCAGTTCCACTGGCGCCAACAGGGCTACCAGCTCCTGACACAAAGAGGTTTCCGGCATCATCCAGCGTGATGTTACCATATCCATCCAGGCCTTCATTGCCCCACTGATCAGAAGCCACGACCACGCCGTCGCTTAGCCGTAGTTTCAGTATTATCCCGTCCCAGCGGCCCTTGTTGGTAAAGCCAGGCAAGGCGCTTAGCGTGCGACCGGCGACATAGAGATATTGGGAGTCAGCAACGCCATCGAACAGCAGGCTACCGTTTGAAAGACTGACTTCGGTGGCCCACACTTGCGAACCATTCGGCGCAATTTTGGCGACAAATACCTCGTTGTCGGTACGCGGGCCACCATCAAGACTGCCATCGGATGCACCCAGAACATAGGTGTTGCCGCTCGCATCGGAAGCAACGCCGCCAGCGATTTCCTTGCCAACCGTCCCAAACTGAGATGCGCCGGTCGTCGCCGTGGGAGCGGAGGCGATGGGTTTCGCAAAGCTGAACTGTTTGCTGTCCTGCAGGCTTAACACTTCACTGCTGTTGCATAACCCGCGGGCATTGCGTGGCACATTACCGTTAAGCGGCAACGCAATGTCGTCACACTGGAATATGAACGCAATCAAATCGGGTGATCCACTAGCCGTGTGGAAAAGATAATATCCGCCCGTGTCGCAGCCATCGGTTGTGCGGCACAGCACCAGGCCATAATCCGACGCAGTGCCACGCAATTGCACGAAACCGTTTTTATAATCAAAATTTGTAATAATCGCATAGTCATTATCTACCCCGTCGCTACCCTTTGCGAAGAACGGCGTATTGATTTCGGCTGTGCCGAGTATGAATCGATCGCCTTTCTGGCCGGCATATGCTTCGTCAAGATCGGGGTTGGTGACGCCGTTCATTATCTTTATCTGGTTGGCGCCTGGCGAAGGTTGTGATGGATCGACCGGCATGAAGGTATCAAAACCGTTGGTTTCGCCTTCATTATAATCGGTATCGAATATTGTGTATTCCAGGTCGTTGTATGGCGTTCCCGAAGCAAAGGTCGACGATCCGCTGCCGCCACGTTGCGTAAGCAACTCCGTGAGTTCCTTCGGCATGGGTGGCAGGGCGATTGCAGCAGAGATAAGTGTCGAATTCGACGTTGGTGGTGGAGGCGGCGGTGCGGGCGGAGGTGTTGGCGCAACGGTAACGGGCGGGGGGGCAGAAGTATCGTCACCGCCGCAACTGCTGGCCGCTAATGCAAAAACGCATGCTAGTGCAGCATCACGCACACGCGACCTGCCATTTCCTTTTCCCACTATGTTTTTCCTCGAAATGAGATTTCTCTCATCGCCCAACGCGCCAATTCGGGGAACCCTTCGCAAAATTCCGAAAAGTTTTATTTTCTGGCGACTATTGGAATTGGGCCAGCGCCGTGTTGGCCACCTGTTGGCCCCACTCCTGAACAAAATGCCCTGCTTCGGGTATGATCAAAGGTTCAGGGCAGTTCCGGATCTGTTTGCGCAGCTTCTGCATGGCAGCAACTGTGATCACCGGGTCTGAACCGCCAATCGCCATGAAGCTCTGGCCGTTCCACTTGTCGCGGAACCAGTCGCGACCGGCGCGGCCATATTCGGATCCGGCCATATCCGTGGTGTAGGGCACCAGCTCGGGAAATTTCCTGACACCCGCCTTATACTGGATGTCCGGGAAAGGTGCGCCATAGGCGGCAGCCTCGGCTTCCGACAATATCGGTGTTATGCGCAGGAATAGCGCGGCAATATCGAGATCAGGTTGTGACCGGTTAAAGGTCTTCCACATGTCAAAGCCAGGGCCCAGAGCTTCCTCCCCAGTCGGGAAAAGCGTGTTCATTACGATCAGCCGCTTGAATCGATCGGGCATTTGATAGGGAATGGTCAGTCCCAATATGCCTCCCCAGTCCTGACAAACCAGCGTGATGTTTTGCAGGTCCAGCGTTTCAATGAGTTCGATCAGGGCGTTGCGATGAAATGCGATAGTGTAGACATCCTCGCTGACCGGCTTGTCCGAACGACCAAAGCCAAACAGATCGGGCGCGATCACACGGCCATGTTCGGCAAAGATCGGGATCATCTTGCGATAGAGATAGGACCAACTGGGCTGGCCGTGCAGGCACAGGAACACCGGCGCGTTCGGATCGCGCAGGCCTTCATCCAGATAATGCATACGAAGCCCGTTTTTGTGCTCCAGATAATTTGGTGCAAATGGATAACCGGGCAGATTGATAAAATGGTCGTCAGGGGTGCGTAAAGCTTCGATCATGATCATGCCTTTTGAAGCGGGGTGTTTCTATGAATGTCGGAAGTTTTCTGCAGGAACTGCAACGTCACAATAACCCCCGCCCAGGCAATAATCGGCAGGCCAATATAAAGCGTTCGCAACAGGTCAGCCGAGGCAGCAGCGTTTTTTGAATCGAAACCGAACCAGCCAAGCAACGCATAGCTGACGCCAATGCCGACAGCTGTCCCGCTCTTTTGCGCGATGTTCGCCAAGGCGAAAATGAAGCCGGTGCGATCGCGTCCACAGCGTTGCCGGTCAACCGGTACCAGATCGGCCGCCATGCCATAGACAAAAAGCAATCCCACAAAACCTGTGCCAATGCTCAAGGCGAACAACGCTGCAAACAGGAAACTACCTTTCGGCAAGGTAAGCGCAGAAAGCAAGAAGATGATCATCCAGACACTCGTCATTTGCATGCCAACCGGCTTTCCAAACCGAACGGCCAGCTTGGTCCAGACCGGCGTCAGGAGGGCACCACCGACGAAGCTGAGCAGCAGGAGCAATGGCGCAGCCTCGCCGAGACCGAGCGCACCGTCAGCAAAAAACAGGAAGAGTGAGGTGATCGCGCCCAGCCCGAAGGTATTCAGAAATTCGGCAAGCAATAGCAGCAGCAGCGCCGGGAAACGAAAGGTAGTCCGCCATTCCTGTCGCCAGCCCAGCCCGGGCTCCGGCACAATTGGCCGTGCCGGCAATCTGGTCGTTGCCCACAAGGCTAGCGGCAAAAAGGCTATTGCGACCACGGCATAGGCCATCACGCGCCCATCGTTTTTGAGACCCGGAATGAAAGCCTGGGCGACGGCCGGAGCCGCAAAAGCAGCCAGCAGGAACATCTTGCTGGCCCATTCGCGTCCTCCAAACAGCCGGCTGCTTTCCTCCTTGTTACGCGCCAGCGCCGATCCCCATGCCAGATGCGCAACATCGAAAAGACTGTAGGCGGATGTGAAAAGGATGACGAGCAGGAACAGCGGAAGGAAAGACAGCGTGTCTCCGGCAAAGACGATAAGCGCCAACGCAAAAGCCATTGGAACTGCTGCCAGCCACATCCAATATCTATGCGGCGCGTTCTTGTTGCTGCTGCGGTCTACCAGTCCGCCGATTGCCGGATCAACGATACCATCCCAGATGGTTGTGAGCATGAAAAGAAGGCCAACCAGCCCCACGGCGATGACGCCACCGTCGGTCACAAAGGGTGGCAGAAAAACGGACAAGGGCATGCCCAATATTGCCACCGGGCCAACCGCCGCCGCATAATTTGCAACGGTGCCCTTCGAAAGTGGGGTGGTGTTCATTGAGGTCAGGCCGCTACAATCTTGTTGACCTGTTCACCAAGGTCAATCGTGCTATCTTCAGTGGCGATGGTCGCGTTGATCGTCTGGCCCGGTTGCAGATATTTGGGATGTTTCAACTGACCTTTCAGAAACATCATGAACCGCTTTTTAGGGCTGAGCAAGAAGGCCGCCCATTTTTGCACAGTGGCCGAAGGTGGATGGAGCGCGACGCCGCCGGGGGTGCCGGTGGCGATCAGGTCACCCGCGTTCAGATCCATGATTTCGGAAAGCTCGGTGATTGTTGCGGGCGGGGCAAAGATCATGTCGCC
>JBOFLS010000252.1:0-3611 GCA_051657985.1 Sphingorhabdus sp. | reverse complement strand
CCGCCCCTTTTCTGTCGGCATGGATGGCGCGGCGCAAAGCAGTCGGAGGCGGGCCGGATGTGGTGCAGAAAATGGCGATAGGCCTGATCCTGCTTTCGTTCGGCTATGTCTTCATGTCCGGCGCTGCGGGCATTATCGCAAGCGGCGAAAAAGCCTCGGGCCTATGGTTTGCGGCAGGCTATCTCTTTTTCGGTTTGGCAGAGGTTTTTATCTGGCCCCCTCAACTGGCCGTAGCGAGCCAGCTGGCCCCAGCCAGGATACAGAGCTTCGTTGTCGGCTGCTGGTTTATTGCAACCGGCGTTGGCTCATTCCTGACCGGATATGTGGGAGCAGTTGGTTATTCGGCCGGGATGCTGACTCTTTTCATTGGCCTCATGGCCGCCTGCATTGCAGGTGCGTGCATCGTCATGCTGCTGCGTCCCGCCATCAAACGCCTGATGCACGAAGATGCATTCCTTACCCAAACTAGCTGATCGAGAGGGTCTAAATGCCGTTGCAGTTTCAACGTGAAGAATATTCGAGCCGGCTGAACATCATTTGCGCCGAACTGAAGGCAAGCGGGCTGGACGGCCTGCTGATGTTCCGTCAGGAAAGCATGTATTATCTGACGGGCTATGACAGCACCGGATTTCTGACGTTTCAATGCCTGGTTCTGACCGCCGATGGCGACCTGACCCTTCTCACAAGATCGCCGGACCTGCGGCAGTCGCGCTACACCTCGATCATCGAAGACGTCCGCATTTGGCAGGATCGTGGCGGTTTCAACCCCGCCTTCGACCTCAAAGCCATATTGGAAGAAAAAGGACTGGCGGGTTCCAGGCTGGGTATTGAAATGGATGCTTACGGACTGTCGGCCTTCAGGTGGCGGTGGGTAGACGAAGCGCTGGGCCCGTTTTGCGTCCTTGAGGATGCCTCCAGTCTGGTCAGTCGCCAACGACTGGTGAAAAGCGACGCAGAGCTGGTCTATGTCCGCCGCGCAGCCGAACTTGCGGATCAAGGTTTGCAAACCGCCATTGAGACAACCAGGCCCGGTGTGTTCGAAGGCGATATTTATGCCGCCTTGCATTCGACGATCTTCAAGGGCGGCGGCTTCTACCCGGCAAGCCGCTATGCCATTGGTTCAGGCCAGAAGGCCCTGATCGTTCGAACGACCTGCGAGATGGGAACGGTTGGCGAAAATGATCAGCTCCAGCTCGAATTTGCCGCCGCTTACCGGCACTATCATAGCGGCCTGATGCGCACCATTTTGACCACAGCGGCGCGCCCCGAACATGTCGATATGCACAAGGCGAGCGTCGATGCCATGCTTGCCAGCAAAGAAGCCTGCAAGCCCGGCGCAATGGCGGGCGATATCTTCGATGCCCATGCCCGGGTTTACGATGCGGCAGGCTATAAGGACCATCGCCTGAATGCCTGCGGCTATTCGCTGGGCGCAACCTATTCGCCAAGCTGGATGGACTGGCCGATGCTGCACAAGGGCCAGGATGTCGAGCTGAAACCGAATATGGTCTTCTTCCTGCTCATGATCCTGCTGAACAGCGAAACGGGGCTTGCCATGTCCTATGGAGAAACGGTGCGCGTTACCGATACGGGCTGCGAAGCGCTGTCGGCGGCATCAAGCGATCTGATCCTCGTTTGACCATGCAGCTCCTGTGCCTCAGCAACAGCGCCAATCACAGCCAGGGCTTTTTGGAGCATGCCTTGCCCTGGATTTCCAACATGGTGGCACCGGGCGGTAGCGTGCTGTTCGTTCCCTTTGCCGCCAAGGACCATGAAGCCTATACTGCGGTGGCCGCTGACGCGCTGGCCGTGATCGGCGTGCATGTTATTGGCGCTCATGAAGCCGGCATCGCCAATCGCTTTCCGGATATGGATGGCGTCGTAATCGGAGGGGGCAATTGCTTCCGGTTGCTGAACGGGCTTTACACGTCCAGGTTATTCGAACCTATCAAACACCATGTTCGCAATGGCATGCCCTATATCGGTGCCAGTGCCGGGACCAATGTAGCCTGTCCAACGATCATGACAACGAACGATATGCCAATCGTCGCCCCGCCGACGCTCGATGCATTCGGCTTCCTCCCGTTTCAGGTAAACGCGCATTATATCGATCCATTGCCAGGCTCGGCCCATATGGGAGAGACGCGAGAGGAACGGATCGCGGAGTTTCATGAAGAGCAGGATCGGGCCGTTATCGGCCTGCGCGAAGGAACGGGAATATTGTGCCAAGGTCAGTCGATGATACTGGTAGGCGACACATCCTGTCGGCTTTTTCGAAAAGGTCAATCGCCGGTTGAAATTTCCGGCGGTGACGAGATCGGTTCATTCCTGTGACAATAAATTTGCCCCAGACGGTATTTCAGACGCCGCCTGAATGTCATCTTGACTGCTTTAATGGATCCAGACAAGCGATTACAAATATTGCCAATCCCCTTTCGTTAAACATAACGGTCTCTGATACTTCTCTGTTACCAAAATCGATGTAAATATAGGAAATGGCATTATGCCCAAAATATACTTTTCCTAGTTTAAGGCTGTCCGCCGGGGTACGGCGCATCGATTCTCCCCAATAGGCCCGTACATTTTCTTTGCCTTTAACGACACCGCCTCCAGCGATCAATTTGGCAAAGGGGGACCATACTTCGATATCATCAGCATATAAATCCATTAGAGAATTCAAATCTCCGGTGTTCCAGGCCTGGATCCATTTTTCAGGCCATTTTTGCGATACTGACATTTTCGTTCCTTACATCTTATTGTCCCGAAAGAGCAGAGGCTCTCAAGTCGGCGCGTCAATGTGCTACCGATACCAAGACCTGCATATCTCACATCTGGGCCGGTTCAACAATCCCGATGGGGGAACACGATCAAAACTCGGCGAGCAGGTTGATCCTTAGCCGGTTGATCCAGTCATCAGGATCGAGCGCCCCTACATAGATGGCCTCTTTTGGCCGATAGCGATAGAAGGTGCCGTTCAGGATGAGGCGCGGGGCAAGGGTGTAGTCGATAAACAGGCTATGCTGCTGATAGTTGGTGGCCAGCGCCGTGTTATCGTTGCTGAAGGCGGCAAATACAGCGTCTACACCGGCCTCTGCATAGCCATAGCCAAAGCGCCAATCGCCTTTGCTGCCAGTCTTGCCCAATGACGTATCGATGGAGAAGGCGGTGTCGGCGGAGACGGCAGCCCCCCTGTTCTTTACATAGTCCACCGTCAGTCTGACCGGCCAATCTTTGCCGAGGCCTAACCAGCTTGCGCTGCCGATTACATCGACAAGGTTGAAGTCGGACAGATAGCGGCCATTTGCAAAAAGGTTCGATCGGAAGTCACCGGCATCGCCGCCCAAGATGCTCGACAGGCGGTAGTCATAATAGGCGGCAGACAGCGCGAGTTCCAGCGATGCTGTGGGTTTTATCACCGCCCCCATTTGCCCGCCGATCATGCGGCTGTCCTTGCCGCCCACACTTTCGTCGATGACAAAATACAAGCTGCTGGCCTGAAACGACGTCGTTCTACCCAAAGGCTGTTTAAAGCTTGCGCTCACGCCTTCGGGATAGACATCCCCGTCCCAGACCAGATCGGTCCGGGTGAAGGGCAAAGCAAACTTGCCACC
>JBOFLS010000251.1:0-5071 GCA_051657985.1 Sphingorhabdus sp. | reverse complement strand
GGTTTGCAAGCGCAACGAGTTCGCCACGTATCCTGTTTGACAGCTTCAACCGTGCGGCGATTTTATCGACAAGTACCGGATCCATGGGAAGCAATGCGGCCAGTCGACGCACTGGCATGGGAGCTATCGAAATGGATCTCTCCCGTGCTATCGTCCTCTCAAGAAGGCTGGTATCGGCCTTGACTTCGGGCAGAAACGGCATGAAAATTTCCGCCTGAACCATCATATTCACGGCTGCTACAGGGTCGACTACGCTAAGCAATTTCTTGATTTCGTCTGCGATCCGTTCGCGTGAAAGCGCCATTAGGGAACTTGCCTGCGCCTTCGCTGCCGCAAGCGCCTCGGCATCGATCGCCCCTTTGCCGAACCGAGCGTGAAAGCGGAACAGCCGCAAGATGCGCAGATGATCTTCGGCAATCCGAGCATGGGCATCGCCGATAAAACGGATATGATGGTTTTTTAGGTCTTCAAGACCGCTAAAATAATCGTAGATTTGCCGTGTTTCAGGATCGGCATAGAGCGCGTTGATCGTAAAATCCCGGCGTGCTGCATCCTCTTGCCAATCGGTTGAAAAGGCAACCGTTGCGCGCCTGCCGTCGGTGGAAACATCGCGCCGCAACGTGGTTATCTCATAGGTACGACCACTGGCAACGGCGGTGATCGTGCCATGATCGATTCCCGTCGGTACCGCCTTGATCCCTGCCGCTTCCAGGCGGCGAATTACTTCTTGCGGCAACAGCGGCGTTGCAAGATCGATGTCGGCAACCGCTATTCCCAGCATGGCATCGCGCACCGCGCCGCCGACGATGCGGGGTGGGATGCCCTCATGCCGCAAGGCATCGGCCACTTTTGCAAGCGCAGGATCGCGCAACCAATCGGCATCGGGCAGCTGCGTCATGCTTCACCCAACAGACGGCGCGACAGATTGGCGATGATTCCCGCAGTAACGCCCCATATCCGCCGACCCTGCCAGTCCATATCATAATAGCTGCGCATCTGCCCCTGCCACATCGTTTCCTTCTGCGCGTAATTGGCGCGATCGAACAGGATGGCAAGCGGAACCTCGAACCATTCCTCGACCTCTTCAGGATTGGCACGAAGCGGCAGATCGGGGGCGATCACGCCGACAACGGGGGTGATGCGATAGCCGCTGCCCGAATAATAGTCGTCGGCAAAGCCCAGTACATCGACTTCTGTACGGGCCAGCGCTATCTCTTCCTCGGCTTCGCGCAGCGCGGCAAGAACGGCGCTTGCATCGCTTTCGTCGATCTTGCCGCCGGGAAAGGCTACCTGCCCCGCATGACTGCGCAGCCAGGCAGGCCGCCGCGTCAGGATGACGCCAGGTTCGGCACGGTCGGTAATGGGTACCAACACCGCCGCTTCACGATACGCACTGCCATCGCCCGCAAAATGGCGTTCATCCTCGACCTTGATCGTACGGGAAGGATGGAGCGCCTCGCGATAGCTATCCTTCCAACTCATTCAGCGGAGCCTAGCGGAAAGAAAACGCCATTGCTCCACAGGCCGGGCGGGGTTGTTTTGCAGGACAATGCAAGGTCGAGCAACTGATAGCTCAGCGACCGCGATGCACGTGCCCACAGACCATGGCGTACATGGATATAGGGTACCTGGGAATCGTCATAGCGGCGCATCTCGATGGAGTGATCGGGTCCGGCGATAATCAGGTCGTCGGTATTTAGCCTAATCCCGATGCGCGCATATTGCCCCTCACCCTCGACCTGCATCTCAACGGCGATAAAGGGAACGTCCTCGACATCGATCCGCAGTTTTTCCTGCGGCGTGACAAGCCAATATTCGCCATCCGCCTCACGCCGCAACAGAGCGGAAAAGGCACGGATCATAGCAGGCCGGGTAATTTCGCCATCCTGATGGAACCACCGCCCGTCGGCTGCGATCCGCATCTCGCTTTCGCCCGTGCGATCGGGGTTCCAGCTTTCGACGGGGGGGAGCCTGCGCGCCGCGGCCAGTTCCGCAATCTGCGTCAGGCTCAACTGGCCAAGGTCGGGGGGCGCATCATAGGGCATCGAAATCTTCCTCAACCATTCCCGTTACAGGAAGCCGAGTATCGCCTTCATTGCGCGCAAGCAGGCGATGCGGTTCCCATGGGCCGGGCAGGGTCCAGCCGCCAGTCTGTTCCGCCGTAAAGCCGAAGCGGCCATAATAATCGGGATCGCCTATCATCACCATCGGCGGATTGCCGATTTTACTCGCCTGTTCAAGCATTGCATGCATCAGCCTGTTCCCGATGCCTTGGCCTTGGCAATCTGGACGAACCGCGACCGGGCCAACCAGAACAAGCCTATAATCGCCAATACGCACCGGCCAGCACTGTAGGGTAGCAAGCAGATCTGTAGCGTTGTGAATGGCACAGGAAAGCGCCGGCAGAGGCTTGCTTCGCGCTCTAAGCAAATAAGCTGTTTTTTTATGTCTGTCTTGTCCAAAAGCCGCATCGAGCAAGTCTTCAATCCTGTCGTCGGCGATGTTTGACAACGGAACCAGTTCAGCCATTGACAGCAGCCACTTCTTGCCGACGTTTCGGTAAAAGCCACAGGCTGAGCAATGTAACCGCGCCGATCATTCCTGCAATTGCATAAGGTGCCCCGGGAAAGCGGATGGGGGCCCCTGTTTCGGTAAAGGCGGCAAGAGTGTAGTTATAGGTAAATTGCGCCAGCATCAGGCTGAGCGCTGAAAGACTGCCGATTAGGCCCTGCAACTCGCCCTGCTGATCCGCCGGGGTCCGCATCGACATCATCGCATTCAATGAGGGCATGGCGAGTCCGGAAAGCCCGTTGACAAGCAGGAGGACGAGAATGAGCGTGCCATTGGGAATGAAAGCAACGCATAGGTAACCGAATATTCCGGCAAACATACCAAAATAGGCGGTCTTTCGTTCGCCAAATCGGGCAATGAACGGGCTGATGATAAAAGCTTGGAAGACCGCCATCGAAACCCCGACCAGTCCCAATGAAAACCCTACCATCCGCGTATCCCAGCCATATTGGATCGGTGCGAAGAACGACCAGCTGGCCGGATAGACATTGCCCGCCAGCTGCCACAGAAAATAGATCAGGGCGATCGGCAATATCCCCTGTATCTTGCCGAGCGAGGCAAAAGCCCCGAGGGGATTGGCACGCTTCCATTCGAAAGGACGCTGTTTTTCAACAGGCATCGTTTCCGGAAAAACGAACCAGCCATAAATGCCGTTGGCAAAGGCCAGAACGCCAGCAACAATGAAGGGCACACGCGGGCCAAGTTCGCCCAAAAAGCCACCGAGTACCGGCCCAATGATGAAACCCAGGCCGAATGCTGCTCCAACCTTGCCGAAACTGGCGGCGCGATCCTCTGCGCTCGACATATCGGCCATTGCGGCGTTGGCCGGCCCAAAGACCGCGCCTAATCCACCGGCAATTGCGCGGCCGACAAAGAGCCAGCCGATAGAGGGGGCAAAGCCCATCAGCAAGAAATCGAGCCCGAAGGCAAATAGCGATACCAGAAAGATCGGTCGCCTTCCGAAACGGTCGCCCAGATTGCCGACCATTGGCATCAACAATATCTGGAAAAGACCGTAAGTGGCACCGATCCACGCGCCGATGCGCGCGGCCTTGGCTGCATCGACATCTTCCAGATGCTGGATCAGTTCGGGCAGAACGGGCATGATGATTCCAAAGCCCATCGAGTAGATAAGAACGGTAAGCAGGACGAACCGGCTCGCCCGGCGTTTCAAGACCGTATCCATTTCCATCGGGCGGCTGGTGACAGCGGATGAGAATTTTGTCCATGTTTTTCGATTTCAAGGATCGAGAAGGCGATTTTTGGAAAAGATTTGGTTTTTTGTCCGGCTGCGGTTAACCCTTTTTGCAATGATATTGGGGAGCATGCGATGCAGGAAGACGATAAGACGCAACCGCACGATCAGGACATGCGTGAAGAGGCGGTTACCACGGCTGCCGATCCGCATTCGCCAGCCGTACCGACGCCCGTTTCAGCCAAGGGTCGAAATTGGGGCGGCAAGTTCGTTTTGTTTCTGGGTGGCGGATCGATTCTTGTCGCGCTGATCGGGGCGCTGGGTTCGGGCTGGGGTCTTTGGCAGTTCGGTTTCGGTTTCCGGCTGTTGCTGATCGCCTTCGGGATGGCGGTTGCAGCCGTGATCTTCGGTTTTGGTATCGGCTGGAGAGCGAAGCGTAAAGGACAGGCTGCTGCTCGTCCGCTACGCTGGTTGGGCATGGGGCTGGGCGGTGCCCTGGCGTTATGGCTTGCAAGTTTTGCTTATACCGCGCGCACTGTGCCTGCAATCCATGACGTGTCGACCGATCTTGCCGATCCGCCGCAATTTCGCATGCTGGCGGTGCGCGCGGATAATTTGGATGCGATCCCCGGTGCCGACGATCCCGATATGAAAGGCATGAACCCGCAGCAACGCTGGGCAGCGTTGCACGCTGAGGCTTATGGCAATATCCGTTCGGTCCGCGTTGCCATGCCGGTCGCCGATGTAATCGCCAAGGCGGAACGACTGGCAAAGGAACGCGGTTGGGAGATCGCGATCGCAGATCCGGTCGAGGGACGACTTGAGGCGACCGAAACGACGCGTTTTTTCCGTTTCAAGGACGATGTCGTCGTTCGCGTGCGTCCTACCGAGGATGCCAAAGGCAGCATCGTCGACATGCGTTCGATCAGCCGGGTGGGGGTGAGCGACCTGGGCATGAACGCAAAGCGGGTCCGAGCGTTTTTGGCCGATCTGACGGGGACCAACCCGGCGGGCTGATCAAGCGATATTTTATTAGAGTATTATGACATTAGATGGCATCGGTTAGATAGATACCGTAGCCCTGAGCTTGTCGAAGGGTGCCTCAAAGTTTACGCCAGACTGATAGGCGCCCTACGACAAGCTCAGGGCTACGGTATAGATCAATTTAATGTCATCATACTCTAGGTGTTTGATCCCTGCCTTCGCAGGAGCGACGGTTATACTAAACTCAGCGTGCAGGTGTCAGCTTCAGCAACCGCCCCTGCGAACCGCGTGCGCCGTCTTCCAGTAACCAGACGGCACCGT
>JBOFLS010000250.1:0-2825 GCA_051657985.1 Sphingorhabdus sp. | reverse complement strand
GACCTCCCATAGCATAAACTGTTGGGAGGTCGGGTGGGGGAGAGGGCCGGTGCCGCCCTAATTAAATCGTCGTCGCTCTCTTAGCGGCTTTGCGGACAAAAAAAAGAGCGCCCGTCAGGACGCTCCGTTTTTCCAGATGCAAGCGAATTATGCCTTGCTGCCGTCGCGTTCGGCCTGCTTGCGTTCCATCTTGCGCGCGCGGCGGATGGCAGCAGCCTTTTCACGGGCGCGCTTTTCCGACGGCTTTTCATAGTGGCGGCGCATCTTCATTTCGCGGTAGACGCCTTCGCGCTGCAACTTCTTCTTCAGGGCCCGCAGCGCCTGGTCCACATTATTGTCGCGAACGATAATTTGCATAAAAAATCCACACTCCAAATACAGGCCGCCCAAAATACGTCGAATCGGCTAGCGGGCGAAAACCCGCAGAAAGACTGCTAAAAACGAAAATCGCCGCACAACAAAGGCGGCGAACCGAGCGGGCCATTACCCCCACTTTACCCCAAAGACAAGAGGAAATGCCGATTTTCCGCCACCCACGCCCTTGCCCTATCCGACGTTTCGCGACATAGTCGGCAGTACGACGATCTTGAGGAGAGCCGGCAATGGCAACCCAGCTGAAACGCAACAGCACCTATAGCGAGGCCGAATGGGCAACACGGCAGGAACTGGCCGCCTGCTACCGCATATTCGCGATGATGGGCTGGGATGAGCTGATCTTCAACCATATCACGGTGAAGGTGCCGGATGAAGAGGGGGCTTTTTTGATCAACCCTTACGGCATGCATTTCGGGGAAATTACCGCATCGAGCCTGATCAAGATCGATATCGACGGCAACAAGCTGGATGCCGACAATCCCTGGCATGTGAACAAGGCGGGTTTCGTGCAGCACAGCCTTTTCCACCGCCATTGCGACGATGCGCATGCGATCATCCATACGCACACGACCGCGACGGTCGCGGTATGCAGCCTTGAAGGCGGGTTGCAGCCGGTGAATTTCTACGCCTGCAATTTCATGGGACAGCTGGCCTATCACTATTTCGAAGGCGTAACGGTGCGTGAGGAAGAGGGCGAACGCCTGTTAAAGAACCTGGGCGACAAACGCATCCTGATGCTCAGGAATCACGGTCCCGTGGTGATGGGGCGGACCTTGCCCGAAGCGTTCATCAAATATTGGTCGCTACAGCGCGCTTGCGAACACCAGATCGCGACGATGAGTATGGGGCAGCCGATCCATGTCGGATCGGATGTGATCGCCGTCCATCAACGCGACCTCTATATGGCAAGCCCGCCGGGAGGCGCCGGGCGGATGGAATTTGACGCCATGGTGCGCAAGGTCGACCGGATCGATGGCAGCTGGCGCGATTGATCTGTTCTAAAAACAAATGACCAAACTTACCGTCAACGATCGTCCGGTCGAATATCGTCTCGACCCGCAAACGCCGCTGCTCTGGGCACTGCGCGACGCATCGAACCTGACAGGTACCAAATTCGGGTGCGGGCAGGGAGACTGCGGATCGTGCATTGTCGATATAGATGGCGAGGCGCTGCGTTCCTGTCTGGTTACGCTGGCAGAGGCCGAAGGGCGCTTTGTTACTACGATCGAAAAGCTGTCGGTCGATCGCAGCCATCCCTTGCAACAGGCTTTTGTAGCGGCGGGTGCGGTCCAGTGCGGTTTTTGTACGCCGGGGATGATTATGGCGGCGGCGGTTCTGTTGAAGAAAAACCCCAGCCCGACCGACGATGATATCGATGCTGCAATCACCAATATCTGTCGCTGCGGCGTCTATCCCCGCCTGCGCGATGCTATCCAGCGCGCGGCAAGGGTGATGCGCGGCGAGGCCCGGATTTCGGCAACGCCCCCACCGGGGATTGCCCCCGAAGACGCAGCGGCAGCAGTGCCTGCCTTGCGGGTTAAGGATTGAAGTCAAAGATTAACCCATTGTCTTGAACGATCAGCAACGAGTCTTGACTTAGCGTATTGCCCGAATAATACACAGGCAAGTTAAGATGCTGCCGATGAGGCGGCAAACATCGATCAGGGGTTGTCCGATGAAAGTTTTTGTCGTTGCGCTGGCTGTCGCCGCCATTGCCGTTCCCGCTGCCGCGCAGGCGGGCACTTGCGAAGATACCTTTCAAAAGAAAGGCAGCGAGGTCTCGGGCCTTCGTTTCATCGCGACCACCGTCGTCCCCGACCTGACGCCCAAATCGGCAATCCAGCAATTGCGCGGGATTGCCGCCGCCAAGGGTTACGACATCATGACCGAAGAGGCCGACTATGGCTCGATGCTGATCGAACAGCCGATGACGGGCAAAGCGCGGGCGTTCCCGATCGAAATCACCGCGACGCAGGCGGGCGGCGTGGGCACAGTCGTGATGGAGGCGAAATTGCGGGCCTTCGTGTTCGCCAAAAAGGAAACCGCGATGCCCGAAATGTGCGGCATGCTGAACCAGCTCAAGGGCGGGAAGGCAGGCCTCGCCGCTGCCGCCAAGGGTAAGAGCGCCACCACCACTCAGGCCGCACCGCTCAAGATTAGCGCGCTTAGCTTTTCGCATCAGGTTTCCAAAGATACCGAGCGGAACGCGGGCAATGTCCTCACCCGTTACAAGGGCAAGCAATATACGATCGACGGTACAGTCGATTATGTGACCAAGGACCCCAATGGCCAGCGCGTCGCCTTCGATGTTCCCGAACCTTATGAAGAGGTGATCAAGCTGCCCAACACCGCGCCGTTCAAGACCGATATCGTTTGTTACATGGCACCTGGCACGGCCGCCTTTACCGCGCAGTTGAAACCCAAAAAAGGGATCAAGCTGACGGGCACCG
>JBOFLS010000249.1:0-5235 GCA_051657985.1 Sphingorhabdus sp. | reverse complement strand
CGGACAGTGCCGCGATGCAGACCTTTGCCGCGCGCTCGGGCAATGGCTATGTGCTCAATGGCACCAAGCGCTACATCACCAACGCGCCCCAGGCGAAGATCGGGCTAATCATGGCGCGCACCTCGAAAGAGGCGTTGCCGAAAAATGCGCATGTCTCCTGCTTCATCGTCGATATGGACATAGCAGGGATCAGCATCGGCAGCCCGGACAAGAAGATGGGGCAGCAGGGTGCGCATATCGCCGATGTGATCATGGAGGATGTGCAGATCCCCGGCAACGCGCTGGTCGGTGGTGAGGAAGGGCGCGGTTTCCAGATTGCGATGCAGTCGCTCGACAATGGCCGCTTGTCGGTCGCCGCGATGGGCGTCGGCATGGGCAGACGTATTCTCGATACCGCGATCCGCTACGCCACCGAACGCAAGGCCTTTGGCGAAGCGATCGCCAATTTTCAATTGATCCAGGCGATGCTCGCCGATAGCGAAGCGGAGCTTTACGCCGCCGAATGCATGATCGCCGATGCCTGCGCACGCGCCGACCGGGGCGAAGTCATCCTGCGCAAGGCCGCTGCCGCCAAGCTGTTCGCCACCGAAACCTGTGGTCGCGTCGCCGATCGCTGCGTGCAGATTTACGGGGGTGCGGGCTATCTCGCCGAATATCCCGCCGAACGCTTTTTCCGCGATGCCCGCATCCTGCGCATCTATGAAGGTACCAGCCAGATCATGCAGCTGCAGATCGCCAAGCATTTGCTGAGGGAGTTTGAGAGAGAGGGAGCGATTTGGTGAATATTCCTCCCCCAACGGGGGAGGGGGACCACCCGCAGGGTGGTGGAGGGGCACGTGCGTCGATAGGCTACGTAGCTGACCCACTCCCGTGCCCCTCCACCACCCTACAGGTGGTCCCCCTCCCCGTTCCGGGGAGGATTTTTTAGATGTACCACCTCCTTCAAAACCTCACCCTCATCGAGGCGTCGTCCTTCGTCGCTTCCCCGACAGCTGGGCTTTACCTCGCGCAAATGGGGGCCGAGGTGATCCGCATCGACCAGATCGGCGGCGGGCCGGATTTCAAGCGCTGGCCGCTGACCGATAAGGGCAACAGCCTTTATTGGGAAAATCTCAACCGCGCGAAGAAATCCGTGGCGCTCGATCTGGCGCAGCCTGAAGGGCGCGAATTGCTGCAGAAGCTCGCCGCCAAGACCGGACTGCTGATCACCAATTTCCCGGTGAACAGCTTCCTGAGCCATGACAAGCTGGCGGCCCTCAACCCGGCGATGATCACCGTGCGCGTGATGGGACAAGCCGATGGCGGCACCGCGCTCGATTACACCGTCAACAGCGCGGTCGGCATTCCCTATATGACCGGCCCGGGGAGCCTAGGCAACGAGCCAGTGAACCATGTGCTCGCGGCATGGGATTTGCTGACCGGCGCCTATGCCGCCTTCGCTTTGCTCGCCGCGCTGCGCCACCGCGATGCGACCGGTGAGGGTCAGGAAATCCGAATTCCCTTGCAGGATGTCGCCACCGCCAGCGTCGCCAATATGGGGATGATCGCCGAGGTGCTCTACTCTGGTGCCAATCGGAAGCGGCTGGGCAATGCCGTTTACGGCGCGTTCGGGCGCGATTTCGAAACCGCCGATGGCAAGCGGGTGATGATCATGGCGCTGACGCCCAAGCAATGGTCGGGGCTGGTTTCGGTGCTGGGCATCGAGGCCGAAATTGCCGCGATTGAGGGAGAGCGCGGGGTCCGTTTCGCCAAGGATGAAGGGTTGCGCTTTGCCCATCGCGACGCGCTGTTCCCGCTGGTCGAAGCCAAAGTGAAAGCGCGCAACTGGGCTGAGCTTGATGCCGCAATGGCGGCGGCTGGATGCTGCTACGGCGCCTATCAGACGATGGCCGAGGCGGCGCGCGATCCGGCTTTGGTGAGGGAAAACCCGGTCTTCGGCCGCGCAGAAAATCCCAGCGGCTTCGACTATCCCGCCCCTGGCGCTTTCGCTACCATCCCGCAACAACAGCGCCAGCCGCCGCAACCTGCGCCGCATCTGGGTGCGGATAGCGATGATATTCTCACCAACCTGCTCGGCCTTTCCGCTGCCGAACTCGACACACTCAAATCCCAAGGACTGATCGCACCATGACCCTAAGACGCGCCGCCATTGTTACCCCGATCCGCACCGCTGTCGGCAAGTTCGGCGGCGCGCTGTCTTCAATGACCGCAGGCGAGTTGGGCGCTGTCATCCTCAAAGCGCTGATCGAACGCACGAAAATCGATCCGGCACGGGTCGATGATGTGATCTTCGCCCAAGGCTATGGCAATGGCGAGGCGCCGTGCATTGCGCACTGGTCGTGGCTGCTTGCGGGCTTTCCCGAAGAGGTGCCGGGCTACCAGCTCGATCGGCGTTGCGGTTCCGGCCTGCAGGCAATCGTCAACGCGGCGATGATGGTGCAAACGGGCGTTTCGGATGTCGTCATCGCGGGCGGGTGCGAGAGTATGTCCAATGTCGAGCATTACACCACCGATATCCGCAAAGGCGTGCGCGCCGGGAACCTTACCCTTCACGACCGGCTGACGCGCGGGCGGGTGATGAGCCAGCCGATCGAGCGTTATGGGGTGATCAGCGGTATGATCGAGACCGCCGAAAACCTGGCCAAGGATTATGGCATCAGCCGCGAGGCGTGCGATGCCTATGCGGTCCGCAGCCACCAGAACGCGGCCAAGGCCTGGGCCAATGGCCTGTTCGATGACGAACTGGTACCGGTCGAGGTGCCGCAGAAGAAGGCGGAACCGCTGACTTTCAACCATGATGAGGGCTATCGCGCCGATGCCAGTCTGGAGACGCTGGGCGCACTGCGCGCGCTGGAAGGTGGCGTGGTCACGGCGGGCAATGCCAGCCAGCAAAACGATGCGGCAGCGGCCTGTCTAGTCGTGGCCGAGGATAAGCTCGACGAACTCGGCCTTGAACCCATTGCCTGGTTCCACAGCTGGGCAGCGGCAGGTTGCGACCCAAGCCGCATGGGGCTAGGCCCCGTGCCTGCAACCGAACGGCTGTTCGCGCGCAACGGCCTTGGCTGGGGCGATATCGGCGTGGTCGAACTCAACGAGGCCTTTGCCCCGCAGGTGCTCGCCTGCCTGAAGGGCTGGAGCTGGTCGGAGGATGACAGCCGGATGGAGATATTGAACGTCAACGGCTCGGGCATTTCGCTTGGCCACCCCATAGGTGCCACCGGCGGGCGCATCCTCGCCAATCTAACGCGCGAGATGCAGCGGCGCGGCGCGCGCTATGGGCTGGAGACGATGTGCATTGGCGGCGGCCAGGGGATTGCGGCGGTGTTCGAGAGGGCGTGATGCAGGATTATTCGGCCATCCGCGAGGAAGTCGCCAAGCTGTGCGCGGGCTATCCCGGCGAATATTGGCGCGCGAAGGACAAGGCGCGCGCATATCCTTCCGAATTCGTCACGGCCTTGGGTGAGGCCGGCTATCTCGCCGCCCTGATCCCTGAAGGATATGGCGGTGCGGGCCTGCCCTTGTCGGCAGCGGCGGCGATCCTTGAGGAAATCCAGAAACAGGGCTGCAATGGCGGCGCGGTGCACGCGCAGATGTACATCATGGGCACGCTGCTGCGCCATGGCAGCGAAGAGCAGAAGCAGCGTTACCTGCCCAAAATCGCGACCGGCGAGCTGCGCCTGCAGGCCTTTGGCGTGACCGAGCCGACCAGCGGCACCGATACGCTCAGTCTCAAAACCACCGCCAAGCGTGAGGGCGACAAATATATCGTCAACGGCCAGAAAATCTGGACCAGCCGTGCCGAATATAGCGACCTGATGCTCCTGCTCGCCCGCACCACACCCAAAGAGGAAGCCGCGAGCCGCACCGAGGGGCTATCGGTCTTCCTGGTCGATATGAAAGAGGCGCTGGCGGCAGGCACGCTGACGATAAACCCCATCGACACGATGATGAACCATGCGACCACCTCGGTCTTCTTCGATCAAATGGCGGTGCCCGCCGCCAATCTGGTCGGCGAGGAAGGCAAGGGTTTCCGCTATATCCTTTCCGGCATGAACGCCGAACGGCTGCTGATCGCCGCCGAATGTATCGGCGATGCCAAATGGTTTATCGAAAAAGCGACCAACTATGCCAAGGAGCGGGTGCTGTTCGGGAGGCCCATTGGACAGAATCAGGGCGTGCAATTCCCCATCGCCCGCACCTATGCGCAAATGCGCGCCGCCGAACTGCTGGTTCACGAAGGCATCCGCAAATATGAAGCCGGCGAAAATTGCGGCGAAGAGGCCAATATGGCGAAAATGCTCGCCGCCGAAGCTAGCTGGGCGGCGGGCGAGGCCTGTGTGCAAACCCATGGCGGCTTCGGCTTCGCCGCCGAATATGATGTCGAACGCAAATTCCGCGAGACGCGCCTCTACCAGGTCGCGCCCATTAGCACGAACATGATTCTATCTTTTGTGGCGGAACATGTGCTGGGTTTGCCGAGGAGTTACTGATGGGAATTTGTCCTTATTGGAACAATGACAATAACACCGTAGCCCTGAGCCTGTCTAAAGGCGTTTCTCGACTGTAGCAAACCCTGAAGCGCCCTTCGACAGGCTCAGGGCTACGGTAAAATAATCGAAACGGAGTTGCGCAAATGACCGAATGGCAAGACTGGATCGGACGAACCGCCACCCAGCATGACCGGCTGACCCCTGCCCTGCTCAACCGTTTCCGCGCGACGATCGACAGCGCTGAGACGGGGCCAATTGCACCGCAAGCGATCCACTGGGCGCTATGTACGCCCGAAGCCGCCACCGCCGATCTTGGCTTGGACGGCCATCCTCAGCGAAGGGACAGCTCCGATAGCTTCTTTCCACCGATGCCCCATCCCCGCCGGATGTGGGCATCGAGCCAGGTCGCCTTTCTGGCGCCCATCGGTGTCGATGCGGAAATCGAACGCGTTTCGACCATCGCCTCGATCGTCGAAAAGACCGGCAGCACTGGTAGCCTTGTGTTCGTCGACGTCGAACATGTAACGTCGGCAAACGGCGAATTGGTGGTCCAGGAACGACAGACGCTGGTCTACCGAGAGGCCGCCATTCTCCCCTCTCCTTCACGGGAGGGGCAGCGAGACTTGGCATCTTCGATGCCCAGTCGCAGCGGGGTGGGGGGTTTCAGCCCTGGCGCCACCCTGACAGACCCCACCCCAACCCCGTGGAGCCTCTCGGATCAGTCCGGGGGACCGATCCCTCCACG
>JBOFLS010000248.1:0-35769 GCA_051657985.1 Sphingorhabdus sp. | reverse complement strand
CCTGATAAGCGGGCGA
Source organism: Sphingorhabdus sp. (assembly GCA_051657985.1). Classification (GTDB taxonomy): domain Bacteria; phylum Pseudomonadota; class Alphaproteobacteria; order Sphingomonadales; family Sphingomonadaceae; genus Sphingorhabdus_B. Next base: position 35,753 of record JBOFLS010000248.1, on the reverse strand, counting down.
CGGAAAAGGAACGCGATTGGAAGCGCGAGCAAGGCAGACTGATGCGGGAGCGCGGATGAGCAAATTAGCGCGCTGGGTTCAGGAACAGGCCCCCACTCGAGACAGTTTCGAGCGGAGCCGTTTCCTGCGTCCCTTTGCGCACCGTGTGTTTCATCCGGCGCTATGGCGCTTTACCAGGCGGTCGGTGCCGCGCGGCGTCGCGCTGGGCTTGCTCGTCGGTATATTTTTGTTGATCCCTGGCGTGCAGATTATCGGCGTCGCTTTGCTGGCCCTGCCGGTTCGGGCGAATATACCCATCGGCGCGGCAATGACATTTCTGTCAATGCCAGCGACGACGCCTTTCATCCTTGCCGCCTCGATCTATGTCGGGGAATATGTGTTACGGCTGAGCGGTGGTTCGGAACGTGTCTATCAATTGATTGCCACAGGGGCTCCGCTGGCCGAATGGATCGAATTCATCCGCGTCGAAGCGCCCTTTGCACTGGTACAGGGCTTGGCCGGATTGGCGATCATCTCGATCGTCTGCGCCTTAGTCGGCTATGTTCTGTCGGCGTGGTTCTGGCGCTGGCGAATTGCCTCCAAATGGCGTCGTCGGTCGAAATCAGTTGCGGCTGGTAGATAAGGGCTAAAATCCTTTAACGCCGCGATTAAGCTTCGCGCATTTAAAGGATCGTGCACTCAGCGATTCTCTGTGTGGGGAGCTTTATGATGAAATTCCGTTCTTTATGGCTTGCAACCGCAAGCGTTTCTTTGGCCGTATCTGCGCCCGCTTTTGCCCAAGAGGCAAAACAGACGGAGGAGCAAAAGGGCCCGCAGCTGGGCAGTTTCGGTTTCGACACCAGCGGTATGGATAAATCGGTCGAGCCGGGCGACGATTTTTATCAATATGCCAATGGCGCTTGGGCAAAGCGTACCGAAATTCCGGCTGATAAATCCAACTACGGCATGTTCACAGCCCTTGACGATCTGTCGAAAGAGCGTGTTGCCGGTGTTTTGAAAGAAGAGTCATCTAAGAAAGGCAACAAGGCAGGCGATGCCTATGCCAGCTACATGGATGAGGCGGCGGTCGAAAAGCTTGGCTTGAAACCGATCCAGCCCTGGCTGAAACAGGTGCGGGCAGTCAGATCGAAGGCCGATTTCGAAAAATTATTGCCCATCGCCGCACGCAACGGTGTTGGCGCGCTGTTCGGTGGCTATGTCGGGCAGGACGATAAGAACCCGGACAATTATATTTTCCAGATATTCCAGGGCGGCACCGGTCTTCCGGATCGCGACATGTATCTTGTCGATAATGAGAAGTTCGAGGCGATCCGCATTGCCTATCGCAAATATCTCGCCGAAATGCTGACGCATGCGGGGGAGAAGAATCCCGTTGTACGCGCCGATGCGATATTTGCCATGGAAAAGAAAATCGCGGAAATCCACTGGACCCGCGAGGATAGTTCCGACGCAACCAAAACCTATAACAAGATGACCATTGCACAGCTCGATACGATCACCCCCGGCTTTAAAATGTCGCCGATCCTGACAAGGGTGAACCCGAAGATAACCGAAGTGATCGTTGGCCAACCAAGCGCACTGACCGGCATTGCCAAGATATACGCCAACACCGATGTCGGCGTGCTAAAGGATCAAATGCTGGTCAGCAGCCTGGGTACCTATTCGGACGTCCTGCCAAACCGCATCGCCGATACCGTCTTTGCCTTTTACGGCACCACATTGTCGGGCACGCCCAAGCGGCAGGAGCGGTGGAAACGCGCGGTCGATTTTACCGAAGGGGCCGTGGGTGAGGAAGTCGGCAAGATTTATGCCGCCCGCTATTTCCCGCCCGCAACCAAGGCCGCGATGAATGAGCTGGTCGAAAATGTGAAGGCCGCCATGGGCCGTCGGATCGAAGGGTTGAGCTGGATGCAGCCGCAAACCAAGGTCAAGGCCAAGCAAAAGCTTGCCAATTTCACCACGAAGATCGGCTATCCCGATCGGTGGAAGGACTATTCGAAGCTGAAAATCGTGCGCGGTGACCTGTTTGGCAACAGCCAGCGCGCGACCAACTGGGCGTTCGACGATAATATCGGCAAACTTGGCCAGCCGATCCGACGCTGGGAATGGGGCATGCTACCGCAAACGGTGAACGCCTATGCCAATTTCGGCATGAACGAGATCGTCTTTCCAGCTGCAATCCTGCAACCGCCCTTTTTCGATCCAAAGGCCGACGCTGCGATCAACTATGGCGGTATCGGCGCGGTGATCGGGCATGAGATCAGCCATCATTTCGACGATCAGGGCGCCAAATATGACGAGAAGGGTCGTCTTTCCGATTGGTGGACCGAAAGCGATGTCGCCGCGTTCAAGAAAGCGAGCGAGGCGTTGGTGAAGCAATATGATGCCTATGAAATCTTTCCCGGAGCCAATGTGAAGGGCGAATTCACATTGGGCGAGAATATCGGCGATCTGGCGGGGCTGACTATCGCCTATGATGCCTATCGCGCCTCGCTTGGTGGAAAGGAACCGCCAGTGCTGGATGGCTTTACTGGCGACCAGCGCTTCTTTCTCGGCTGGGCGCAGGTCTGGCGCCGCAATTACCGCGAGGCCAATTTGCGGCAAAGGCTGATCACCGATCCGCACAGCCCGTCGATCCAGCGCGCCTGGGTGATGCGCAACCTTGACAAATGGTACGAGGCGTTCCAGCCGAAGAAGGACGACAAATTATACCTCAAGCCCGAGGCACGCGTTCGTATCTGGTAAGTAAGGAAATCAATTGGCTGGCGGCCTGTCTACCTCGACTGTCGAAGTTTTCGCGAAAGAGGATGGCGCAGCCGCCAGTCAACGGCGTTTGACTGCGATTGGTTTGGCGGCGGCATTGGCGGTATCGCTCGGGTTGGTTTGGCTGGTGGCTGGAAACTGGCTGATCGTGGGAATCGCGGCGGCAACGCTGATTGTGCTCGGTGCAGTCCTTTATTTCAGTCGTTCCTATGGCGGCGTTGAAATGGCGAGCGGCGATACCTTTCCCCCCGACTGGTCGGTTACCGCAGCCGCGCTTGAATTCGATAAGGCGGGCGTTGCAATCAGCGATCGGGCAGGGCGCCTGCTTTGCGCCAACAGCCGCTTCGAACTATGGTTCGAGGGGTTACGCGCTCCTCCCGATCTAGGGCTGGATAGCGCCAATCATGCCCGGTTGCTCGATGCCGGGCGTAATGCCTGGCGCGACGGAACGGCGATTGTGGAATCCCTGACCAAGCGTGACGTCGAATATCGGGTTGAGGTAAAACGCACCGGCAGTGGCGACGAATATCTTGTCTGGCGCTTTGCCCCCGCCGAGGCGACCAGCGCGGATGCGCAGGCCAGCAATTTGATCGGCGGCAGCGTTGGACGTGCTTTGGCGCAGGCTGGGGTTATGGCGGTCCTGGTAGGACCCGAGGGGCGCATCCGCGCCAGCAACCCGGCCTTTGCCTTGCGCGCCGCCGGCAGCGAGACAGCCAATGTTGCCAATCGTGAATGTGCAGCTTTCCTGGCCTTGGACGATAAGGGCGGAGTCTTTTTCACCCGCGAGGGCAAACATGCTCCGCCAGTGCGGCTGCTGCATGTGCCGCTTCTCGCTGACAAAACCGAAGGACCTTCACTGCTTTTCGTTCTGGACGATTCCAGGCAGGGGCCGGGCGAAGCAAACCCGATGCCGGTCGAGCAACTGCTTTCAAGCCTGCCCTTGGGTCTGGCTCTGGTCGATCGCGATGGGCGTTTTCTGTTCGCGAACGAGGCCTTTGCCCGTGTCGCGCAGATCGAACCCGAAGCCCTGCCGCCCTATCCCGGCGATCTGGTGATCCCCGAAGATAAAGCCGCGGTTGGCGATACGATCCGTCGCTATGCCCGCGGGCAATCGTTATCCGGCGATATCGCGGTTCGGTTGAAAGGCGATCCCGACGAGGCGGTGGCGCTGTCGATAGCCGGAGTACGCGGGCTGGGTGAGGCGGCCGTACTTCTTGGCTTGAAGGATAATAGCGAGGAAACGAAGCTCAAGCGTCAGGTGGCGCAGGCGACCAAGATGCAGGCGATCGGTCAGTTGGCAGGCGGCGTTGCGCATGATTTCAACAATATATTGACCGCAATTCTAGGCTATTGTGATCTTATGCTGTTGCGTCACCCGCCCGGCGACAGCGATTATGACGATATCCAGCAGATCAAGAATAACTCCAATCGTGCGGCCAGCCTGACGCGGCAATTGCTTGCTTTTTCGCGTCAGCAGACATTGCGTCCGCAAATATTGCAAATGCCCGATGTTGTTTCCGAAGTTTCGCATTTGCTCAAACGTCTGCTTGGCGAGAATGTGCGGCTGGAAGTTGAGCATGGGCGAGGGATCGGGGCCGTGCGCGCCGATCCGGGGCAGCTGGAGCAGGTCATCATCAACCTTGGCGTCAATGCCCGCGATGCCATGCCGAACGGGGGCGTGCTGCGTATCGAAACTTCCGCCATCAGCGCCGCCGACGTGCGCGCAATGAAAAGTGAAATCCTTCCAATCGGCGATTATGCCCGCCTTACCGTGCTTGACGGCGGCATGGGCATTCCGCGCGAAAATCTGGCGAAAATATTCGAACCCTTTTTTACGACGAAGGAGGTTGGCAAAGGCACGGGACTTGGGCTTTCCACCGTTTATGGCATCGTCAAGCAGTCGGGCGGGTTCATCTTTGCTGACTCGGAAGTCGGCAAGGGAACGCGTTTCGATGTCTATCTGCCCGTATCGGGCGGGACGGCTAGCGCAGCAACTGTGTCGGCACCCAAAATCGAATCCAAGGCCGAGGAATTATGGGGTAGTGCCTCGCTCCTTCTTGTGGAGGATGAGGATATGGTGCGTGCCGTTGCCGAACGCGCATTAGTGCGACAGGGCTATACCGTTGAGACCGCGCGCGATGGCGAAGAGGCGCTCGATCTGTTCGCTAAAGGCAATCGGTACGATCTGGTGGTCTCCGATGTCGTTATGCCGAATATGGACGGGCCGACAATGGCGCGAAAATTGCGCGCCGATTATGGCGATGTGAAAATCCTTTTCATGTCAGGCTACGCCGAGGAACAACTGCGTCAGTCGATCAATATCGACAATGTGCATTTCCTACCCAAGCCGTTCTCAGTACAGCAGATAGCGACGGCGGTGCGCGATGCGATCAATAAAGTAAGAGATTGATTCACAAAGGATAAAAATAATTGTTCCGCTCTTGTTCTATAAGAACAAAAGCTATACATAAGGTGTGTTCCGGTAATGTTCTGGTGGTTAGGACTTATCGGGGCGAGACGCTAACCCAAAGGAGTGGAACGATGGCAGCAAGTCTCAAGGTAATCGATGGAGATCAGGCAAAGACTATGAACGAAGCAGAAAGAGGGCGCGCGCTCGAAGCCGCGCTGGCGCAGATAGATCGCGCATTCGGCAAGGGCTCGGCGATGAAGCTGGGTAGCCGCGAAGCGATGAAGATCGATGCGATTTCGACAGGCTCATTGGGCCTCGATATTGCACTTGGCATTGGCGGTCTGCCCAAAGGCCGGGTGGTCGAAATTTTCGGACCTGAAAGTTCGGGTAAGACGACACTCACGCTGCATGCGATTGCCGAAGCGCAAAAGCTGGGCGGTACGGCGGCGTTTATCGATGCCGAACATGCGCTCGATCCGGTTTATGCGAAGAAGCTAGGGGTGGATATCGACAATCTTATTGTCTCGCAGCCCGATACGGGTGAGCAGGCACTGGAGATTGCCGATACGCTGGTGCGTTCGAACGCGGTTGATATCCTTGTAATCGACTCGGTGGCGGCACTCGTGCCGCGCGCTGAAATCGAGGGCGAGATGGGTGATAGCCATGTCGGTCTGCAGGCTCGCTTGATGAGCCAGGCGCTGCGTAAGATTACCGGTTCGATCAGCCGTTCGAACTGCATGGTGATCTTCATCAACCAGATTCGCATGAAGATCGGCGTAATGTACGGTTCGCCCGAAACGACGACTGGCGGTAACGCGCTCAAATTCTACGCTTCGGTGCGTCTCGACATTCGCCGGACGGGCCAGATCAAGGACAAGGAAGATATTGTCGGTAACGCAACGCGTGTGAAGGTGGTGAAGAACAAGGTGGCACCGCCGTTTAAGCAGGTTGAATTCGATATCATGTACGGCGAAGGCATTTCGAAAACGGGCGAATTGCTCGATATCGGTGTGAAGGCCGGGCTTGTCGAGAAATCCGGCGCTTGGTTCAGTTACGATTCGACGCGCATCGGCCAGGGTCGTGAAAATGCCAAGACATGGTTGCGTGAAAACCCCGATCATGCTGCCCGTCTCGAAGCCGCCATTCGTGCAAAAACCGACAAGGTTGCTGAGGAGATGATGACCGGTCCGGATGCCGAAGACGATACATCGGCAGACGATGAGTGATCTTGTAACAGGCTAGAGTGATTTCGAGTGAAATGGAACATTTCACGGCTTGGAAATCACGGAAAACAAAGGGTATTAGACTGCGATTTTGGTTCAATCAAAATCGAACATGGTCTAAGGCTCCACCCCGGAGCCGTGCCCGCAAGGGCATGTCGCAGCGCCGCGCCTGATAGGCACTGCGGCAAAGATCCGCCCCGGACCACCCCGGGGCGGGTCGTTTTTATTGGTTGACCAAGGGAACTTTGCGGAACTTTGACTCCAAATCACTATAGCGTGATGACATTATTTTGATCCGTCCGCCCCCGGCCTTCGCCGGGGCGGGCTCTGAGGAGCGTTGGGGCCGAAGGCGGTGCCTGCGCCAACTCGAAGACTGAAACGCGTCTCGAACGGCTTGTGAGGTGCTTCGAGACAGAAGTTCAATCTTCGATTTGACGCTGCGCGTCGCCCTTGGCGCCACTTCTTCCTAAGCACGAACGGGTAAGTTAATCTAATGGCATCATGTTCTATTGCGTCGAGCTTTTAATCTGCATCCCCTCACCGTTCGCCTCGAGCGTAGACGAGAGGCCGCGCGTTCGCGCGCGACCGGGGGGTGTCTCGTCTTCGCTCGACACGAACGGAAACGAAGGCGTTGCATATTTTTCACACGATGTTCTAATGCCATTACGCTATAGAACATGATGGCATAGGGTGCATTCATGCTTCGGCACCGCCGGGCTAGCGAGTCACTATAAAGTCATCGCAGCCTAAGCCATTTGCATCGCTTCATGCTTCACCACATCATCCGCAAGCCTGCCTGAAAGTTCAGACAGATGATCGAACTCTGCGGTAAATGTCGCCAATCCCTGGCTGAGCGATCGCAATTCGGCGTCGAGACCATGCAGTGCGGCCACTGGCAGATGCGCCTCGACCAGATCCCAACGCTGCCATTCGGGATGCGTGCCAAGGTTTAATATCTGCCCACGCCGCGCGGATATGACCGATCCCATTTTCGATCCCGTTGTCGGCGGTGAAGTAATGGTGATATGCGCCACCGGTTCCAATAAATAAGGCTGACACTGTGCCAGCGCCTCGCTCATCGCCAGCTTGCCTGCCAAACGGAAAGCAAGTTCCGAACTGTCGACCGAGTGGTAGCTGCCGTCGACCAGTGTCACCGCAACATCGACCACCGGAAAGCCCAACGGCCCTTTCTCGCACGCGTCGCGCACGCCGGCCTCGACCGCCGGAATCCATTGCTTGGGCACCACGCCACCCGAAATTTTCTCTTCAAACACAAAACCCGAACCCCGCGGCAAGGGGCGCACTTCGATCACGACATCGCCATATTGGCCGTGCCCGCCCGATTGTTTTTTGTGCCGTCCGCGCTGGGTCGCCCCTTTGCGGATCGATTCGCGATAGGCTATTTTGGGTACCAATGTTTCGACATCGACGCCGTAGCGCCGCTTCAGCCGTTGCACCGTCACATTCAAATGCTCGTCGTTGATCCCGCTGAGCAATGTTTGATGGCTGATTTCATCCTGTGTCCATTCAAGCGCAGGGTCTTCCTCGATCAGCTTGTGCAGCGCGGTCGAGAGCCTCACATCGTCCTGCCTGTTCTTGGCTCTGAGCGCGACTGTGGCGTTGCGCGGAGGCAGATCGATCAGATGCTGCGAACCAGGATCGGCCAAACCATCGAATATCATCCCTGCCTTTGCGGTGTCGGCCTTGGCAATGGCGATGATATCACCCGCCTCCGCCGCAGGTATTTTTGCGGTTTTGTCCCCCTGCATTGCAAATAATGCGCCCGCGCGCACATCTTTGGCAAGCTCGACGCCTTCATTCAGCCCACTGCCTAACACCCGCGCCAGTGCCAGCCTTCCAACTGTGCCGCCATTGGCGATCTTGAAGATATGCACACCCTTGCCATTTGTGCCCAACCTTCGCGCCGCAAGTTCGACCGAAGGTGCTTCATGCCGCAGCATTTTAAGCAGGCGGTGGATGCCAAAGCCATTCAGCGCCGAGCCGAACATCACCGGCACCACCCATCCCGCGCGCGCTTCGTCCGTCAGGTCTTGCAGCACCCGGTCAAGACTGGGCTGCTCGTCCATCAGCAGCGTTTCCAGCAGGTTGTCGTCATGATCGGCAAGAGTTTCCAACATGTGGAACCGCTCGCTTGCTTCGCGTTTGGCCAAGTCCGCCGGGATGTCGATCCGCTCGCTTTGTTTGCCTGGTACATAGCGATGCGCACGTTCCAGTGCGATATCGACAAAGCCGGTGATCTTTTCGCTCTCCCGGATCGGGATTTGCCGGGCAACCAGCGGTGCACCGCTCATCGGCTGCATCGCCTGCAGCAGATCGCGAATGCGTCCGCGCGCCGCGTCGATCTTGTTGACGAACACCGCATGGGGGATCCGCAACGCGTCAAGCCTTCTCAACATCGGTTCGGCAAGCGCGGCGCGTTCGGGCTCGGGATCGACGACGACGATCGCCATATCGGCACTGCCAAGGGCGGCATAGCCGTCAGCCGCAAAACCGGCGGCTCCGGGTGTATCGATAAGCGCGAACTTATCGCCGAGATATTCGAAACGCGTCAGGTTGATCTCGGTCGATCCGCGCCGCGCCCGTGCCTCCGGGCTGGCATCGCCAACGCATGTTCCGGCCTCGACCGATCCTAGCCGGTTGATTGCGCCCGCCGCAAAGAGCATGGCTTCTGTCAGGCTGGTTTTTCCGGCCCCAGCCGGTCCGACCAGAGCCACAGCCCTTACGCCTGCAACTTTTGCGCCTTTGATTGTGCTGCCATTGTTGGTGCTTGCCATCATTCGCCTCCTCTTGCCTGAGTAGGCGCGCTGGCGCGGCTGCGATTGCGTTGGATCTGCGCCAACGCGCAATAGCAAAAGGCTGCGCCTCTTGGCGTTGAGTCGCAAGCGGATTCTGGTAGACAGCTTATGAAGCGGAAGGAAAAAACGCCATGACGATCAAAGTGCACCATCTGAACAACAGCCGTTCGCAACGCATTCTATGGCTGTTGGAAGAGCTTGGAACAGCTTACGAGATTGTCCATCATCAGCGTGATGCGGTTACAAACCTGGCCCCGCCCGAACTGAGCGCCATTCATCCATTGGGCAAATCCCCGATGATTGAAGACGGCGGCCGAATCGTCTGCGAATCCGGTGCGATCGTCGAATATCTTTGCGAACGGCATGGCGGTGCGCACTTCGTGCCTGCACGGGGCAGCGATGATCATATCCGCTATCTGGAATATATGCATTTCGCCGAAGGGTCTGCGATGACTCCGATCCTGCTCAACCTCTATGTCGGTCGCCTGGGCGAGGCGGGTGCGCCGCTTCATCCGCGCATTCACGAACAACTGGAAAGCCATTTCCGCTTTATGGAAGATCGGCTTCTGCCCTCTGGCTGGTTCGTCGGCGAAGGCCTTACCGGTGCCGACTTCATGATGAGCTTTCCTGCCGAAGCTGCGGTCAAAAGCGGACGTGCGGCGGATAAGCCCAAACTTACCGCCTATGTCGAACGCATTCACGCGCGGCCCCAGTGGCAGGCGGCATTGGCTAAGGGCGGAGCTTATGCCTTTGCCTGATCGTTCAGCCTAAACGACATATCCGGCTTGCAGCTCGCTTTGCCGTCGCCTAAGTCGCAACCGCTATGAGTTCGACAAACGATATCCGCCGTTCCTTCCTCGACTATTTCGGGGGCAACGATCATGATGTGGTGCAGTCCGCGCCACTGGTCCCCTATAATGATCCGACATTGATGTTCGTCAATGCGGGCATGGTGCCGTTCAAGAATGTCTTCACCGGCCTTGAAAGCCGCGCGATCCCGCGTGCCGTATCCAGCCAGAAATGCGTACGGGCAGGGGGCAAACATAACGATCTAGACAATGTCGGCTATACCGCGCGGCATCATACTTTCTTTGAAATGCTGGGGAATTTTTCTTTCGGCGATTATTTCAAGGAACAGGCAATCACCCATGCCTGGACCTTGCTGACCCGGGATTGGGGACTCAGCCCCGACCGGCTGACCACCACCGTCTATCATACCGACGACGAAGCCTTCAATCTGTGGAAGAAGATTGCGGGCCTGCCCGATCACCGCATCATCCGCATCCCGACATCGGACAATTTCTGGTCGATGGGCGATACCGGCCCCTGCGGCCCGTGCAGCGAGATTTTCTACGATCATGGCGACCATATCTTCGGCGGCCCTCCGGGAAGCCCCGATGAGGATGGCGACCGCTTTGTCGAAATCTGGAACCTGGTCTTCATGCAGTTTGAGCGGCAGGAAGACGGCAGTGACGTGCCGCTGCCCAAGCCCAGCATCGACACCGGTATGGGGCTGGAACGTATTGCCGCTGTGATGCAGGGCGTGCACGACAATTACGATACCGATACGTTCAAGGCGCTGATCGAAGCGTCGGAAGAACTGACCGGCACCAAGGCGGAGAGCGAGCAAAAGGCAAGCCACCGCGTGATTGCCGACCATCTGCGCTCGACTAGCTTCCTGCTGGCCGATGGTGTGATGCCATCGAACGAAGGCCGCGGCTATGTGCTGCGTCGGATCATGCGCCGCGCGATGCGGCATGCGCATCTGCTCGGCGCGAAAGAGCCGTTGATGCACCGCCTGGTTGGCAGCCTTGCTGCCGAAATGGGTGCGGCATACCCTGAATTGCTGCGTGCGCAGCCGCTGATTGAAGCGACGCTGAAACAGGAAGAAACCCAGTTCCGCCGCACGCTCGACAAGGGGCTGAAGCTGCTCGACGAGGCGACCGGCGGGATGAAGGCAGGCGATGTCCTTCCGGGCGAGACCGTGTTCAAGCTCTACGACACTTATGGCTTTCCCTATGACCTGACCGAGGATGCGCTGCGCGCGCAGGGTTTCGGCATCGATGCCGCTGGCTTTGAAGCCGCGATGAAGGAGCAGAAGGATCGTGCTCGCGCTGCCTGGAAGGGCTCGGGTGCCAAGGCCTCCGACGATGTCTGGTTCGATATTGCCGAACGGGTGGGTTCGACCGAGTTTACCGGCTACACCGCGACCGAAGGCGAGGGGCAGATTGTCGCGCTCGTCAAGGACGGGACCGAGGTGCAATCGGCCAAGGCTGGCGAGACCGTTACCCTGATCGCCAACCAGACACCTTTCTATGGTGAAAGCGGTGGACAGATGGGCGATGCCGGTTCGGTGATCGGCGCGAACTTCCGTGGGCAAGTGACCGATACCGCCAAGCCGCTCGGTCGCCTCCATGCGCATCAGGTGACGATCAAGAGCGGCGAGATCAAGGTCGGCGATGTCGTGCAACTGAAGATAGACGTCGCACGCCGCGATGCACTGCGTGCCAACCATAGCGCTACCCATCTGCTACACGCAGCGCTCCGCAATACGCTTGGCGGGCATGTGACGCAGAAGGGCAGCCTTGTTGCACCCGATCGGCTACGTTTCGATTTCTCGCACAACCAGCCCGTTAGCCCGACCGACATTGCGGCGATCGAGGCAGAGGTGAACGCCCATATCCGTCATAATCAAGCGGTAACCACGCGGTTGATGGCGCCTGAGGAGGCGGTGGCCGCTGGCGCGCTTGCGCTGTTCGGCGAGAAATATGGCGACGAAGTCCGCGTGCTCAGCATGGGCGAGATCGACGGTACCAACTATTCCGTCGAGCTGTGCGGCGGCACCCATGTCAACGCATTGGGCGATATCGCGCTGTTCACGATCATCTCCGAAGGGGCGGTCGCCAGCGGCATTCGCCGGATCGAGGCGTTGACCGGCGAAGCGGCACGCCTGCATCTGGCAGCGCGCGAAAGCCAGCTGAAGGACATCGCCTCGCTGTTCAAGGTTGCTCCCGAAGAAGTTGGTACGCGCGTTGAAACCCTGCTTGCCGAACGCCGTGCTCTGGAAAAGGAACTGTCCGAAACCAAGACAAAGCTGGCGCTTTCGGGCGGCAGCGGGCCGAAGGCGGCAGCCGAGACGATCGGCGACATCAGCTTCATGGGGCAGGTGATCGCCGGCATAGAGCCCAAGGCGCTGCGCGGTCTTGCCGATGAGCAGATGAAGGCGCTGACAGGAAGCGGGGGTGGCGGCGTGGTTGCGATCATCGCGGCCAATGAAAATGCCAACACTGTGGTTGTGGCCGTATCGCCCGACCTGCACGAGCGTTTTGCAGCACCAGCGTTAGTTCAGGCGGCAACGGCGGCCATGGGCGGGCAGGGGGGCGGTGGCCGTCCGGAAATGGCGCAGGGTGGCGGACCGGCTGGCGAAAGCCAGGCTCAGGCTGCGCTTGCCGCGATCAGGTCTGCACTGGCGGGCTAAGCCTGCTGCGCAGCTTTAGCCGTGGGGCTTCATCCAACTCCCCCGCTTCCTTGATAGCGCGGCGGAACTCATCGCGCTTTTCATGGATCGATGCGATCACAGGCCCCATTGCAATCCCCAGATCGACCAGCACCGCTTCGGATAATTGCAAGGAGCTTTCCAGCGTCTCGGGAACCGCATCGGTTGCGCCTGCCAGATACAGCTCCGCGGCATGATCGGTATCGCGAGCGCGGGCGACGATCGCTAGGTCCGGCTGCTCGGTACGCACCCGTTTGACCAGGCGCGCCATCAGGGCAGGTTCGTCCATTGTCAGCACCAACGCTCTGGCAATATGCAGATCGAGCCGGTGCAACGTTTGCGGGCGAGAGACATCGCCGAAGATCACGGCATAGCCCTCGCGTCGTCCGGCAACCACGGCATCGATATCCGATTCCACCGCGACATAGGGTTGACCATGCGTCACCAGCATATCGGCCACCAGTCGCCCGACACGGCCAAAACCGACGATTACGGTGCGCGGCTCGCTGCTTTCGATATCCTCGTCCAGCTCCTTGCCGCTGCCGCGAACCTCGATCCTCCGTGCGACGTCATGACCGATCCGGGCAAGCAGCGGTGTGACGAGAAGGCCGATGACGGTTGTCACCTGCCAGAATTTCGCGGTCTGATAATCGATGATTTGTGCGGTGAGCGCCGCGCTCAATACGATCAGCGTCATTTCCGAAGGGCTTGCCATTAATAGCCCGGTTTCTGCGGCGACGCCGGCTCTTGCACCTGCCAATTTGAGCAAGCCCCCTGTTACTACCGCCTTGACGATCAGCACGCCGGTGATTGCAGCGATCAGTGCCGTCCAGTTGGCCGCAACGAAACCAAGGTCGATCTGCATCCCCATGCTGATCAGGAAAACCCCAAGCGCCAGTCCTTTGAACGGTGCCGTCACGGTCTCAACCTCGCCGCGATAATCGGTTTCGGCAATCAGCACGCCAGCGATGAGCGCGCCAACTATTGGCGAGAGCCCGACTGCAGCGGTAGCCAGGCTGGATAGAATTACGACCAGCAGACTTGCCGATATGAACAGTTCGGGGCTTTTGGTTCGCGCTGCCTGGCCGAACAGGGGCGGTAGGACGAAACGTCCCGCGATTAACATTGCACCGATCACCAGCAGACCCTGCCAAAGGACTGTCACCAAATTGTCGAATGAACCGCCCGCCGCCTGTGGTGCCATTGCCCCTAGCAGAAAGATAATTGGCACGATCGCCAAATCCTCGAACAGAAGCATTGAAAGCGCACCGCGCCCGACGGCGCTTTTCGAACCTGCGAGTGGGAGGACAAGCGCCGTAGAGGATAGCGCGAGCGCGAGGCCAAGGCCAACCGCTTGCGGCGTGCTATAACCGGTGGCGATCAGCCCAAGCCCGATCATCAAGCCGCAGCCAAGCAATTCGGCGGCGCCCAACCCGAACACCTGCCGCCGCATCTTCCACAGCCGGTTCAGCGACAGCTCGATCCCGATCGAGAAAAGCAGCAGAATTACGCCATAGTCGCCGATGACGCGAATATTCTCGGTATCCGAAATCGTTATCCATGCAAGCCATGGATAATCTCTTGCAAGCGCACCCAGCCCCATCGGCCCGACCAAGATGCCGACAAGTAAAAAGCCGATAATGGGGGTGATGCGAAAACGCGCGAAAGCAGGGATCACAATCCCCGCCGCGCCCAAGATGACCAGGGTATCTTGAAGCCCAGCATGCGCAAGTTCGAGTGCCATGAACCCCGTTTAATAGGCCTGGCAGGGCAATGTCAGTATTATTGTACGCGGTGGGGTAAAATATTCGAGATAACGTCTTAGACTTTGCCTGCATAAAGTAGGGATCCCGGGGCTAGCCGGGACAAAACTTGCCCTATATCGTCGTACGAAAAGGCAAAGCATCCTTGACTGCGCCCTATTTTACCTTGCTGGATGGCAATATTCTGGCTGACATACCAAGCAGGATGAATAACGATCGCACGGTTTTCGGCTTGATCGTTTTCCCGATCCAAGCCGATCAATCGACGCGACGCGCCATATTTGCCGATATAGCCCTCCCCAACCAGATAGGCTCCTGCAGAGGTTGCTTCGGATCCGGGCAAATTTGAAAACTGCTGCACCCAGCCGCTATGTTCACGATCCGATCCTATACCATGGGAGACCAGCAAAGTCGTGCTGCTGCCGTCGATCATATTGTAAAGATGAAAACGCGGGGCAGCGGATGTTTGCGAAAAATCGGCGATTGCCATGACTTCGCGACTAAAAATATGGTTACTATGAACCGCAAGGGCTGCCGCCGCCTTTGTAAGCAATAATGGATTGATCTGATGCGTTACTGCCCTATCTTGCATCATAGTGGATGCAATTGATCTATCCACACAAGCCAAACTGCCGGTAAACGCTATGCCTGTCTGAATGAATGTACGACGACCTATCAAGCTCATTATCGCCAGACTAAGCAAGATTGATTAATCATAGAAGTATGAAATTTGCATTTTAACGCAAATCCGCGGCACTTTATCGCTGTGGCGCATATGCCGCATCATCGCTAAATGAGATGAAATGTTTTGGGGTTTGAGCATTTTTAATTGATTTTTCTGATAGTTTATCCACATGAAAACCAGTTCGTCAAAATCACTAGGATGGAAAATGCTTGCGTTGCCATCAGTCGTAGCGGCTGGAACATTTGTGCTTATTGGGATGGCTCTACCGGTTGCTGCCCAAGACAATATTTCCCAAACAACTTCGCCATCCATCGAGCCTTCGGCTGTGGTCGAGCCTCCGGTTGTGTCTCCGGCAGTGGTGCCAGTCCCCAAGCCAGAGCCAAAAACCGTTTCAAAACCGGTTGCCAAGCCCGTCAAGAAGGGGCCTGTTGATAGTTTGCGGCCAGGGCAGTTCGTTTGGGAAAAACGCGATGCATACAACAGCGCGCTTCGAATGGTTGTCGTTCTTGATATTCAGAGAATGTATGTTTTCGACGGTGATGAATTGGTCGGCTTTACGACCATATCATCTGGAAAGAAGGGTAAAGATACTCCTACAGGCGTGTTCAAGATCCTACAAAAGAAGGAGTATCACGAATCTAATATTTATGCGAACGCACCAATGCCCTTTATGCAGCGACTGACCTGGGATGGAATTGCGTTGCACGCTGGCAATTTGCCTGGGTACCCCGCTTCTCATGGTTGTGTGCGTTTGCCCAAGGTTTTTGCCAAAGCGCTTTACGGTGCTACCAATATGGATGAGGAGGTAGTGATCCTTGCCAGTCTTGATAAGCCAAAGCCGAAGCCTGTCGCGCCACCACCGCTCCCTCCCGTAACGTCGCCACCATCGGTCGACCCTGTGGTGCCACCACCTCCTCCTGTTGATCAGCCTTTACCTCCGCCACCAGACAAGAAATGAAAATTTTCGGCATGATATTTGGATGATTGACGTTTACGCTAACGTAAACTAAACATGGTCGGCCTTAGAGGGAAGGTATCGCGACCATGAACAGCGTGCAATTGAGAAATCAGGCGACCATTGCCACAATCGATACGCCCGATGCTTTAGGTCGTGAAAATTTCACCATTTCCGATTTGTCCAGTGAGTTTGATGTCACTGCGCGTGCCTTGCGTTTTTACGAAGATCAGGGGCTTATTTCTCCTGAAAGGCAAGGCTTGGCGAGAATCTATTCGAAACGGGATCGCGCCCGCCTCGCTTGGATATTGCGTGCGAAGCGTGTGGGCTTCAGTCTTTCGGAAATTCGCGAGATGATCGATCTTTATGATCTGAACGATGGCCGCAATGTACAGCGCAAGGTAACGATCATGAAATGTCGTGAACGTATCGAGCTTTTGAAAAAACAGCGTGATGACTTGGATAGCGCTATTGCCGAACTAAACGATTTTGTAAGTCTTGTCGAAAGTGTAGAGGCTGATGAAAACAAAGCGGCCTAATTCCACTTTTGATAAATAATAGAGGACTATATGCCCCAATACAAAGCCCCCGTACGCGATACATTGTTCGTCTTGAACGAAGTGCTCGATATTGATCGATACGCTAATCTTCCCGGCTTTGAGAATGCAAGTGCGGACATGATCGAAGCGATTCTCGCAGAAGGTGCTAAGTTCGTCGAGAATGAATTGTTTCCGCTGAACATGGTTGGTGACAAACAAGGTTGCACGCGACATGCCGATGGCTCGGTAACAACACCCGAAGGTTTCAAGGAAGCTTATAAGGCTTATTGCGAGGCGGGCTGGGGTACGCTTTCCGCGCCTGTTGAATATGGCGGACAAGGGATGCCGCATGTATTGGCGATGGCGTTCGAGGAATATATGTCCAGTGCGAACATGGCCTTCGGCATGTATCCTGGGCTGACGCATGGCGCTGTATCGGCAATCCTTGTCAAAGGCAGCGAAGAGCAAAAAGCGACTTATGCGCCAAATATGATCAGCGGCAAATGGACGGGTACCATGAACCTGACCGAACCGCATTGCGGTACCGATCTGGGGCTGATCCGCACCAAGGCCGTACCGAATGACGATGGCAGCTATGCAATCACAGGTACGAAGATTTTCATCTCGTCCGGCGAGCATGACATGGCGGAAAATATCATTCACCTGGTGCTGGCGAAGACGCCCAATGCGCCGGACAATGTGAAAGGCATTTCTTTATTCATCGTGCCGAAATTCTTGGTGAATACCGATGGTTCGCTGGGTGAACGTAATACTTTGGCCTGTGGTTCGCTCGAACATAAAATGGGTATTCATGGGAATTCGACATGCTTCATGAATTACGATGGCGCCATCGGCTATATGATTGGCGAAGAGAATAAGGGGCTTGCTGCAATGTTCATCATGATGAACATTGCGCGGCTCGGCGTCGGTCAGCAAGGACTTGGTGTAGCGGAAGTCGCTTATCAGAATGCCGTGCAATATGCGCATGATCGACGACAGGGTAGGGCGTTGACCGGGCCAAAGGATTTGAACGAAAAAGCCGACACTCTATTCGTCCACCCTGATATTCGCCGCATGTTGATGGACTCGAAAGCGTTCACGGAAGGAATGCGGGCCCTTTGCCTTTGGGGCGCATTGCTGGCGGATATGATACAAAGTGCGCCTAGTGAGGAAGAGCGGATAGCGTCGGACGACATGCTTTCGCTATTGACGCCCGTAATTAAGGGTTACGGTACCGACAAGGGCTATGATGTCGCGACCAATGCGCAGCAGGTTTATGGCGGGCATGGGTATGTGGGCGAATGGGGCATGGAGCAATATGTTCGCGATGCCCGGATTACGATGATCTACGAAGGGGCCAATGGTGTCCAAGCTATGGATCTGGTCGGACGCAAATTGGCCCAGAATGGTGGACGTGCGGTACAGGCTTTCTTCAAGACGGTCGATGAGGAATGCGCGGCAGCAAAAAACGGCACGATGGCCGATTTTGCTGCGCGACTGGAAAAAGCAAATGGCGAACTCAAAGCTGCGACGATGTGGTTCATGCAAAACGGTATGACCAATCCTGATAATGTGGGTGCGGGTGCACATCATTATATGCATATCCTGGGGATCGTCGCGCTCGGCTTGCAATGGCTTCGTATGGGCATAGCGGCAAAGGCCTGTCTTGATGCCGGTATCGGTAATGCTTCTTTTTACGAAACCAAGCTAATCACGGCGCGCTATTTTTCTGAGCGATTCATGCCCGATTGCGGAGCGTTGCGGCGCAAGATCGAAGCTGGCAGCGAAGCAATAATGGCGCTGACGCCGGAGATGTTCACAGCGGCCTAATCTCTTTTTCCTGCCGTTAGCCTTTGTTAACCATAACTAAATTTTTATCGGGCATATTGGTCCGATGTTGAGCAGATTTTTAAGCGTTTTGCGCAGTTATATGCTGGCTGCCCCATTGGGAGCAATGCTTGCCGTGATATTGGTGCTGGGATTGATCCCGGCCATTGTCATGGGTGGACTTTATATCAAGCGCGGCTTTGCCGATGTTGCCATTATTGATAAAGAGTATGAGGGTGCCGAAACGCTAGCCGTACTTAAGCCTGTTGAAACCTTCGTCATCGACCTGCCCGAGGACAAGGAACGACGCATAAGACTGGCAAAGAACCTTCAACAACAGGTGCGTGCAGCAAGACTGAAACATGATCATGGCGCAACCTTACTATCAAAAAACGAATTTGCCTTGTTGGAACGGCAATTATCGTTGATTGCGGCTGGGGTCGATAACGTCGATGCGAAAGGAGCCTATAATAGCCTTGTAAAGAATATCGGTGATCAATCCGGACTGATCCTCGATCCTGTACTCGACACTTATTATCTTATGACAATTACGCTTAACGGCGGGCGGGAAATCGCGCAGCTGAATCAGGATCTTGCAGATGCCTATGCCCAAAGCAGTGATCCGCGCGATCCACTTGTCGTTCTAGCGCGTCATGCCCTTGCAGACGCGGCGCGTGAGTTAAAAGATGCAGCCAATACCGCTGTCAAAACCAGCAAATACGATTTCCTCGCCAATAGCAATTTCCTAAAATCGGTGAATGAGACGATAACGGCCGCCAATCGCATGAATTCGGCAGATGAAATGGATGTATTAAGTGCAAGAATCGCACTGGATAAAGCGAATACCAAGAATTGGGAGATTGCCACTTATTCGCTTAAAACGCTGCTTAAAAAGCGTCGGGAAGATACTATCCGTCAGGTATGGATAAGCATTGGTATCTCCACGGCAGCAGGATTATTGGTAATCATTTTTGCGGCGTTCGTGATTATTGCCTTGGCCGATGGCGTACGGCAGATTAGTTTTCGTCTGCATGACCTTTCAGCTGGCGACTATATTTCGGCCGTTCCAGGCACGCAATATCGCAACGACATCGGTGTCATTGCCAACGCGCTGCAAGATTTCATCGAATTGAGCGGTAAGGTAGACGACGAAAGAATACGCGCGAAGCAGGAATTGGAACAGACAGTCGCGCATGTCCGGAAGGAAAACGAGATACTGATGACCGAAGCCCTTGAACAGCAGCGCAAAGCTGCCGAGCAAGAGCGTGAAACATTATCTCGTCTTGCTCTCGACCTTGAAAATAAGCTCGGAACCTTGTTGAGCGGATCCCGCGATGCCGCGCAAAAGATGGATCAAGAGGCGGCGGCAATGGCTGATCGTTCGTCCGAAGTAAAACGGGAAGCATCGCAAGCCGTTGAGGTCGCTACAGACATTTGCAAATCCGTCGGTCCTGTACCGGAAGCGGTGCGTACAGTTGCCAACAGTCTTGACGAATATACAATCTCGCTTTCGGAGGCCAACCGGCTGGCTGCCAATGCAGCAATCAAGGTACAGAGCGCCAATCGTCGAATGGGTGAATTCACTCAAGCGACCGACAAGGCCGCAAATATGCTCAAACTGATTACGCAGGTTGCACAAAAAACCAATATGCTTGCTTTGAACGCTTCAATCGAAGCGGTCCGCGTAGGTGAAGCAGGCAAGGGTTTTGAGGTTGTTGCCAATGAGGTCAAAGCGCTGGCATCATCTACTCGGGATACGGCAGCCGAAATTGCTGCACAAATCGGCGCTATGGAAGGGGCAAACCGTGAAGTTGCTGATGCAATTTACGAAATAATGCAAATTGTTGAGACGCTGGCGCAACAGTCGGCGGATGTCGCAGATGGCATGAACGGCCAAAGTGAAGCCATTGCACAAGTGCATATGGTCGTATCCAGCACTGCGGCGGAACTTGCAAAAATGGTCGTGAGCATCGAAGCAGCGGATGATTCGGCAACGGCAACCCGTCATCGTTCATCCGAAATGCTGCTGGCAAGTAAGGGCGTTTCGGAAAACGTAGGCGCACTCGATAATTCCGTTAGAGCGTTTTTACGGAGTGTGCATAATTCCCAGATCGCAGCTTGATCTTAAATTACTGGTTCGTTGAATTGTATTAGATCTACGACAAGTTGAATATAAAATTCATCCTATCCAACGTTATGCGCGTATCGTCGCATAAAGATAGGCATCGCTTCCATTGGGGTACATCGTAGTTGTGACAGGGGATCTGCTTGATAGAGGAGCAGCCGATGTCAATGCCCAACAATCGGGTCGCAACCGCCTTTGCTTTGATGTTAATCCTGCCATTTGCGACAGGAATGGTCCAAGCCGCCGAATCCCCTAAATCGAAATCGAATGCCGAAAAAATGGCCGCACCGGCTAGCGATAAGCCTGTGCCGCCGCCAACCATCGATAGCAACCAGGACGGAAAACCCGATGCCTGGGATCGCGATGCGAACGGCATGGCCGATGCGTGGGATGTAAATGACGACGGCAAGCCAGATCTTCTTGATGATAATGGGGACGGAAAGCCGGACGAAGGCTCAAAAGATGGGGGGGCTCCTAAGCCTGCAGAACCTAAAGAAGATCAGCCGCGAAACTGATCTCAAACGGGGCATCAACTGGCCTCCCTATGGGCCAAAAAAACGCCGGGGCTTCTGGTCGGCCCCGGCGATTTCTTATTCGGTAGGCAGAAAGTCGGGGACTGAAAGATACCGTTCGCCGGTGTCGTAATTGAATCCCAATATACGGCTTCCGATGGGTAATTCCGTAAGTTTCTGTGCTATTGCAGCAAGCGTCGCACCAGAAGATATGCCTACAAGCATCCCTTCTTCGCGTGCAGCACGACGAGCCATTTCCTTGGCATCATCAGGATCGACCTGAATCACGCCATCAATGGTCTGTGTATGCAAGTTGGCGGGTATGAAACCGGCACCTATACCTTGAATGGGATGCGGGCCGGGCTGCCCACCGCTTATAACAGGGGATAGAGTTGGCTCGACAGCATACACCTTCAGATTTGGCCAAACCTTTTTCAGCACTTCTGCGCAACCGGTGATATGCCCGCCCGTACCAACTCCGGTGATAAGCGCATCGATTGGCTCATTCTTAAAATCCTCCAAAATTTCAGGAGCGGTGGTGCGCACATGGACGTCGATATTAGCCGGATTTTCGAACTGCTGCGGCATCCAGCTATTGGGCGTACTCTGGATCAGCTCTAGCGCGCGTTCGATAGCGCCCTTCATACCTTTCTCGCGCGGCGTAAGATCGAAGGTTGCGCCATAAGCCAGCATCAGGCGACGGCGTTCCACCGACATGCTTTCAGGCATGACGAGAATAAGCTTGTAACCCTTTACCGCTGCAACCATTGCCAAGCCAACGCCGGTATTGCCCGATGTCGGTTCGATAATCGTGCCACCCGGCTTCAGACTGCCGTCCTTTTCCGCTGCTTCGATCATGGCAAGACCGATGCGGTCTTTTATCGATCCGCCCGGGTTCGATCGTTCGGACTTGATCCAGACCTCTGCGTTGCCAAACAAGCGCTGCATACGGATATGCGCGCTGTTGCCGATGGTATCGAGGATTGAATTGGCCTTCATGTCTTGGCATCCTTTACTTCACGAAATTGCGGCTCAAACGTCCGGGCGTTTTTCAATTCGGGAAACAGCCACGCCCAGATACCCGTTACCATTATGGCGCCAACGCCGCCAAATACAACCGCGCCAACCGGCCCAAGCAATGCCGCAGCGAACCCCGACTGCAATTCGCCCAGTTCGTTTGAAGCGGAAATGGCAAGCCCGGAAACCGAGCTTACCCGTCCTCGCATCGCATCGGGTGTGTTCAATTGGACCAGCGAGCTTCGGACATAAACCGATAGCATATCCGATGCGCCGAGCAGAGCCAGCATTGAAAGGGCAAAGGCCATATCGGCATTCATATCGATACTGTTGATACGACCATTGCCAAACACTTGGTCGCCGATGATATGGCAAAGACCAAAGCCGATAGTAGCAAGGCCAAAAATCACCACAGCCCAAAGCATCTTGACGCCGACATTATATTTCAGCGGCCTGAAAGCGAGATATATGGCGACAATTGCAGCGCCAAGGGCAGGGGCTGCGCGTAGCAATCCAAGTCCATCCGGGCCGACATGCAGGATGTCGCGCGCATAGACAGGCAACAAGGCCGTCGCACCCGCGAGCAACACTGCAAACAGATCGAGCGTTATCGCACCCAGCAAAAAGCGTTCGGACCAAGTATAGTGCATCCCTTCAACCATCATACGGACCGGATGCTTTCTTTCGGTCACTGACGGAGGATAGACAGGCCGGATCGACCCGATGGCGATGCTGGAAAGGATCAGCAAGGCAATAGTCATCCAATATGAATTTGAGGCGTTCTGCGCATAAATCAGTCCGCCTATTGCCGGACCGATCACCGATGCGCTTTGCCAAGCTATCGATCCCAATGCGATTGCCCTAGGAAGCGATTCGGGTGGGACGATATTGGGCGCGATCGTTGCCATTGCGGGCCCTACGAACACACGCGCCACGCCGTGCAGGGCAGCAAAAAGAAACAACAGCGGTAGCGTTAGCGCATCGTGATAGGTCAACAGACCAAGGGCCAGAGCAACCATGGCATCAATCATATTAGCGAAAATCGCCACCCGCCGCCGCTCGAACCGGTCCGCTGCCCAACCGGCTAGCGGAGTAAGCAAGGCTAAAGGGATGAATTGAAAGAGGCCCAGCAATCCAAGCTGAAAGGCCGCAGCCTTGGGTGACATGCCATAATCGCTGCGGGCGGTATCATAGACCTGCCAAGCAATGACCAGGACCATCGACATCGTCGCGATCACCGCCATGAAGCGGGCCAACCAATAACGGCGGAAATCAGGAATGGAAAAAGGATGCGGAGCGGACGACATGCTTATAGCCCGCCTATCGCTTCAGCGAAGGTAGCGCAATTGCAGCATTGCTTTCAGGTTAAAAAGCAAGTTTTAGCGCAGGCTTAAAAATCAGATAGGGGTTACAACCGCGCCACCGATTGGATTGGTTTCGATTCTTGGATCGCTGCTGTCCATAGTGCCGCCGATTGCCGGACGATCGTTTTCATAATCGGTGGTCTGCATGAAATTCAGCAGGTCGCCGATCAGCCGATCGCGTTCGGTTTCATAAAGACCATGCGGTTCGCCCTCATATTCGATCAGCCAAGCCTTCGGTAGCATTTCCGCGGCGGCACGTGCAGTGGGATCAATAGGGACATTGGCATCGGCAGTGCCGTGTATGATCAGCGTGGGGCAGGTGAAGCTTGCCAGATCGGGGCGGAAATCGGTTGAGGACCAAGCTTGGGCAGCCTTGATGATCGGGATCATGCCGGCCTGCAAGGTCATTGCGAAGGATGCGTCTAGAACTTCGTCGCTTACGGGTTTGCTGATCCAGCCGACTCCGAAAAATTGATCGAGAAAGCTACGCATGAAAGCATGGCGATCATCGCGCAAATCCTGCATGATCTGGTCCAGCTTCGATTGCGGCACGCCATCGGGATTGTCTTTCGTCTGAAGGACAAAAGGTACGATCGAACCGATCAGCGCCGAACGCTTTACCCCCTTGCCATTGTGCAGGCTCATGTAACGCGCGACCTCGCCACCGCCCATCGAAAAGCCGACAAGCGTCGCATTTTCGATAATGCCCGCCGCCTCCATGATATCGGCCAGATCGTCGGCGAAGATATCGTAATTATAGCCATGCCCCGGCTGGTCCGACCGCCCGAAACCGCGACGGTCATAAGCGACGACGCGGTAGCCGGCTTCTACAAGTGCAAGGGAGACATTATCCCAACTGTCCGAAGATAGCGGCCAGCCGTGGATCAGGACTACCGGGTCACCCTTGCCCCAATCCTTGTAGAAAAGCTTCGTTCCATCGCGGGTAGTGGCCATCGGCATTGAAATATCCCTTCGATACGTCAGCCCCCTTGCGCCAGTTCAACGCAAGGGGGGCGTAAAGGGTTCCGCTATTCCTTGACGGGCCACTATTCCTTGACAGGCTGGTCGATCAGTGGGCTGTTGCCCCGCCACCAGCGGCGCAGACCAGCACCGATTGGGCTTTTTATCAAAAGTACGACCAGACCGATCGGCAGCAGCCAGGGCAGGATAACCCCCGCGAGCATCAGCATCAGCGACAACATCGTCGTCATGCTGTTGGCAGACGCCGACCAGGCATCGCCAAACGCGCCCGATCCGCCGATGCCCATATTGCCGCTGTAGCTGAAAGCGACCGGCGTCGTTGCCAGACGCTTCTCGCCCGAGCGCCGCTGCTCCTTCTCGCTTCCCAGCATCTCGCGCAGTTCCTCCGTCCGGCGGCGCAGCTCGACGCGTTCGTCATTGGCAAGACCTTTGGCCGCAAGCCGCTCCTCGATCCGCTTCACCTCAGCCTCGATCCCGGCGCTGCGCACTTGCGAGCTTGCGATCTCATCGCCGACATTCTCGCCCGATACATTGCTGGTCTTCAAAACGCCCTCGGCCTTTTCGACGCTGGCAATCGCATCGCGCCCGAATTTGCGGGCGATTGCGGGGTCGAGCAGAAACTCCATCCGTCCCTCAGGGTAACCCGCTTCGCCTTGCGTAAAGGCAAGCCCGGTAATCTGGCAACGCGACAGCCCCAGCGTTTCACACGCGGCGGCATGCTCATCCTGCACCGCCTCGATCCGCTCGCCGGGCACGCGGAAGTCATATTGATACTGGAAGGCAACACCCGGCGCGACGCTGGGCGATACGGCGGCAGGTTTAGTAAACACAGGGCCGCCACTTGCGGAAACCGACTCTTCAGCAGCAGCATCGGATGTGGCGGCAGTTTTTGTGGCGGCTCCCGCAGCTTCGGCTGCCTTAGGTGCCGCGTCGGCCGCTTCCTCTCCAGCTTCGTTCGAACTGCTGCACGCAGCCACCGCATAAAGCAGGGGCAGGGCCATGATCAGGGACATTTTACGCATGATACGCTCTCCTCAAACGCGGCCTCCTGTTAATGGCCGCGATGTAAGGTGATGTCATATCATCGTGGGCCTGCAATGCCCTTTCGACGTTACGGTAAGCTGGCTCTCCGTTATGTTTAGTCCTTATGTAAATCATGCAGCGCAACAAATGGCGGAGGGAGTAAGGGTTGTACGGAAATCCGCGTTGTTGAATATTTTACATTTACAAGGCCGCTTGCTGCATCGCAGCGTTAACATAACTAATTAAGTTGAGAATGCGGATCGAGCTATTTGGCAAAAGGCGATTGCATTTTCTCTTTGGTTCTTTGGTGCTTTGAGTGACATTGAATTAAGTTCACCCAAAGCACCAAAGAACCAAAGAGGAAGAAATTTTGCCAACTGACGCGGATCTAATGGAAACCAGTCTTATCGCCGTTGCCAACAGCGGCATCGAACTGCGCCACCCGCTGTTCGCACGCTGGTTTGCCGTATGGCCTGAACGGCGCGCGACCTTCATCAACGCCGATGCCTCTTCACGCCGGATGACGGACGAAACGTTGGAAATGATGCTTGGCCTTGCTAAGGGGGAGGAGCTTTGGGTCGGCCCGCTGGTGGACGAACTCGCCTTCACCCACCGCAGCTATGGCAGGCTACCCTGGGTGGAATATGAAAGCTGGATTGATCTGACGATTGTGGTGCTGGGGGAACTGACGGGCGGGGCCTGGAATGCCGAAACCAAGGCTGCCTGGGTGCGGCAGGGGGAGCGGTTGAAAGTGCTGATCATCGCCGCACGCGAAGGCTGGGACCGGGCCATGCCGGGGCATATTTTGGGGGAGTTGCCCAAGACCTGAATCGCGGCCTAAGTTGACAAACTTGTACCCATAAAGGGGGTATTTCTGTCAACTTAGCGATCATGATGGGATAGGGTGATGATGCGTCGGAAGCATCGAAAATGGAGACCAACAATATCAAAGAGTGGGTTGGAACAATAGCAGAACACGAGCGGATTGTCAAGATTTCGGCTGTGCGTTGTTCTCCTTCAAAGGAGCAACGGGACAAACTTCGCTGATATTAGCCTTCAAGCCATTTTGCGTAAGCCGAAACGTCGATCATCGGTACCGTACCTAAAGATTGTAGCTGATTAGTCAGTTCCAGTATAAACCAAGTGGCCGGCTTGTTTTGCCCCACCAAGACGAAGTTCTCTGCCGCCCTTCGAAATCCGCCGTGTTGGGTAACGCATCCAAGATCAAGTTTTCCTTCTTCGTTCAAGCCATTTAGCGCCGATATTAAAGGCTGACCTAATGGAGGTTTCCAATCGCTCTCGAATGCTAAAATGCCACCCAATATGTGCGTCAATTTACGATCTCTCAGCGTGCCATCGTCGTTTCTGATCGGCAAGTTTGTTCTAAATAACCGGCGGACGCTAGTCACCTTTTCAGCTGCATAGGCAATCTGGCCGCCATTTATTGACTGCTTGGCTTCGAAAACGGCATACACACTTTCTGCTGGTATTACTGGATAGCCAGCAAATTCAAATATAGGTGGCGTATACTGTCGATCAAAAATTACGATGTCGATCTGGTCGCTAAACCTTCCTTTGCTGTCGACAATGTGTGCGCTTGCCGCAGCGTATCGCTTTGGAAGGTAAGTTCGCAACAGCTCTAACCAGACACTTTCGCTCGCCGTTCCCTTCGTTCCTGGATGGTTTAAGCTCGCGCGAGCAACGTCGAGTTTTGTGTTAACATCTCGATGAAGGCTTTCGAGTAGTGTCGGTAAAGACCAATTCGTCATTTTACGAGATCACTCCAATTTTGCCTGAGGCCCGTCGCAGCCATTTGTCCGATAATTTGTTTCTCGGCTTGCGTAAGGTCATCCGAAACGATGTTGTTTGTATTCGCGGGATCCAAAATTCTTTCACTCGTAATATGTTCAACCCAATGGCCAAGGACGTTCACAACCGCTTGAGACAGGTCAATCGCCCCAAAGCCGTTCAAAGCCTTGATGGCTGACATTTCGAGGTAGAAGGAGGGAAACTCGATAGCTTTCTGTCTCCGCCAGAGTTTCAAAATTCTGATCACATCCTGACGTCCGGATTGTCGCACCATTGTTATGTGTGTTTGGACATTGGTTTTTGTCCACGTATCGGCCTTGCGTCTATACAAGCTATGGTCTTGATTGAGTGCGTTCTGGCGTTTCGCGGGGACAAGATCGACATCGTATCCGGCAACGTTTATGTTTATCGAAACATTTTGTCGAAGGGGTTGATATCCTTCGCCTTTCAACGCGTTAAACAGTGAATCGTAAACCTCTTTCAGCGGTTCAGACGTGGTTTCGTCCAACGAAATGAAGAGGTCGATGTCAGTACCACTCTTATTAGCTGTGCCCTTGGCAAAAGATCCGCTCGGCGTGACGTCTCTGAGAAATCTATTGGCCCATCTCTGAATTGTAGGCAAAAGTTGAGATCGCACGCCTAGAACTGGCGAATAAACCGAATTGTCGACAGCTTCTCTCGTCAAAATTTGCTGTAGGTACTGTGTCGCCATCTCCCTCACCCCATCGTAACAAAACTATCCATCACCCGCTTCCGCCCGGCCTGCTCAAACGCGATCTCCAGCTTGTTGCCCTCGATCTCCTCGATCAGGCCGTAACCGAACTTCTCGTGAAACACCCGCATGCCTACGCTAAGGTCGCTGCGGCCTTTCGCACCCAGACCCACCGCCGGCTTGTTCGCCTCTCCCACACGGGTGGGGGCGGGGTTGAAGCCGCCGCTGGTGGCGGCGCGTTGCCAGCCGGGGCCGCGCTGGCTTGCCCTGCTGGAATTGGCAGCCGCAAGGTGCGCAAAGGGATCGCCCTGTTCGCTCCAGTTCGCGCGCCATAGCGAGGCACCGCCGGTCATTGTCTGTTCGGCCTCGATATGGTCCTTGGGCAGCTCGTCGATGAAGCGGCTGGGAATGCTCGATGTCCACTGGCCATAGATGCGGCGGTTGGCGGCGTGGGTGATCGTGCATTTTTCGCGCGCGCGGGTTATGGCGACATAGGCGAGGCGCCGTTCTTCCTCCAGGCTGGCAAGCCCGCCTTCGTCCAGCGCGCGTTGCGAGGGGAAGACGCCTTCCTCCCACCCGGCGCAAAAGACGTGGTGGAATTCCAGCCCCTTGGCGGCGTGGATCGTCATGATCGTCACCGCTTCGCCGCCATCGCGCGCGTCGCTGTCCATCACCAGGCTGACATGTTCCAGAAAATCGCCCAGCGTTTCGTAATCCTCCATCGCGCGGGTAAGCTCGTTCAGGTTTTCCAACCGCCCCGATGCCTCCGTGCTGCGTTCGGCCTGCAATGCTGCGGTATAACCGCTTTCATCAAGCACCAGCCGGGCGAGTTCGGCAGGCGGAAGGGTGGCGGCGCTATCACGCCAACGCGCGATGTCGATCACAAGGTCAGACAAAGATTTGCGCGCCTTGCCCGTTAATTCATCTGTACCAACAAGGCGGGCCGCACCAACCGATAGCGGCGTGCCCTCGGCGCGGGCAACGCGGTGGATCTTTTCGACCGCCTTGTCACCAATGCCGCGCTTGGGCACATTGACGATCCGTTCAAAGGCCAGGTCGTCGGCCGGTTGATTGATGATGCGTAGATAGGCGATGGCATCACGAATTTCGGCGCGTTCGTAAAAACGGAAACCACCGATGATCTTGTAGTTGAGGCCGATCTGAATGAAGCGATCTTCCAGCTCGCGCGTCTGGAATTGCGCGCGCACCAGGATCGCGACAGCGTTCAGCGAGACTTGGCGGTATTGCAGCGCCTCGATCTCTTCCCCAATCCGCCGGGCTTCCTCTGGCCCGTCCCACACCCCCAGGACACGCACTTTTTCGCCCGCGTCGAGTTCGGTCCACAGCGTCTTGCCCAGCCGCCCGGCATTGGCATCGATCAGCCCCGATGCGGCGGCTAGGATATGCGGAGTAGAGCGATAATTCTGCTCCAGCTTGATAATTTTCGCGCCCGGAAAATCCTTTTCAAACCGTAAGATGTTGGCAACTTCTGCGCCGCGCCATGAATAGATCGATTGATCATCATCGCCAACACAGCAGATATTCTTGCGCGCCTGAGCCAGCAGCCGCAGCCACAGATATTGGACGGCGTTGGTATCCTGATACTCGTCGACCAAGATATATTTGAAGCGCCGCTGATATTCCTCCAGCACGTCGCGGTGCGTGCGAAGCAGGGTGAGATTGTGGAGGAGGAGGTCGCCGAAATCGCAGGCGTTCAGTTCGCGCAGGCGCGCCTGATAGAGCGTGTACATCGCCTGGCCCTTGCCGTCGGCATAAAGCCCGCTTTCGCCGGCATCGAGCTGATCGGGGGTTAGGCCCTTGTTCTTCCAGCGATCGATGAACCCCGCCAAACTGCGTGCTGGCCAGCGCTTTTCATCGAGATTGGCGGCAGCGATCAGCTGTTTCAGCAGGCGCAGTTGATCGTCGACATCGATGATCGTGAAATTGCTTTTCAGGCCCAGCAGCTCGGCATGCCGCCGCAGCATTTTCGCGCCGATCGAATGGAAGGTGCCCAGCCAGGGCATGCCTTCCACCGCACCACCGGTCATCCGGCTCATCCGCTCCTTCATCTCGCGCGCGGCCTTGTTGGTGAAGGTAACGGCAAGGATTTCCGACGGCCAGGCTAGTCGCTCGGCAAGAATATGGGCCAGCCGCGCGGTGAGCGCCGCGGTCTTGCCCGTGCCGGCGCCAGCAAGCACCAGCACCGGGCCTTCGGTTGTCAACACGGCTTCGCGCTGCGGCTGGTTCAGGCCATCAAGCCAGGGCGGCATGGCATGAGGTGGAGAATCGGTCACGGAGCTGCCTTAGGGGTATTGCTGGCGGGCGTGCAACACACGCAATACCGTCACAAAAGTTTCACTGACAGTATAAATCATAATATAATTGGGATGCACAATCATCTCGCGCGTGCCTGCTAATCTGCCCGGTCGTCCTATAAAGGGCGACTCGCATAATCGTTCTGCCGCTAATTTGACCCGCGCTTCCAATTCATAGGAAGCGATCGGACTACGATCTGCAATGTAGCCGATAATATCATCCAACTGATCAGCAGCACTAAGCCGCCAGATCAGGGTTCGCACGTTTCCGCTTTTCCACGGACTTTTCGATAATTGCACGCGCGCGAACCATCACTTCCTCATGGGGGATACATGGCTCGTCTTTCTCATCAAGTGCAGCTTGCACCTGCGCACGAAACCATCTGTCATGAGCTTCGGCTTCTTCCTCCGTTGCGAATTCAGAAACAATGGGGTCCAATTTTGCCATGCCGTTTAATAGCACCAAATCTGCCGAAGTTCCAAGTTTTTATTTTGTTCTCATTTGTTGCCATAGTCGACCGTCGATTATCGCCAGACCAAGCGCAATCAGCGCCGCTCCGGCGATCTGGCCCATGTTCAAAGCTTCATTGAGGAATGCAATACCGAGAGTAACGGCAAGCACCGGCATCAGAAACGCAACCAGCTGCGCATTCGATGCCCCCGCCCGGTCGATCAGCCTGAAATAGAGCGTGTAGGCCAGTGCTGTCGATAAAAGCGCAAGCGTGAAGCCAGCGATAGTGGACTCGAGGCTGGGCATATCCATCATCCAAGGCCGATCAAGGATCAGAACCACAGGCACCATCAACAACGCCGCCGTCATCGTCTGCCCGGTTGCCACGGCCATTGGCGTCAAAGTGCCTTGCGACAGGCGGCGACCATAGATGGCGGCAAAGCTGTAAAACACGGTCGAGACGATGCAGGCTATCTGCGCAAGCAGGTTATCCGAAAGACCGCTGGCCGCACTTGGCCCAACCATCGTGACGATACCGGCTAGTCCGATCAGCACGCCGATGATCCGCGCCGGCGTCGCCTTTTCATCGCTGGTCAGGAAATGCGCGGTGATGACGCCCCACAATGGCGTGGTAGCATTGAGGATCGCCGCATAACCGCTATCGAGATATTGCTGTCCCCAGAAAAACAGGATGAAGGGCAGGGCGCAATTGAGTGCGCCGACCACAGTCAGCAGGCCCCAGCTACGTCTGTCTTTGGGCAATCGCTCGCCCATCAACCACATCGCCAGCCACATTGGCGGCACTGCGAGCGCAAGGCGAATGAAGACCAGTGTAATCGGTGGATAGCTGCGCAGACCAACCTCGATCAGAAAAAAGGCACCGCCCCATAGGACTGAAAGAATGCCGATTAGTCCCCATCCGGTGGCATCCAGTTTTGGCGTGCTGATCATTCTTCCCCCGATTGCGGTCGCAAAAGCGTGATCCGTGCCTTACCAATATCGCGGGTGGTATCGATGGTGAAACCTTTAATGGCGACATCTTCGCGTTTGTCCGTTTCAAGGCTGATCCAGGCACCCGGTGCGATCCAGCCGAGGCGGCCCAGCTTGTCGATTGCCACCTGGCCTGCGCCACTGCCATAAGGCGGATCGAGCAGGATCAGATCATAAGCTTCGCGCGCTGGGCCCAAAGACAGCACCGAACTGCGCCGTACGTCGCTTTGCGCCTTGGCACCCAGCTTTGTGATATTGGTATCGAGTGCATCAAGCGCAGCACGATCCTGTTCGACGAAGGTGCAGGCGGCTGCACCGCGCGAAAGCGCTTCCAGGCCCAGCGCACCAGAGCCTGCGAACAGATCGAGCACCTTGATGTCGTCAAACGAACCGAGGCGGCTGGCTAGCATCGAGAACAGCGTTTCGCGCGTGCGGTCTGCCGTAGGGCGTGTGGTATCGCCTTTAGGCGCAATCAGTGGGCGTGATCGCCAGGTGCCTGAAATTATGCGCATAAAAGCCCTCTCCCCTTTAGGGGGGAGGGTTGGGAGGGGGGGAGACTTTCCGCCAGCGAACCCCTCTCCACTGCGACTAGCGAACAAGTTCGCAAGTCTCGCTCCTCTCCCCTGAAGGGGAGAGGGCTTTCTCTCCAATACCATCGGCTCACTTCAACCCATTCCGAAACTCGATCAAATCCACCCGTCGCACTTCACCCACAGCCCCTGGTGCCAGATCGCCCAGCACGAACGGGCCATAACGCGTTCTAATCAGCCGGCTTACTTCCAGCCCGAAATGTTCGAGCACGCGGCGGACTTCGCGGTTCTTGCCCTCGGTCAGCGTCATTTCGACCCAGCCGTTGCGGCCCGTGCGGCGTTCCAGATTGGCGTCGATCTTGCCGTAGCGCACGCCCTCAATCTCGATACCGTGAATCAGTTCTTCCAACTGGTCCTGGCTGATGTCGCCGAAACAGCGCGCGCGATAGGTGCGCTCTACGCCGGTGGAGGGCATTTCCATTTGCCGTTTGAACTCGCCGTCGTTGGTAAGGAGCAACAGCCCCTCGGTATTAAGGTCAAGCCGCCCGATCGGCATCAGCCGCGGCAGATCCTTTGGCAGGATATCGTAGATCGTCTTGCGCCCTGAAAAATCGCGTTCGGCGGTCAGGCAGCCCTCAGGCTTGTGGAACAGGTAAAGCTGCGTTGGCGCAGGCTGGCCTACCGCTTTGCCGTCGACCGCAACGCCGTGCAGCGATTTGAGCAAGGTTGCAGGTGTTTCCACCTTCTCGCCATTGAGCGTGATCCGTCCATCGGCGATCATCCGCTCGATCTCTCGGCGTGAGGCAATGCCAGCGCGGGCGAGCAGCTTGGCAATCCGTTCCTCGCCGTCCTTACGTTCCAGCGCACCTTTGGATGGTGCTGCATCGGGTTTCGGCTTGCGCGCAGGCTTTTTGTCCCAGCGCAAACGCGGCGGCTTGGCGGATTTCGGTGCGGCGGGACGTTTGGGGGGGCGCGTAGGAGTTTGGGCCATACGTGCCCTTTGGCAAAGGTGGATGAGAAAGTCACTGGCCATTCAGAAAAAGGACTATAGAACTACCAGGAATAAAAGACCGTAGCCCTGAACCTGTCGAAGGGCGTTTCTGAGCTGTAGCGCAAACCTTGAGGCACCCTTCGACAGGCTCAGGGCTATGGTATTGAAAACAGGTTTGGGGAGGGTTTGCATGTCGGTCGATTTAATCCGGTTTTTTATCTTTGCGGGCGTTTTGATCGGCATTGCCTTTGTTGCGCTGACAAGCCCGAAATTCCGCCCCTATCTGCGCAAAAATCCCGCGGTCGCTTTTCTCCTTGGCATATCGAGCGGGTTCCCGCTGACCCTGCTGGTAGCAACGCTGACCTTCTGGCTGGCAAAGGTAGGCCTTGATACGACAACCATCGGCCTCGCGGTGATGGTAGGCATTCCCTATACCATCAAGTTCCTCTGGGCACCGCTGATGGACAAGCTGCGTCTGCCCTATCTGACCGACAGGCTGGGGCAGCGGCGCAGCTGGCTGTTCGTTATTCAGGGCTTGCTCGTCTTTTCCGTCTGGCAATTGGGGACAAGCGATCCGCAGCCCGGCAATCTCAGCCTCTTCTTTATCTGGGCGGTTATCACCGCCTTCCTTTCGGCAACGCAGGATATCGTGATCGACGCGTATCGCATCGAGATACTGGAAGAGGATGAATTCGCCCACGGCACCGCTGCCAATCAGTTCGGCTATCGCACCGGCAACCTGATCGCAGGGGCGGGTACGATCTACATCGCGTCGAGCGAGGGTCTGAATTTAGGTTGGGCGCTGGGCTATGGATTGACCGCGCTGTGCGTGATCCCGGCGATCTTGGGCGCACTGTGGGTAGGGCCAGGCAAGTTCATCGATCGCTACGCAAGCGCGAGCGGCATGACCGCCGGGCAATGGCTTACCGAGACCGTGGTCAACCCTTTCCGCGAATTTCTGTCACGGCATGGGGCGTTTCTCATTCTTGGCTTTGTGCTGGTTTACAAGGTCGGCGATGCGATGGGCCAAGCGATGCTCAGCCCGATGATCGTGCAGCTTGGCTTTTCCGATCTCGACTATATTTCTGCGAACAAATTGTGGGGTTTTGGTGCGCTGATTGTCGGTTCTGCACTTGGCGCACCGTTCGTCCTGTGGCTGGGTATGGGTAGGGCGCTGCTGATTTCCGGCCTGATGATGATGTTCTCGAACGCGATGTTCATGCTGCTTGCGGCTACCGGCAACAATTACTGGATGATGGTCGCCGCGATCGTGACCGAGAATACGACCAGCGGGATTGGGTTGACGGTGTTTGCAACCTATCTGTCCGGCTTGTCGAATGTTGCTTATACTGCAACACAATTTGCGCTGCTTTCATCCTTTGCCGGGATTGGTCGTACCTTCATGGCAGGGCCGGCGGGCTTTGTGGCCGAAAAAGCGGGCTGGGTCGGTTTTTGGGGCTTTACTATCGTTGCCGCTATCCCTGGCATGATCCTGCTCTATTTGCTGTGGAGCAAGGGTTATGTCGTGCAGAGCATTCGCCAGACCGAAGGTGTTGATGAAACCAAATTGCGTGAGCCCGTTGGTGCGACCCGCATAGTCGGTTTCCTGCTGATCATTGCCGGGCTGGTTGGTGTTTTGCTCTCACAGCAGCTGGAGGCAGCGCCGATGTGGCTCTATGCGTCGCTTGCCAGTTTTGCGTTGGGTGGGGCATTGGCGTGGAAACGCAAGGCGGTGGCCTAATCTAAAGGCCAACCCAAATCGCTAAAGGCCGCAGCCACCGCTTGAGCAGAAGACAGTGCGCCCAAGCTGCTATTGCTGCCCATTGTCTGGCGCAGCAGCAGGTCGGCACCCTGCGGATCGTTAAGCGATGCGCAGATCGCCTCTAAAAGCCTTGCCTCATCCAACGTCATTCGTACGCAGCAGCAGGCCGAGATCATTATCCGCTTTTCCGCCCCGCGTGCGCTTTCTGCCACAAAGGCGCGCAGCATGATCAGTGGGCGGCGATAAGCCATGCCGAATTGGCCAAGCAGAGCGTTTGCTGCGTGTGCATCATGCAATCCATGTGCGCCCATCCGTCGTATGGCGTAAAGCACTAGCCGATTGGCACCGCCAATAGGCGCAGCGAAGGGCAAGGGGTGGACAGTTTCGGGCAGATCGGGGTGCATGCGTTGAGTCTCCTTCAGCAGAAGAATGATCATAGATGCTATTGCAAGTCAATCGCAATAAACTTAATCGGGGATTTGGTTGTTGGCTTTCAACACTTCGCCGGCGAGATAGAGCGAGCCTGCGATGAGGATGATAGCGTTAGCCGCGTCAACCTCGACTGACTGGATAGAAGCGTGAATATCATACGCCTGATCAATACCGACACTTTCGTCACCCCGGCGGAGGCCGGGGTCCATCACCGAAACCATCGGTTCACCCAAACGGTCAGAATGAACCTGACCGTCAGGAG
>JBOFLS010000247.1:0-17072 GCA_051657985.1 Sphingorhabdus sp. | reverse complement strand
GCCAAAACCGGTTTTCCCCATCTTCCCGCCTATGTCTCGTCCAAGCATGGCATGATTGGCCTGACCCGCGCAACAGCAGTGGAGCTGGGCGCGCATGGTATAACGGTGAATGCCGTCTGCCCCAATCATGTGACCACCGGTCTCGGCGCGCAGCAGAACGAATATTTCTCGAAGCTGCTCGGCTTCGACAGCGTCGAGGCGTATCTGAAAAACATGGCTGCGAAGAACCCGATGGGTCGACCCGGCCTTCCTTCCGATACCGCCGCAGCCTGCGCCTGGCTTGCCAGTGACGATGCTTTTTATGTGACCGGCGAGGCGATCAATGTGAGCGGTGGGGAGGAAATGCATTGATGCGCGAGGAGCGGATAGACTGGCCCAACAACGCCAAAATGGCGCTCTCGGTGGTCGTCAATGTCGAGGAAGGCAGCGAGCAGACGGTCGCGCGCGGCGATCGCGGGATGGAGCCGGTCGATGAGCTTGGCATCTTCATCAAGGCACCGATCCGCAACTATGCCAATGAGAGCAACTATCTTTACGGCATCAAGGCGGGTGCAGCGCGGGTGGTGAAGCTGCTCAAGGATTTCGACATCATGGCGAGTTGGACGACCGCCGCGCTGTCTCTCGAAAACCATCCTGAAATCGCACGGGCCATTGTCGAGCTTGGCCACGAACCGGTGAGCCATGGCTGGCGCTGGATTCACCAGTTCAAATTTACCGAGGATCAAGAACGCGAGTTTATCCGCAAGGCGGTGACGAGCATCGAAAAGACCTGCGGGGTTCGCCCCTATGGCTGGCTGTCGCGCTATATGCTGACCGATAATACAAGGCGGCTGCTGATCGAAGAAGGCTTTACCTATCATATGGACGACTATTCGGGCGACGTGCCTTTCTGGGATCGCGAGACGGTGCCGGGCAAGCCCATGGTCATTGTTCCCTATCAGCTCGACAATAATGACATGAAGATGTGGACCGACCCCGCGATGACGCCCGAACAATGGCTGGCCTATGCCAAGCGCAATTTCGACCAGATTTACCGCGAGGGTGTGGAGGGCAATCCCAAAATGATGAGCCTTGGGCTGCATCTGCGCATCATCGGTCGTCCGGGACGCATCTGGGCGCTGGAAGAATTCTTCCAGCATGTGCGCAAGCATGACGATGTGTGGGTGACGACACGTAAGGCGATTGCCGAACACTTCGCCAGGGTGCAACCCGCATGACGTTGCGTCTCGAACGCGAAGGCGCTGTCGGGCGCTTGTTGATCGACCGGCCTGACAAGCGCAACGCCTTCAACCAGGCAATGTGGGAGCATTTTTCCGCACTGGTCGCCGAGGCTGTCGGCAACCATGCGATCCGCGTGCTTGTTGTGCAATCATCCACGCCAGGGGTATTTTGTGCAGGGGCGGATATAGCCGAGCTGATGGCCAATAAGGCCGATGAACGTTGGCGCGAGGCGAACCAGGCGGCGATTAATAAAACCCAGTATGCGCTCGCCCGTGCAGCCAAGCCGACCATTGCCTTTGTCGATGGCGATTGTGTAGGCGGAGGTTGCGGTATTGCGCTTGCCTGCGATCTGCGTGTGGCGACTCCGCGTTCCCGCTTTGGCATTACGCCTGCCAATCTGGGGTTGGTCTACCCGCTGCATGATACGAAGCTGCTGGTCGATCTGATCGGGCCGGGGCAGGCCAAGCGGATGCTGTTCAGTGGCAGCCTGATCGATGCAGAGGAGGCGCAGCGGATCGGCCTGATCGAGCAGATCGGGGATAGCGCCGATGAGATGGCACAACTGCTCGCCAGCAAATCGCGGCACAGCCTGAAGGAGATGAAGGCAATGATCCGCCGCGTGCTCGACGGGCAAAGCGAGGATGATGCCGAAACCAACCGCATTTTCGCCGAGGCCTTTACGCTGCCTGATTTTCACGAAGGCACCGGCGCTTTTGTTGAGAAAAGAAAACCCAGTTTTTGAATCTAAGTTCGTCATTCCCGCAAGGCGGGGAACGAAGTGATCAACGGTCAATCCATCACCTAAGGTCGAAATTTAAGCTTCAGGTGATGGACTCCGGCTTTCCCGGGAGTGACGAAAGAGGAGACATCGATGAGCGAACCGATCCAGCATGGCAGTATCATCGGCGGCGTGGTGGCAATACCCGATCTGGATAGGGCGCTATCCGACTATCAGGACAAATTGGGCTTTGCTTTGATCGAACGCGACGTTGTTTCTGCGGAACTGGCAGCATCGTGGGGCATGGAGGGACTTGCCGGCAAGCGCATAGCGACCTTGCAGCCAACCAGTGGCGCGCGTTGTTTCATCCGTCTTGTCGAACAGCCTTTGCCAACCGATTTCGTGCCTACGACGACTTATGGCTGGGCGGCGTATGAGATCACCGTGCTCGATGTTTTCGATTGGCCTGCAAAAATCAGGGATAGCGGTTTCGATATCGTGGGGCCGCCCAAGGAAATCGCCGGGCTTCCCTATTTCGTTGCAATGCAGGTGCACGGGGCGGGCAGGGAGATGCTCTATTTCAATGAAACCCGGTCGAACACGCCCGCAAGCGACCTGCCGGTGGCAAAATGCGCGATGGATCATATCTTCATCGTGATCCTCGCAACCCCGGATCGTGAGGCCACAGTAACCTGGTATCGTGACCGGCTGAAGCTTGACAGGGGCGATACCTACACAATCGAATATTCGATGATCAATAAGGCTTTCGGCCTGCCAGCGGGTACGACCTCGTCGTTGACGATGATCCAGAATGGCCGCATGCCGATTGTCGAGATTGACGATTATCCGGCAGGCGCCGCGCCGCGCCGCGCTGATCCGAATTGCTTGCCGCCGGGCAATGCGCTGGTCACCTTGGCGGTGGATAGTCTGGATGCGCTTGATCTGGATTGGATTGCGCCCCCGGCCCGATTGGACGGTGCGCTTTATGCCGGGTGCCGCGCCGCAACCGTTAAAGGACCGGCGGGTGAGCTTCTGGAGCTGGTGGAGCTCGCCTAGAGTGATTTCGAATGAAATGGGACATTTCACGGCTCGGAAATCACGGAAAACAAATCAGACCGCGATTTTGGTTCAATCAAAATCGAACAAGGTTTAGACGCTATTTCAGTTAAATAGGGTCTAAGGCAGCAAAATCGTTGAGCCACTGGTCTTGCGGGCTTCCAGATCGCGATGGGCCCGCGCAACTTCGGAAAGCGGATAGCGTTGGCCGATCGTAATTCCGATTTTGCCAGTTGCAATCATTTCAAACATACGCGCGGCACCGGCTTCGCGTTCTGCAGAGTCTGCATAATAATGGAACAGGCTGGGACGGGTGACGAACAATCCGCCCTTGGCTGCAAGCGTGGCAAGATTGACCCCGGCAACCGGCCCACTCGCGTTACCGAAGCTGACAATCAAGGCACGCGGGGCACAGCTTTCGAGCGAAACCTCCCATGTATCGGCTCCGACGCCATCGAATACGACCTTGACGCCCGTGCCGCCGGTCAAAGCGCGAACTTCCGTCGCCATGTTGGTATGCGAAGTCAGCAACACATGATCCGCACCTGCAGCGCGCACCAGATCGGCTTTTGCTTCGGTACTCACAGTGCCGATGACACATGCGCCTATGGCTTTGAGCCATTGCACCAGGATCATCCCGACCCCGCCGGCCGCTGCATGCACTAGGACCGGCCAACCCGGCTCTACCCTGGCGCAGCGTTCGACAAGAAATTCAACTGTACAGGCTTTGAGCAAGGCAGCCGCCGCGATTTCGTCGTCGATGGTGTCGGGCGTTCTGAATAGATGCGTGGCTGCGATATTGCGTTCGGTCGAGTACGCGCCCAGCACCGGTCCAAAGGTACAGATGCGGTCTCCGACAGCCAGATCGTTCACGCCTTCGCCTATCGCCTCAACCACACCTGCGGCTTCCATACCAAGCCCGCTCGGCAAATTGATCGGGTAGAGCCCTGTCCGATGATAAGTGTCGATAAAGTTCAGGCCGATCGCGGTATTGCGCATACATACTTCGCCCTGGCCGGGCGGGGGTAGGTCGCGTTCGATCCACTGGATTGATTCGGGGCCGCCATGTTGCGTGAGCTCGACCATATGCGCCATCAAATGCCTGCCTTTCTATCGTCCCGGGCTAAGATTGCTTACCATATCTTGCCGCCGATCCATTCACCCGCTGCTGGAAGAAAAGGATGGATTTCCCATCGGCCCCAAACACCTGCAGCAAAATAGGGATCGGCATGGAATAATTCTTCGGCCGCTTTATGCGATTGCACCTTTAAAACGAAGAGCGAACCGATATTCAGCCCCTCCTTATCCTTAATCGGTCCGGCAATCGCAATATGATCGATGATTGTTTCGACATGCGCGAAATGCGCATCGCGAGCAGCCTCCCTTTTGCTTGCCGAACCGGGCGCGTCCCATGCGTAAATGGCAAAATATTCCCTCATTCCGCGTCGCCGTTGATTTTCGGAGCATCGATCAACAGAACTTGCACATCGGCGATGTCTTCACGCAGTTTTTTAATTTCTGCATATTCAGGGGAGTTCCAAAATGCCCTGGCAGTATCCTTGTCAGGCCATTCCGAAATCACCATTGAGGCACCATCGCCAAATGCGCCTTCCAGCAATTCAGCGCCTGGGCCACGCAACACATATTTACCGCCGAATGTGCCAATCAGCGCTGCCGCCGCTGTGCCATAACCTTGAACAAATTTCTCGCGATCTTGGATTTTGGCAATCACAATCATGTAAGCCGACATGACTATACTCCTTGTTGTGGCGCTTTTTAAGGCTGCCATTACGGACTGTTGCAAATTGGCGACGCCAAACGGATACAATCGTTTTGCACGTAAATTTGTCTGGACAAATTTTGGCTAAAATGAAAGCTAGTATTTAGGGACGATTTAGGATCGGGAGGGCAGTTCATGAAATTTGTTTCAAGGTCGGGTTTGCTTGCAGCTTCGGCGCTTATGCCGTTTGCTTTGGTCGCGGTTACGCCGGTTTACGCTCAGGATGAAAGCAATACGGCAGAGGAAGGCAGTCCGCTTGAAGAGATTGTCGTTACTGCGCGCAAGACACAGGAAACGCTGTCCGACGCACCGGTTGCAGTATCGGTAATAACAGCCGACAAGATTGCCGAGCAAGGCCTGAATTCAATCGATGATTTCGCCAAGCAGGCGACCGGCATCAGTTTCAGCCAAGCCTTTGGCCGTTCGACTGACCGCCCGGTGATCCGCGGCGCATCGAATGTTTTGGCCGGCGTGCAGGCCGGTGTCGAAACCGGTGCGGCCTTGTTCGTCGATGGCGTTTACTACCAAGGCGATATTCAAGGGTTCGACCCGTTGTCGATCAAACGCGTCGAGATCATCAAGGGGCCGCAGTCCGCCCTTTATGGTCGAAATACCTATGCGGGTGCGATAAATTACATAACCAAGGATCCGACTGAGGATCTATCGGTCAACGGCCGTTTGCGGCTTGCAAAATTCGGGGAAAAGGAAATCGCGGGTTCGGTTTCGGGCTCGTTCGTGGATGACATGATCGGTTTTCGGATCGGAGGGCGTTTCTTTGAATATAATGGCGAATATACGAATCAGTTGACGGGTAAGAAGGTCGGACAGGAAAAGACCACATCGGCTTATGCAATACTGACCTTCAAACCGTTCGATGATCTGAAGATACGCACGCGTTTCAGCTGGCAGCATGACGATGACGGCCCCTTGGCCATTTTCCTTCAAGGTGCGGCGGATAATAACTGCCGCCCTGGATTTCGATCTGCACGGTATCGGGCGGCATCGCCCTTCGTTCCGCTGGCCCCTGCAACCTTGTCATCAACAAATACCAATCAATTCTTTTGCGGAACTATCCGCCCACAACCCGGTAATGTAAGGCTGAATACCGATCCGCTGCCGATTAATGCAACCCTTGGCACGCGAGACGGTACCGCTTTTGATGGTATTGAAAACAGGCAATATAATTTTTCGGCAATTGCCGATTGGGATTTAGGCGGATCGGGTTGGGTGCTTTCAAGCCTGACGGGTATTCGCAACAACAAGAATTATTTCGGCACCGACTCCGATCATAGCGATGCCTTCGCCTATTTTGGGGGGACGGCGATAACGACGCTTGGTACCGAACCCGCCTTCGCCAATACCAACGCAGATTATCAACAGGATTTCAGCCAAGAAGTTAGGTTGGCTTCACCGACCGATGCACCGGTGAGAGTGGTTGTCGGCGGCTATTATTTCAAACAGCAGTTCGAAACAGTCGATATACTTTTCTCAACCGGCAAAAGAGGCAATTTCCTCGGAACCCCCAATAGTGGCCGTTCGACGATCGAGGACAAGGCCGTTTTTGGCATGGTCGAGTGGGATATTACAGATGCGCTCTCGATAACGGGCGAGGTACGCTATGCCGAAGAAGAAAAAACGCTGATCGAAGGCGCGACTTTCAGCGCCAATGCACCCTTTATCTTTGCCGCAGGCGTCCCGCAAGACCGGCTGAACCAGTTCGGATGCACCACCGCGCTGATCAATCGTACGGGCGTGGGCATATTGCCAGGTTGTCGGGTGTTGTCCGCCGCAAAGTTCAAAGGCACCGATCCGCGCATTACTATTAATTATACGACATCTGGAGGTACGCTGATCTATGGTGTGTTTGCAACGGGTCGCAAGCCAGGCGGCTTTAACGGCACGGCCGGCGTCACTGCCTCGATCCAGACCGGGCAGGATTTCACCCTTTATCTGCCTGAAAAATCCAAGGGGGGAGAAATCGGTTTCAAGTTCGATGCACTCGACCGCCGTTTACGAGGTTCTGTTGCCGCCTTTTATAATGAACTGACCAATGTCCAACTGACGCAGGCTATCCCCAATCCGAACGGCACCGGTGCCATCACTTCGATTGTTGCCAATTCGGGAGATGCCAAGACCGAGGGGCTCGAGGTTGAATTGCAGGCAGCCCCGGCCGACAATTTGCTGTTCACATTGGGTCTTGCCTATGTCAACGCCGAGTTCACCAAGGGATGCGATGCCGACTATTTCATCCTCAACTCGGGTGGTCTGCGCCCCAATTTCGACACCCGCAATCCGACAGCTGCCGGCCTTGCTCTTTGCGATATCTCGGGAAAGAAATTGCCGCTTGGCAGCCCTTATATCGTCAATGGTTCGGTTAACTGGAACAAAGAAATCGGCAATAATCTCAGTATCTTTACCAATGCGAATTTTTCCTACGAAGATTCCAAATATGTCCAGACGGACAATCTGGCGAAAACCGGCGACACCTTTTTGCTAAATGCACGACTGGGTATCAGAACTGAGAATTTCACCGTTTCTCTGTTTGGCCGGAATCTGACTGACGAGGACTCGATCCCGCTTGCAACGCGTTGGTTCGATCTGCGTTACGGTGCCGGTACGACAGGCTTGCCGCCTGCCGCTGGCGTGACATTCGACGGACGTCCCGCCCAAGTCGAAACCGGCACTCCGCGCGCCTTCTTCGGATCGCTGCGCAAGGGGCGTACCTTTGGCGTGGAAGCAACGTTCAATTTCTGATCCCGCCCGGGTCGCACAGGAGGAAGGGCCCCGGCAGCGATTCCGGGGCCTTTCTTTATCTCAATGCCCGGTTTTTGGTTTCTCGCCGGATTTGGCGCGTTCGGCATCCACCAGTTTCTTGAACTCGGTCCATGTGGTTGCATTGGGTCGTGCGTCATCACCTGGCGGCGGCGCTGTATAGGCGGGGTAATTCAGTGCGATTTCGTCCTTCAGCACGGTTGGCAGTTCGTCGAAGGTCTTCACCTTGTTGCCCATTGCGTTGAACACCATCTGCCCCTGTCGCCCACGCATCTTCATCCAGGGCATCCATTCCGAAATGCGTACCCAGCTGATGATCGGATAGGCTGTCGGGTTTTTGGTGTTCAGCATTTCTTCGGCATCATAGGCGAAATCGAAAATCTCCATCGCGTGGTATTTGCCGCCGACATAGTCCTGATACTCGCCGCCCAAGACATTGTGATAGAATAGCGGCACCTCGAACGGCTGGAAGAACCAGCGACCCTCGCGGCGTGCGTTCAATTTGAACGGTGTGCCGTCGGTACCGATTGGGAAGGACGGACGCTGGTTTACAGGGTCGTTTGCGATATGCATCACATCGACGATTTCGTTGGTCCATGGATTGGTCCATTTGCGCAAGACCTCGCCTGTTTTGGGATCGAGATAGAGCATGATCTCCCGGCTAACCAGACGCCAACCCTTGCCGCGTTTGGTATCGTTCACAGTTACGCAAGTGCGGATGTTCATCCCTTCACCAAGGAACAGCAATCGGTCTGGTTCACCCTGTACGCGTGAATACACCTTGCCCGACCAGTGATAGACCGCAGGCTTGCCGTCAGCTTCTCCGCACTGGACGCGCTTGGAGATTTCCAATGCGTCTTCGGCTTTGTCGGGATCGAGCATATGCGGCTTTTGCGCTGTAGCGCTTACACCGACAGTCAGAGCGGCTATCAAGGCGATTGCAATTCTCATTTTCTCTTTGCCTCTTCGTTCGAATAGATGTCT
Source organism: Sphingorhabdus sp. (assembly GCA_051657985.1). Classification (GTDB taxonomy): domain Bacteria; phylum Pseudomonadota; class Alphaproteobacteria; order Sphingomonadales; family Sphingomonadaceae; genus Sphingorhabdus_B. The sequence continues at coordinate 8,541 of JBOFLS010000247.1, read as the reverse complement.
GGTTGCAATTGCAGTGAAGATTGCGATGGAGTGTTTTGCGCTTCGACCGTGCCGACAGCCAAGGTCATCACAACCAAATGTCCCAAGGCCATTCTCATCAATCCGTTTCCATCGGATCAGATGCTAGACACGACTTTTGAAAAAGCAAATATGTCCAGACAAATTTATGAGAATAATTATGATCTCTTAATCTACGCGGCTGTCACGCTAGCTGTTCTAGCTGCCCGATATAATCCCTTGCGTTTTCGATCCAAGCTCGGGGGTGTGGCGGATATTCATAATTGCAGTCCTGAACTACCTTCCTGAACGACGAAGCGTGTTTTCACGTGCCAGCTATCATGGGGTGCGATCATCCGCATGGCATTTGCACCCGTCCGATTCGCAGCATCGGTCATGTGAGTAACGGGTTCGACGCAGAAAAAATCCTGACCCGGTGGGCAGTAGATGACGGTATGCGATAAATCATTATCCGGCTGTATCGTCAGGCTGTGTGTGGGCCAATGAATATGGATATCGCCCTTTCGACCGGTAAAGCTATTATCGATCGGCTTGTCGGTAAGCCAATCAGGCCTTTCGCTAAGCGGCTCCAACTTTTGCGGGATGCGATCTTTATCGCTGACCCATTTGCCGGTCAGTGCAATATCCAGCCATGCCCCTTCTCGTGGAAAATACGGGTGAATGCCAAGGCCGGCAGGCATTAGGGTGTTGCCATCGTTCGTGATGCCAATATGGTGCGTATAGCCATTCTCATGCAATTCGAAGCGTTGATCCGCCGTGAATGGGCTAGGCCAATTCGGGCCATCGTAGACATGTCGGATATGGCCTTCGCTTACGATTCTCCATGCGGCAAGAAAGCCCGTGCCATGGATAAGGTGTAGGGGCTCAATCTCGGGAAAGTTGGGTATCGTCCGAAAACCGCCGAAACGAGCATAGGCGATACGGTTGGAATAGGGCACCAACGGGAAATTGCTTGAATCAAGCACCTTGCGGTTATTTTCGGGAGCGTTACGAAAAACGGGTATGCCGCGCCAGCGAAAGGCCGAAATGCTGCCACCGGTTTCCGGGGTAACAACCAATTGAACGTCACCTTTCGTCAGAAGCATCTTTACCCTTTATCTTTCTCTGGATTGAACGAGGTGTCGGAAGTTTTCGATCCTTTGGGTAATTTACAGATATAGCGTTTGTTCAACATCTGATCTGGGTAGCAGATAATTGGTTCTGTGTGGGTTATTGGTATATCAAGCAAAGTCTGGTTCCATGAGCCTTTGTCCCGTCATATTCATGCTCATGCTGCAATAACAGTAGTAAGAGATTGCCCGATGAAACAGGCTTAACACTGCGACATCCGCTTGACACAGTAATCCGGCACTGATATGTGAACGTTCACATAAGAGGGGTGGTGCAAGCCCTTATGAGTTTTACGGGAGGGAATTGTGAAATCACATAGCTTTAGGATTGCCACACGCGCACTTGTCTGTGGAGTGTCGTTGACGGCGCTTGGAATGTCGGGGGGCGTGGCGTTCGCTCAAGATTCGGTTGAAGCACAGCCTGCTGAAGACGAAATCGTTGTTACCGGTATTCGCGCGAGCCTTGAGGCTTCGCAAAACATCAAGCGTGAGGCGCAAGGTGTGGTCGATGCTATTTCGGCTGAGGATATCGGCAAATTCCCTGACACCAACCTTGCTGAGTCGTTACAGCGTATCACTGGCGTTTCTATTGATCGACAGAGCGGCGAAGGTTCGACCGTCACTGTTCGCGGTTTCGGCCCCGAATACAATCTTGTGGTTGTCAATGGTCGGCAGATGCCGACATCAACATTGGGCGACGGCTTTTCGGCACCGTCCTCGCGTAGCTTCGATTTCGCCAATTTGGCGTCCGAGGGCGTTGCCGGGGTCGAGGTCTATAAGTCGGGCCGAGCATCTCTGCCAACCGGCGGTATCGGCTCGGTTATCAACATAAAGCTGCCGCGCCCGCTCGATCGCGTCGGATTGCAAGGCAGTATCGGCGTAAAGGGGGTTTACGACACCTCGCAACTTTACGGCACCGACGTTACCCCCGAAATTTCGGGCATCGTCAGCCAGACCTTCGCCGACGATACGATCGGCATCCTGCTGGCAGGGTCCTATCAAAAGCGCAACGGCGGTCAGGCGCAGTTCAGCGCAGGCAATTGGCGTCCGGGATATACTGGCGCGGAAAACAACTGGGGAACTCTTGCGCAGCCGGGAACACCTGGCTTTGCCAATATTCAGAATCGCCCTGGGCCTACAGACGTGTATCAGGTGCCTCAAAACGCCGCTTATGATCTGTACGATTTCAAACGTGAGCGTATCAACGGCCAGGCGGTGTTGCAGTTCAAGCCGAGCGATACTCTGGATATGGCGGTCGACTACATCTTTTCGCAAAATACTTTCGACAGTCGTCAGAACAGCATTGGCGTCTGGTTCAATCATGGCAACACTTCTAGCAGCTGGACGGACGGCCCCGCCGCGGGAGCTAATTTCTATTCTGAGAATTTTGCAGCGGTCGAAGGTAAGGATCTCGCCATTACCGGTGCTGTCGGTTCCAATCGTAATGTCAATCATTCGATCGGTGGGAACATCAAATGGGATGGCCCTGGCGGATTGAGGCTGGAAATCGACGGTCATCATTCGACGGCGGAGTCCAAGCCGACTTCGCCATATGGCAGCGGTATAGCAGTCGGGTCGGCGATTTTCGGCGTCGCAAGCCAGCGCGTCGATTTCACGACTGACATGCCCGTCATTTCAGTGACGATGCATCCCGGGGCTGGCATCAGTGCAGCCAATATCCGTCCTGCAGGTAATGCCTTTCGCAATGCTTATATGAAGGACACCATCAATCAAATCAGTGCGCGTGGCGGCTTCGATTTCGATACGTCGTTCATCGAAAGCCTCGACTTTGGCATCGGCTATGTCGACAACAAGGTTCGCACCGCTTTCGGCGTAATCCAGAACGATTCATGGGGTGGCACTTTGTCCGCGGCCGACACGCCAGACGCGCTCTATACAGCGCGTGCTCTTTCGCCGGATCTTGCCGGGATGAGCGGGGCGAGCGATCCGAACATCATTCCGAATTATTTTCTTATCGATACCGAAGGTCTGATTTCACTGCTCGATACGCGGTTGGGTATCTGCAACAGGGCTCCCGGCGATACGTGCTTGGCACCCTATACGACTGACCGTCGTATACGTGAGAAGTCGATTACGCCTTGGATACAGTCTTTCCATTCATTCGATCTTGGTGATGCTCAGGCAAATCTGCGGCTGGGCTTGCGTTATGAGGAGACTAAAATCAACTCGAGCGCTCTAGCAGAGCTTCCAACAGGAACGATCTGGGCTGCGCAAAACGAAATTAGCCTGGTAGCAACGCCTGGTTCGTTTACGACGCTGAAAGGCCGGTACAATAACTGGCTGCCGGCGATCGATTTTGATATATCGCCGATTGAAGATGTGAAGTTGCGCGCATCGTACAGCCACACCATCACCCGCCCAAGTTATGCCGACATACAGGGCGGCATTACCCTTGGCCAACCATTACGTGTAGGTGCCGGTGGCAGCCAGGCGGGTGCGGGCAATCCGGGGTTGCTTCCGTACAAGTCTAAGAATGTCGATTTGTCGGCCGAGTGGTATTATGACCGGTCGAGCTATGTATCGCTGGGCTTCTTCAGAAAGAATGTCAGCAACTATATCGCCAATGAAACCACGCAAACACCATTGTTCAACCTGCCAGACCCATCGCAGGGTGCAGCAGCAACGGCGGCGCGTGCAGCTCTGGGCGCAAATGCAACATTTGATCAGATCGTAACCTGGGTTCAGGCCAATCGTCCCGCGGACTTTGTTCCAGGCGTGGGTACCGCTGGCGGTATTCGTGGCCGTTCCGGCGATCCGAATGTTGTTTTCACCTATACCCAACCGGAAAATAGCGATCAAAAAGCTTCGCTTTGGGGTTGGGAATTTGCCATTCAGCATAGCTTCTGGGATACGGGCTTCGGTGCTATTTTAAACTACACAATTGTAAAAAGCGACACTGCCTTCGACAACACCTTGCCTTGGACGACGACGCAGTTTGCCGTCACAGGCGCAAGCGACAGTGCAAACGCAGTGCTCTACTATGACAAGAATGGTATTCAGGCGCGTGTGGCCTATAACTGGCGTGATAAGTTCCTTTCTGGCAAGGACCAGGATCCTTATTACATCAAGTCCTATGGCCAATTCGATGTGAGTGCGAGTTATGAATTCATGGAAGGGCTGACCGCTTTCGTGGAAGGAATAAACATCACCAATGCGGACCGCACAGGTGTACGCCGCAACGATCGCGCTATCTTCTTCGCAGCGCCCGGTTATGCTCGCTACGCAGCAGGTGTTCGGTTCTCGTTTTGAACCGCATGGTCGACGCGTTGTAGAAAAAGCGGGAGGGGGCCGTGTCGATTAGACATGGCTCCTTTTGCGTGACGGTAAAATGCGGTTCGGCTAAGGCTAATCCATGACGCATTGTCTGCAACAGATTGTGGTTTTGGGCGGCGGGACGGCGGGTTGGCTTGCCGCATCTACGCTTGCGGCCAAGCGCCCGGATCTCGATATCGTCTTGATTGAATCCCCCGATGTGCCGACCATCGGCGTCGGCGAAGGCACATGGCCGACTATGCGCGCGACGCTGGCCGCGATCGGCATAAGCGAAACCGAATTTCTTGTGCGTTGCGATGCGTCTTTCAAGCAGGGGTCGCGTTTCGACGGATGGCTGACGGGTGGAGAAGGCGATAGTTATTATCATCCCTTCACCCCGCCGCCTTCGGACGACATGGCGGCGTTGCTGAAGGCTTGGCAGCAGGGCGACAAAAATATTTCCTTTGCCGAAGCGATGACCGCACAAGCCAAGGCCTGCGATGCAAACCTTGCGCCGCGTGTCAAAGCCATGCCCGATTATGCCGGCGCTCTGAATTACGGCTATCATCTCGATGCCGGGAAGTTTGCAACTCTGCTGATGGAGCACGCAACTCAGCGGCTCGGCGTGCGCCATATCGGTGCACATGTGGATCAGGTCATTACCGATGAAGAAGGTTTCATAGAGACGCTGGAACTGCGTGGCGGCGGGAGGATCGCGGGCGACCTTTTCATCGATTGCAGCGGCCAGTCGGCCCGCCTGATCGGTGATGCCTGCGGGGTCGCATGGATCGACCGCGACGATGTCTCTTTCAACGACTCCGCGCTCGCGCTGCAGGTGCCGGTAGAACCGGGCTCGCCTATTGCCTCCGTAACAATCGGCACTGCCCATGATGCGGGATGGTTTTGGGATATCGCCCTGCCAAGCCGACGCGGAATTGGCTGCGTTTATGCTTCGCGGTTCCTGTCGGACGAAGAGGCCGAAATGCGGTTGCGCGCTTATGTGGCAAAAGCTGTGCCTTCGGCCGAAATTGCACAGCTGGCCCCGCGAAAGCTCGGTTTCAAGACGGGCCATCGCACGCGTTTCTGGCACAAAAATTGTATTGCCATCGGCCTGTCGGCGGGTTTTATCGAGCCACTGGAGGCATCTGCAATCGTGCTGATCGAATTAAGCCTGCAGGCCCTCACGCAGAATTTCCCGATCAGCACTGCATCAATGACAATTCATGCCGAACGCTTCAACGATCTGTTCCGCTATCGCTGGGACCGGATCGTCGAATTTCTCAAGCTTCATTATGTGCTGAGCAAGCGTACCGAGCCTTACTGGCTGGCGCAGCGCGACCCCGCAACGATCCCGCCGCGTCTTGCGCAGCAGCTCTCGCTTTGGACGGATCAGCCTCCATCGACATGGGATTTTCCGCAAATCGATGAAATCTTCGGTCCGCCAAGCCAGCAATATGTCCTTTACGGCATGGCGTTCGCACTGCCTCCGCAGGTGGGCAAGGCGGTCGATGTCAGTCGCGCTGCGCAGACGATTGCCGAAACCGATCGGCGTGGCCGTGCGCTGCGTTCAACCTTGCCCAATAATCGTAGCTATCTCGACAGCCTGCAGCGGGAAGCCAACATTGTCCGTCCTGCCCAGTACAAAGAGATTGCCTGATATGACCCAGCACCGCATTCTAGACACTGCAACCCACCGCGATTTGCGTGTTCGTACCGATGTGTCGGCTGCTTATGGCGATGCTGTGATGGCGTGCCTGGCCGTACCCGATGAGTTTCGCCAGGTGCAGGCGCATTATCCGATCCTGTTCCGTCGCAATGTCGAAGACGACAGCTTCATGGCCGTGGCGCTATTCGGCTTTGAAAATGGCGAAAATCTGTTTCTGTCGGATGGACAATGGGATGCCGCCTACCGTCCCTTGGCCCATGCCGTGCAGCCTTTTCTGGTCGGTTTGCACGCCGATGGCAAAGGCGATCCCCAAGTGCATATCGATATGGGACACCCGCGGGTGATTGCCGATGGCGCGCAAGAAGGTGGACCCTCGGTCGCACTGTTCGACGAGCAGGGTCGCCCCAGCCCCTATCTGGAAGATATGACAGAGCGGCTCGGTGCGCTGCATCATGGCTATCAGGCCTCCCCCGCTTTCTTCGCGGCGTTGAAACGCTATGAGCTTCTGGAACCTTTTACCCTGGAAGTTCCGCTGGCCGATGGTTCGCGCAATTCGCTCGTCGGCTTTCACATCATCGACGAGGACCGGCTGCGCGCGCTCGATGGCGCAGCCTTGGCTGACCTGCATGAAGGCGGGCATCTGATGCCGATCTTCATGGCGCTGGCATCCATCGCACAATTCGGCCCGCTTATTGCGCGCAAGAACAGGCGGAGTAGCGGTGGCTGACACGGAACCGGATATTTTCGGCGGATCGCCGCGTATCGAAGAGCGGACAGTCGACAATCCGGCCGACCTCGACGCGCTGCTCGCCGGGGCGCGTGCACCTTTTGTCATTCGTGGATTGGCCGCTGACTGGCCGCTGGTGAAGGCTGGCAAGGAGTCCTTCAAAGCCGCGCGTGACTATATCGCATCGCATGCCCGCAACATGCCCTTTACTGTTTCCATCGCCGAACCGGGCAATGACGGGCGACTGTTCTACAATACCGCGATGGGCATGAATTTCCGGATGGAACGCGCCAAACTGCCTGAGATTTTCGAGGCGATAGAGGCGCAGGAAGGATCGGCGGATGCACAAACGATCTATCTCGGTTCGGTGGACCTGCACGATTATTTCGACGGACTTCATGAAGCGAACCATGTCGATCTGGGTAGCCGAAAGCCTTTGTGCAGCATCTGGATCGGCGGCCCGACCAGAATAGCGGCGCATAATGACGTGCCGGACAATCTGGCCTGCTGCGCGGTCGGTCAAAGGCGTTTTATCGTCTTTCCGCCCGAACAGTTCGGCAATCTCTACCTTGGTCCGTTGGACAATACACCTGCCGGGCCGACGGTGAGCATGGTCGATTTCCGCACCCCCGATTTTGTTGCCCATCCCCGTTTCAAAGAGGCAATGGCGCATGCCCAAATTGCCGATCTGGAAGCGGGCGATGCGATCTTCGTGCCCTCCATGTGGTGGCATCATGTCGAAGCGACATCGGCGTTTAACGTCCTCGTCAATTATTGGTGGCGCAATGTACCCGCCTGGATGGGGCAGCCGCACGACGCCTTGTTTCACGCAATTCTGTCGATCCGCGATCTTCCGCAAGCGGACAAGGCGTTATGGCGGGCATTGTTCGATCATTATGTTTTTGAAAACGGTGTCGAAGTCGCCGACCATATTCCGCCCGAGGGGCGAGGCATTCTTGCACCGTTGACCGCCGAAAGCGCCGGGCGCTTGCGTGCATTTCTTTTGAGGGCATTGAACAGATGAACAAAGCAGGACACATCCAGCATATCGTCGTTGCAGGCGGCGGCACCGCCGGCTGGATGGCGGCGGCGGCAATCGCACGGACGATGGGCCATGCCGTCAAGCTGACGCTCGTTGAATCCGAAGCAATTGGTACCATCGGCGTGGGGGAAAGCACGATTCCCCCGCTTGTCACCTACAATCGTCTGCTGGGGATCAACGAAGCCGATTTCATGCGTGCGACGCAAGCGACATTCAAACTCGGCATCCTGTTCGATAATTGGAAAGAGCAGGGCTCGCGCTATTTCCACAGCTTTGGCTATACCGGCAAGGATCATTGGGCGGCAGGCTTCCAGCACTTCTGGCTATATGGCCGCGAAAAGGGCCATGATTATAGCTACGACGATTACTGCATGGAGCTGGCCGCAGCATTAGAAGGCAAATTCGCGCATCTGCCCGATGAGCGGATGAACTATGCCTATCAACTTGATTCAGGACTTTACGCGGCGTTCTTGCGGCAAATGGCTGAAAAAGACGGGGCCAAGCGTGTCGAAGGCAAGATCGTCAAGGTCGAACTCGATGGCGAAAGCGGCAATATCGCGGCGCTGATCCTCGACGGTGACCGACGGATCGAGGGTGACCTGTTTCTCGACTGCACGGGATTCCGTGCGCTGCTGATGGAAGGCGCGCTGCATGCGGGCTTCGATGACTGGACGCACTGGCTGCCCTGCGATTCCGCTATCGCCAT
>JBOFLS010000246.1:0-2759 GCA_051657985.1 Sphingorhabdus sp. | reverse complement strand
ACGCAGATCACGATTTCGGGATAGCTGAACATCCGGGGCTTGCCGTGCACCTTGTGGATGAAGTGCTTGATCATTTGTTCGGCAACGTCGATGTCCGCGATCACGCCGTCGCGAAGCGGACGGATTGCCTCAATGCTGTCGGGAGTCTTGCCCATCATCAGCTTCGCATCGTCACCCACCGCCTTCACACGCTTGATGCCGTTCAGCGTTTCGATGGCTACCACCGAAGGTTCGTTGAGAACGATCCCCTGGCCGCGGACGTAAACGACGGTATTTGCTGTACCCAGGTCGATTGCCATGTCTTGAGAGGCGAATCGGAAAAACGGTATTTTCATATTGATATGTTCCACCCAGAAATGTGGTTAAGATTGCGGGCTGAGGTCCAAGCATTGCGGCCCGGCGGGATTGCCGCCGCACTACAGGAATTTGCCGCATATCGAAACAGCAAATTACGAGTTTTCCACGATGAAAGGATTCGCTTGGGAGCCGCGCTTGGTCTAGGCGGTCACGGATGTCAATAAGAAGGCTTCCAGACGCGCTGATCAATCGTATTGCTGCCGGTGAAGTGGTGGAAAGACCGGCCAGTGCGTTGAAGGAGCTGGTAGAAAACGCAATTGATGCAGGGGCTTCGCAGATTTCCGTGCGATTGGGTGCCGGCGGGCTCGACTTGGTCGAGGTGACCGACAATGGTTGTGGAATGAGTGCTGCCGATATGGCGCTGGCACTGGAGCGGCACGCGACCTCCAAATTGCCCGATGACAATATCGACCAGGTGCTGACGATGGGCTTTCGCGGGGAGGCTTTGCCTTCGATTGCCAGCGTGTCGAAATTCACCGTCGAAAGCCGGGTTCGCGCCCTTCGACAGGCTCAGGATGAGCGGAGTGACGGTTGGGGAAGGGTCGTCGATCATGGGCGGCTGGTTTCCGAAGGGCCTGCGGCAATGCCGCCGGGAACGCGGGTCCGCGTCGAGAACCTGTTCGCCAACATTCCGGCGCGGCGCAAATTCCTGCGCAGCCCGCGTGCCGAATATGCAGCGGCCCTGGATGCGGTCAAACGGCTGGCCATGGCACGACCGGATATCGGCTTTACCGTCGAGCATGACGGGCGGCGGACGCTATCGGTGCAAGCGGGGATGGGCCGACCCGAGCGGGTTGCAGCACTTACCGCGCCCGAACTGGCGGACAACAGCGTCGGCCTCGATTTTCAGCGCGAAGGCATTGCGCTTGGGGGTATCGCCTCGTTGCCGACCTACAATCGCGGGGTAGCCGATCACCAATATCTGTTCGTCAACGGCCGTCCGGTGAAGGACCGGCTGCTCATCGGTGCGGTGCGCGGCGCCTATGCCGAGATGCTGGCACGCGATCGGCATGCGGTGGTCGCGCTGTTCCTCGACGTACCGCCTTCCGAAGTTGATGTGAACGTCCATCCGGCCAAGACCGAGGTTCGCTTCCGCGATCCGGCGCTGGTGCGCGGAATGATCGTTTCCGGTCTGCGTCACGCCATCGATCAAGCTGGTTTCCGCAGCGTGCAGCGCCCCGCAGAAGCGGCTTTGGCGGCTTGGCAGCAGGAGCCTGTGCGGACGGCGCAGGGTGTGTTTTTCACCCCCTCTCCTTTAGGGGAGGGGCAGCAAGACTTGGCGGCTTTGCCGCTTAGTCGCAGCGGGGTGGGGTCTTTCGGCGCAGCGCAAACCTGGAGACCCCACCCCAACCCCTCCTCTAAAGGGGAGGGGCTTAGCTCGGCCTTCGCCGAAAACCCCGTTCACTTCTCGGCCCTTCCCATGGGCCGCGCCGAAGTTGCGACCGAAGCCGTTCCCGAAGCAACCCGTCACCCCTTGGGCGTCGCGCGGGGCCAAGTGGCGGCCACCTATATCGTCGCTGAGGCCGAAGACGGCTTGGTTATCGTCGACCAGCATGCCGCGCACGAACGGCTCGTTCTTGAACGCATGCGTGCCGCCACCGCGAACGGCAAGGTTGCGGCGCAAGGCCTGCTGGTGCCGGAAGTGGTCGAACTCGATGAACCCGCCTGCGACCGGCTGGAAGGACGCACCGACGAATTTGCCGACCTAGGCCTGGAAATCGAACGCTTCGGCCCCGCCGCGATGCTGGTACGCAGCGTACCCGCCTTGCTCGGTACCAAAGACGTCCAGGCGCTGGTGCAAGACTTGGCCGACGATCTTGCCGCCTATGATGAGGCTATCAGCCTCAAAGAACGCCTCGACCAGGGCGCCGCCACCATGGCCTGCCACGGGTCGGTGCGGGCAGGGCGGGTGTTATCGGTGACGGAGATGAACGCCCTGCTGCGCGAGATGGAGGTGACCCCGCATTCGGGCCAGTGCAATCACGGGCGACCGACCTGGGTAAAGCTGGCGCTGGGGGATGTGGAGCGGTTATTTGGGAGGAAGTGAAATGCGAACAGAAGCGGTTGAAATTTACTCTGATGCCACAAATGCTGCTGTCATGAGGCATCCAGGTCGTAAGTTTCCGGGTATGCTCATTCAAGGCGACACCTTACACAGTCTCAGTCGGATGGCCTCTGATGCGCTTGCGAGCGCTGTGCCTGAATCAGATCAATGGTATTGTCTGAAGGATTTGGCAGACGCACTGCAAATTCGAGTTGATCACTATGCTGAAGTGATGCGGGAGCATGCACTGGAGCTGCCATTCTTCGATGGAAGCGAATGAAGGTATTTTATTTCGGTCGGATTTCAAAAAAACGGGAGCAGGGGGAAAGTAGGGATGATCCCTACTTTTCGAATATTG
>JBOFLS010000245.1:0-2120 GCA_051657985.1 Sphingorhabdus sp. | reverse complement strand
AACTCACTTTAAAGTTGATTTTCCAATGTCTGATATGATCCGCGTCACCCTTCCCGATGGCTCTGCCCGTGAAGTCGCGCGCGGGACTACCCCGGCGGACATTGCCGCCGCCATCGGCCCCGGCCTTGCCAAGGCCGCGCTCGCCGCGCGGGTTGACTATGGCTCTGGGGCAGAGGTGCGCGATATCATGCGCCCGATCGAAGCGGACGCGGCCTTGGCGCTGATCACCGCGCGTGACGAGGCGGACGCGCTCGAGCTGGTCCGCCACGATTATGCGCATATCCTCGCCGAGGCGGTGCAGAAGCTCTTCCCCGGCACGCAGATCACCTTTGGCCCGGCAACCGATGACGGCTTCTATTATGACGTGATGGCTCCGGACAGCCACGGACCGTTCACCGAGGAGGACCTGCCGCGCATCGAGGAGGCGATGCGCGAGATCATTCGCGCCGATAAGCCGCTGCGCCGCGAAGTGAAGAGCCGCGACGAGCTGATCGCCATTTGGGCCACGCAAGGCGAACGGTTCAAGTCCGAATGGGCGGCGGAGCTGCCCGAGGGTGAGGAGCTCACCGTCTATTGGTCGGGTGATGACTGGATGGACATGTGCCGGGGGCCCCACCTCGCCTCCACGGGAAAGGTCGATCCCGACGCCTTCAAGCTGATGCGCGTCGCCGGAGCCTATTGGCGCGGGGATCAGAAAAACGCCCAGCTCACGCGCATCTACGGCACCGGCTGGCTCAACAAGAAGCAGCTCGATGCTCACCTCCTCCGCCTCGAGGAGGCCGCGAAGCGCGATCACCGCAAGCTGGGGCAGGAGATGGATCTGTTCCATCTTCAGCAGGAAGCACATGGCAGCGTCTTCTGGCATCCGCATGGCTTCACCATCTGGCGTCAGCTGGAGGCCTATATGCGCCGCGCGATCGACGCGAACGGCTATCAGGAAATCAAGACGCCGCAGCTGATGGATGTGCGCCAATGGGAGGCATCGGGCCATTGGGGCAAATATGCCGAGAATATGTTCGCGGTGCCCGATATCGTTCCCGATGGCGAGGGCGGAGCGCCCGCCGTTGCCGCCGACGCCGACTGGATGGCGATGAAGCCGATGAACTGCCCGGCGCATGTCCTCGTCTTCCGCCAGGGGATCAAGTCGTACCGCGACCTGCCCTTACGGCTCTACGAACATGGCTGCTGCCACCGCAACGAACCGCACGGCGCGCTCCACGGCCTGATGCGGGTGCGGCAATTTACGCAGGACGATGCGCATATTTTCTGCCGCGAGGACCAGATCGTCGAGGAGGTGCAGGATTTCTGCGCGCTCGCCGACCGCGTCTACAAGGATTTCGGTTTCACTTACTCGATCAAACTGGCGCTGCGCCCCGAAAAGCGTTTCGGCAGCGACGCCGATTGGGACAAGGCCGAGAACGAACTGCGCGACGCGGTGGCACAGGCAGGCCTGGCCACGGCGGAATATGGCTGGGAAGAACTGCCCGGCGAAGGCGCCTTTTATGCGCCGAAGCTGGAATGGCATTTGACCGACGCGATCGGCCGCACCTGGCAGGTCGGCACGATCCAGTCCGACCGGGTGCTGCCCGACCGGCTCGACGCAAGCTACATCGGCGAGGATGGAGCCAAGCACCGCCCGGTGATGCTCCACCGCGCGATCTTTGGTTCTTATGAGCGCTTTATCGGCATCCTCATCGAGCATTATGCCGGGCGCTTCCCCAGCTGGCTGGCCCCGGTGCAGGCGGTGGTGGCGACGATTGTTTCGGATGCCGATGCCTACGCCAATGACGTTACCGCGAAACTGGCGGCAGCGGGCCTGCGCGTCGAAACCGACCTGCGCAACGAGAAGATCAACTACAAGGTGCGCGAACACAGCCTTGCCAAGGTGCCGCACCTGCTCGTCGTCGGCATGCGCGAGGCGGAGGAAGGCAAGGTCGCGATCCGCACGCTTGGCCAGGAAGGACAGCGGATCATGTCCGTCGATGAGGCAGTCGCGATGTTGGTTGCCGAGGCGACTGCGCCGGATTTGCGGCGATAGCGCCATGCGGGGGCTGATCTATGCATCGCTAGCGCTAAACATCGTGGTGTTGGTGCCGGTCTGCCTCGGCTTGCTGGGAAAA
>JBOFLS010000244.1:0-8033 GCA_051657985.1 Sphingorhabdus sp. | reverse complement strand
TGCAACGCTGACACCGCGTTCCTTGATCAGCCTCACTGCCTCAAGCTTGAACTCACGCGTAAAGTTCCTTCGTTCCATGCTGGTCCTCCAGTTCGATAAAACACCTTATCTCGGTGTCCATCAAACCGGCAGCAGGCCAATTTAAAAACGTGAAACTCTCAGAAGCGAAGCGGTTGATAGGTCTATGGAGCAAAGGTAATCACTCGTCATTGAAAGCTAGCTTGGAGTATCACGTTGGTAAACATGGAAGTGGTGATTTAACAAAATACTTACGAAAAGCCGAAAATTTTAACTATAAGGGAGCAACTAAGTCTGAATTAGAGAATGGAGCTACACGTTGGAATAGGAAGAATGGAGAGTTTATTATCAAGGATGAGAACGGTAAAATTGTTAGCTATGGACCAGAAAAATCAGCGGTAATAGGCTCCTTAATTAAAAGGTAAAATATGATATTTCAGAATGAAATCGAAAATATAGAGAACATAGCAAATGAGATAGAATCCAATTGTATTGGTGATGAATGTATAGAAATAGGAAAAATACAAATATTTATTCAAGGATATTTGCCAGGACTTCTATCAAGAATAGGATCCGAAGATAGAAATTTATTTATAGATATAAATAAATTCCATAATCTATTTATATCTACTGTAGATTACAATGGAAAAACTTTTTTTGGAAAAAGTTCAAGTGTAAAACATATTTGCAAGTTGCTTAATGAGCTGTTTGTAAAAATGCTAGAAGCCTCTGGTCAATAGAAGCCGGAGTTACGAGTTGAGTTACGGTAACAGGAGTTGGTTATGATAACAGGTGCACTAACCCGTAATTAGGCGCGCCACCGCGCACTTGCTCTCAAAAAGCGCATCGCTCTTCCTGACCCACCAGCTGGGTCACAACCCGCAGCACCAGCAATGATGCTTATGTGTGGCCCATCGGCAAGCTCAGGAGGCGACGTGAATGTGAACCGCGCCTATGCGGTCAATGGCTTGAACCAATATACGAGTGCGGGTGCTGCGACATTCGGCTATGATGGCAATGGCAATCTGACCTCGGATGGCACGAACGCCTATGTCTATGATGTGGAGAACCGTCTGGTGAGCGCAAGCGGCGGAACGACCGCGTCTCTGCGCTACGATCCGCTGGGCCGGTTCCTGCAGACCGATCCGATTGGATATAAGGATGACATCAACCTTTATGCTTATGTAGATAACCATCTGTTGAATAAAGTAGATCCTGATGGGCTTTCGGATCTTAATTTTTTTCATCCAACAGATGCTTTATATCAAGCAGCCGAGGACTTTGAACCGAATAATGAGATGCCAAGTATTTATACAATTACCGGCCATGGGCCGCCATTGGGAGGTATTTCTGATCGCCGTGAAGGCGGTCCCGGACCCATTTCGGCGAGTGGTTTGATATCGCGTGCAAAAGGGCAAAATTTTAACAACTCATCAACTATTTTTTTGGCTTCATGTTTTGGAGCATATAAAGGTTTTGCTAAATCTCTGGCTGAGCAATCTGGAAAAACGGTGATCGCAACTAACGGCTTTGTGATGTATCCCAGTACGAAAAAAGGGTACATATCAGATGGTCGAAAAGTAGGACTTTCTGTCGATCTTGATGGAAAGCCCGGCGGAGCAAAAGGGATGTTTACTGTTTTTGGATCTAACGGTTCCGTGAAGGGAAGTTACACGTCGGCTACATATGATCCAAAGACCGGGCAAATTACATTTAAAAATGACCCCAAAATTGGATCTCTAATTCCACAAAAGACAGAGGTTTGTGCAGATGAGAAGAAATGTGGAAAATAGAAGCCTTGTTCTCTCTGTCCTGATGCTGGCGTTGACCGCAAGCTACTCATCGAAGAATGCAGAAGATGAAGTAGATCGATCTGCAGCGTCCGCCAGAAGTCAATATGAACTTAGCAAAGATGAGCTTGCGAGAATGAAGGCAAGATATCGAAGTGGCGATGCTGAGGCGGCCTACAAAATTTCCCAGCATTACTCTTCCCTTGGGACTGATTTTTTACATGAATATATTGAGTGGCTAGAAAGATCTTTTAAACTTAAAAATAAGCAAGCAGGAGTAGAATTTTTATCAACGCTAGTTTTGACAAAGCAATGCGATAGATTTTTAAAAAACAAAAGTTTGTATTTAAATTACTTTTCTTCGAATGACATAAATTTGGAAGAGATTGAGGATAATTACGACAATATTTGTAGAAATCGTTAGACTGTATCGGTTTATGATGAAAGTGCGGGCGCTGCGACATTCGGCTATGATGGCAATGGCAACCTGACCTCGGATGGCATGAACGCCTATGTTTATGATGTGGAGAACCGTCTGGTGAGCGCAAGCGGCGGAACGACCGCGTCTCTGCGCTACGATCCGCTGGGCTGATCCGAGCAATGAATTATGGACAGTTCAAGCCCTTGTCTATGATCTAAGATGCAAAGAAATAAGAAAAATTGCGAATCATTGTATATTGAGTCTGCCCAATTTTATTTCCCGGAGATAACTCTCCTCTAGCAGATTAAAACTCGGAATTATGAATTAATTACAGTTACAATGCACTTAAATCCTTAGTTGGTTTGCGCGCGTTTGCACATTTACTCCCGCCTCCCTTCCCCTTACTCAACAGCCACTTCTATTATGACAATGCCTAACGACGTTGACGAACGGCTTTGCAAACGGCGCGTTCAACCTGGCCGAAAGCTTTGGCTATAACCGTATTGACGATTATCAGTGATGCCTTCGGTAGCGGTTTGCATGCGAAGGTTACTTGATGAATGCATGTACGAATAGCCGCCTTCAGGAAGTGCGATTAGCTGTACAAACGCCCAACGTCCGCAATGTTGGCGGACACGGACGAATTCTCAAGTTCAACAATCCGGCGGCACCCAATAGCGTTGGTTTTGCCCTTTGCTGGACCAATCGCGCTGCCGCGTCCAGCCGAGGCTTAGCAAGACCGGGCTGATGTATCGGCCTTGCGTGGAAAGCGCGCGTTCAAACTCGACTATGCTGTAGCGTCGGTTTCGGCTGACTTCCGGCACACTATCCAACCATGCCAGAAAACGCTGCTTTAGGTCTGGCGTGGATAGCGGGAGAGTCTCGTTACCCAATTCACGGTTCAAAGCGGAAATATAGGCTGAGGGCATCGACATTCTCTCTCAAACTCGCTGGTGGTGGTGAAAGTAGCGACTAGACGCACCCCAAAAACCCGAAACGGGGTCGTTTCGGGATGAAGCCCATTCCCCGAAACCCCCGAATTCCCTTTAGGGATTCGGGGGCGGGAAGACTTTCGGAGGTCAAGCAAGGCCTAACCCCTTCTCATTTGTAATCAGGTGGCCATCACGAAGCAGCGCCTGCACAGCTTCCTTCGCCCTGTCCCCCGACTTGCTCTGTGGGCAATCAAGCGCAGAAGCGATAAGCGCGAGAGCTGCCTTATATTCCACCCCGTCGCCCGGATTTGGGAGTTGGATGCGTAGTTCCTGCAATGCTGCCTTTTGGTGTTTCCCGGTTGGCGCTTTCTTTTTGGCGACCAAAATGTGGGCGGTCTGCTGCACAGCGCAGCTCGTAATCGACGCCCCGTCCTCATCTTGTCCAACCGTATATGGAACAAGATCAAAGTCTTTGCTTACATCTGAGCTATCGTTCTTTGCCTTTGTAATCGACCACCTGCGTGGAAATTTTGAAACCTCGATAACAGTGTCCATCGCCGCAAGCAGAGACGAATGCCCACGCAAACCCTGCGCACGGTTCTTTCCAGCATGATGCACCAAAATCACAAGCCCCTGCACCGCAGCAGCAAGACGCTTCGAGTTTGCGATGATCCTACCCATGTCTGACGAGGAATTCTCATCAGCTCCCGGTGACGCCTGATTAAGCGTATCAATAATCACGATCGCTCCACAGCCCATAGCTGCGATAATTTCTGATGTGAGTAAGTCGATGCCGTCCCTAGTCAATAAGTGGATGTCGCGGTCCCAAAAGCGAAGCTGATCTGGGCAGGTCTGCTTGCTGTGCGCTTCTATCGCGATTACTCGCTTGCGGATTCCCGCCTTCCCTTCAAGCGCAACATAGGCGACTGGCGCTTGGCGCACACGAAACCCAAACCATTGGTCGGCACCTGTCGATATGGCATGTGCTAAGTCGAGTGCCAAAAACGACTTCCCGGAGCCGGGTTCCCCATAGATTGCTGCCAGTCCTTGCGCCGGAAACACGCTTCGAACGACGTAGGGCGTGACCGGAAGTTGGCGCAATTGATCCGCCGTCATTAACAGCGTAGAGGGCGGCTGCGGCAAATTTGAGGGCGGAGAATGCATCTGCAGGAGGGCAGAATTACCAGTCCAGCCTGTCTTGCGAGCGTGGAAAGCAAGGGTACCAATTGTAATCCCGCGTGTGGGATCGTAGCTGTCAAAGAGCTTGTCGAGGGCGGCTCCATCATATCGGTATAGCGCCTTTGCACTCCAGATATGTGCAAGTTGTCGAGCGCAAGCCCAGCCGGTCGATGCCAACGAGTAGATGATGTCCCGCCAAGTTCCATAGTTTGTGTCAGACGAAACTGCATCCAGCATCGACATGACAGGTTCCACGAATGCAGGGTGTTCGGGCCGTGGCGGTTGTCCAAGCAGACTTTGTTTCGGGAGCTTCGGGACCGCTCTACCACCGAACCATTGCCGCTCCAGCGCCGACACCGCACTCGTGAAATCGCAGAGCGCGCCGCGCCCGCCATTCCCAGTAACAGTGACATATCGTTTGGAACCATAAAGCTCTCTACCATCGCCCGCGTTACCCCCTTGGATTGGCGTGCGCGATAGGCCTAGCATCCGCAGCCCTTCTCTGCTTGGGGACGTTTCGACGTAGGGCTGGCCTAGTTGCTTCCACAAGGCTTCGTGATCGGCCATCCGTTGCCTGCAATTATCGAGGTCGATCGCAATGAGGTAGAGTAGCTGCCCGGCGGTCGAGACCGGATGTTGATCGCTCAAAGCGATGCCAAGGCCTTGCCCAACTCCGTTATTGTAAGCGCCCAGTGCATCTTTGAATGAATACCAGTTCGTCGGATCATTTGGGTTGACGTTTCGTTTCGTAACCGGGTCTATCGGGATCTTGTCGAATTTCCCGTTCGGTTTGATCGGACCAGCACGCCACGCGAACCATCGTTTGATTCCGGTGAGCGCAGCAGGGATGTTTGCCGGAACGATTGGCGATATGCTCGGCAAGGCCATTGATTGCACCGCAGCCATCACGCCCCCCGCTTGTTGCCGGTCCATTCGGACAATCTGAATGGATTCTGCCCTGAGCCTGCCAGCCCGCTTCGCACAAGCTCTAGTTGGCATCTGGCTAATATCAGAAAATCCCTCAACGGAATGGTAGTGGTGACAGCAAGGTCACGCACGGCTCGTCGATAGGCTGGCCGCGGCATCTGACCGCCAACACGTTGCATGGCTAGCATGGCGAGTTGAAGGCTAATTCCGATACCCTCGCTGGACTGTGCCCAATCGGAGTATCGGCTAGTGAAATCAATGATGTCAGCGCGCGCGATGAAGCTGGCAAAGCGCCTCTCGATGCTTTCCGTACTCATGCCGCTGCCGCCTGCTTTTCGGGTTCAACGCCTGCTAGTCGTCGAACGCTGGAAATCTTTACCAATCGCCGCGTCCCAATGCGGATGGTCTCAAGTTCACCGTGGGCAATAAGTTCCCCCAGCTTGGTTTTGCCAATCGCCAGCATCTTACCGGCTTCGGCTTGGCTACATAAGATTGCTTCCACAGTCTAATACTCCGTCATTGCTGGCACGGAATTGTGCGAGCCGTGACGGAAAATGCACGAAGCCAGCGGGCCTGTCGGACGGAAAAGGCCGGAAAGGGCCGAAGAACTATTTCCCGGCCTCTCGTTCATACATAGTCCAAAAGGGACGGGCATGCTCCCTAATAGTGCTTTCAGACTTGGTGACACCTTTTGCCGCAAGGTAATGGGCAATTGCCGTTTCAACGTCCGCGAGTTTTTTTGGTTGAAGGTCACCAGCGTAAAGTTGGCGAGCCAATTCGATCATAACAGCTTCCCAGTCGTCATCGGGACGTCGGCCACACTTGGAACTGCCTCCGGTTGCGACCAGTTGCGTTGATGCAATTGTGCTGACTGTCGGCTGCAACATCGCTTCAATGCCGGACCGCTCAAAGGTTACGCCAAATGCCTTCCAGTCCTCTTCCTGTCCCTTCTGTTGAACCCGCGCCGAGAAATCTCCATGATCCCAATTCGGGATCATTGCCTGTCCTCTCCAAAAGACTTGGGGAATAAGGCAGTCACGCTCCTTAACTTCCCCTGCCAGAGTGAGCTTGATGAGCAAAGATGCCTTTGCCTCGACAACTCCTGATGCGGCGCGGTTGATTATGGGATTCGGCCCCCCCATTGGTTTTTTTCCCGGCCACACCAACGCCCACGTTTGACTGGCACCGATCCATTCCTTGTTCATTTCCCGCGCCTCGCCTGTCTGATTGGCACGACATCCCCGCCAACGGCCGCGCCGCTAGCGCAATAGTGCCCCCAATCTCCCATAAGCGTAACACGCTGCCCGGGCTGACTAGCGGTGCCAAGATATGTTGTTCGTCGGTAAGCAGCCTGCACAGCGTCAGGGGTCTTGTGCGCCAGTGCCGCTTCAACAACCGCATCGGGATAGCCCTCATTCGCTGCCCAGTCGGTAAGGGCGGAGCGGAAACCGTGGACATGGTATGGCTCGCTCATATCGCGCAGCACCTTTAACAGCGTCATATCGGACATCGGGCCACCATTGACACCGGGAAACACCTGCTCGCTCCCCTCCAGCTTCAAAGCCGCCGCTTTTGCCAACACTGCCAGCGCCGCGTCGGACAACGGGACCATGTGAGTGTTGTTTCGTTTCATGTGGGAGGCTGGGATTGTCCAAAGGCGCGCCTCAAGATCGAACTCGTCCCAGGTAGCCAACCGCACCTCCTGACTACGCACCCCGGTCAGGATCAACAATTCAAGTGCCAGCCGACCATATGAAGGCTTGCGACGCAATGCGATTAGGAACCCCGGCAAAGCGACGTAAGGCATGGCCTTTCGGTTTTCCCGTTCTTTCATCTGTCGGGGCAGCCCGCGTCCGGCTTTGAGGCTACCATTGCCTGAAGGGGCTTCAGTCGATCGCCAGCCTTTCGCATGGGCGTAGTCCAGCACCGCGCAAATTCGATTGCGCACTTGCCGCGCCGTTTCCGGGATTTCTTGCCAGATCGGCGTCAACACCGTGATGATGTCTGCCGCCGTGATGCCGCCGGTCGCCACGTTACCCAACTTGGGAAAAGCGTAATTCTCCAAGCTGGCTAGCCACTGGCGGGTATAGACTGCACTTTTCCAGCCCGCCTCGTTCTCTGCGTGGTATTGACGCGCTGCCTCTTGGAAAGTCACCTTGGCGGCAACTTCATCTTTCCTCTCGGCAAGAATATCCCGCCGTTCGATCTTGACCGCCTTCCGTAGACCGCTGGCTCTGTCGCGGGCATCAGCCAGCGTAAGCAGGCGGGCCGAGCCGAGTCCGATGTCTTGGCGCTTGCCGTCGCGCTGGAGCCGCAAGGTCCAAGATGCGCCCCCGCGTTTATCCACTTTCAGAAACAGCCCGTCACCGTCCTGATAGGTGCCGGGATTCGTCAAAGCTGCCTTCACCGCAACTGCCGTCAGCTTACCCATGTTCTTCCCCCACACTTTATTCCCCCACATTCGGGAATCAGAGTGTGGGGGAAAGCAAATATTCCCCCACACTTCCCCCACATTACGCTCCGGCTAGAGACATGCAGTGGCGGGCACAGGCGAGCCTGAGCGGCTAGAATAACCTAATGTTTTCCGGGTTTCAACGGGATTGAGCGGGTATTGGCGAATGGGAAATTGGTGGACAGGGCTGGATTCGAACCAGCGTACGGAAAACCGGGCAGATTTACAGTCTGCTGCCTTTAACCACTCGGCCACCTGTCCACATTTCTTCGGGGTTTTGCGCGCAGGCAAAAGGCCGAACCCGAAGAAGAAGC
>JBOFLS010000243.1:0-3198 GCA_051657985.1 Sphingorhabdus sp. | reverse complement strand
GATTTGACTTTTTTATAGACCGCGATGAATTCGTCCATATCGCGCAACGGATCGTCCTTGCGCTGTTGCGCCGTCAGCGATGTGGTGGCAAGCGCGCCGATAACGAAGGCGGCAATTCCGGTAGTGAACAATTTGGCTTTCATGGCAGTCCCAGCTTTCGACTTTGAATCCCTAGGGCAGATATACTCTGCAAATGACATATGGTGAAAGCGCATTTACCACGAAAGTGGGTTAATCGCCGATGAGCGACTTTTTTGGCGGTTATCCCAATAAGGCGGCGATATCCATCAACCGGCCATTACGGCGCAGTTCTATCATTATTTCGGGCTCGTCATTGCCCGCAAAGCCCAATGCCGCACCCTGACTTACCCGCAAACCCGGTTCGACACCAAGCCGTTCGAGACCCGTTACCAGCGTTGCCCAGCCTCCGCCATGTTCGATAATCACGATATTACCGAAACTGCGGTAGCGCCCGGCAAAACTGACCCGCCCGGGCGCTGGGGCGATGACCTGTGCGCCCGCTTCCACCGCAATTCGCATGCCGCGTTCGCGATAGCCGGTAGGATTGAGTTCGCCAAAACCTGAAAGCACCCGGCCTTTGACAGGCAGTAGATAGGCCGTTGCTGCCTTCGATGCGGGTTTGTTCGTCCCGCGCGGTTGCGGCCCATCCAGTTCGGCCAAGGCCGCTGCATTTTGCCCGCTTTCACGATCGGCATCGATACGTTCGACCAGATCGCGGGCACGTTCTCCCTGACCGATAGCGCGTTCAAATTCGATGGCGGCATCGGCGTTCAAGCCAAGCGCACGACCCCGGCTGCTGTTTTCCAGTGCGATCAATGCCTTTCGCCGTTCATTCAGCTGCCCCCGCGCTTTACGGAGCGAACCTATCGCTACCTGTTCCTGCACCCGCAACTGCTTCTGCAGTACCATCTGGTTTCGAAGCGCTTGGGTACGCTGCGCTATCACCGGCTCGATCGAGGCCATAGCCGCACGCAAGCGGACATAGTCCCGCCGATCTCCGGGGCGGGCAAGCAGCAGCGATACCGGCTGGCGGGTCATTTTCTGTAAAAGCGCGTTTAGGCGCAATAGCGGCGCGTTTGCCTCGCCGAGCAACGCGGCCTGTGCACGCTGGCGGCGGGCGATGATTGTAATGCGCGCCTGTGCAGTCGCGATCTGGGCATTGGCGGCATCGATTTCCGCGCCCAATGCCGCCCGGCGGGCGACAAGTCGGTCGGTTGCTTCTTCGGCGCCTGCCGCTTCCTGTCGCAGTCTTTCGCTGCGCTCCTCGGCGGCGGCGGCGCGTTGTTTTGCCTGGCGCAACGCATCGACGTCGCTTTGTCCGGCAGCACCGATCGCCAACGTTGCTGTCAGCAGGATCGCCAGTGTCGTGAATCGTCTCCACCCCATGCAGCTATCCTTCGCGATGATAGGGGTGGTTGGCAAGTATCGATGTAGCGCGGTAAAGTTGCTCCGCCAGCATCGCACGCGCCATCAAATGCGGCCAGGTGGCACGGCCAAAGGCAATCAGTGCGTCAGCGGCAGCGCGATCGGCATCGTCGAAGCCGTCGGCAGAGCCAAGGCAGAAGCGCACCTCGGAGACACTTTCGTCGCGCCAGCGTTCGAGGATTTTTGCCAGCTCGGTCGAAGAAAGCTGCTCGCCTTTTTCATCGAGCAATACGGTGCGGCTGTTGCGCCCTGCAGGCGGCATATCCCCGCTACGATCCGGCAATTCAGTGATTTTATGTGGCCAGGCAAGGCGTTTTAGATAGCGATCAACCAGATCGGCTTCGGGCGAACGACCGATCTTGCCGCGCGCAATGATATGCAGCCGCATCTCAAACCCCTCCCGAAAAAATAGGGACTGTCCCTATTTAATTCAGCCGTTAACGGCTTCTGGCGCGTCGCCGAAGCCCCACATCCGTTCGAGATTGTAAAAGCTGCGCACTTCGGGCCGAAACAGGTGCACGATCACGTCTTCGGCATCGATCAGCACCCAATCGGCGCTGGGCAAGCCTTCGATATGCGCATTGCGGCCAGCCTTTTTGATCCGCTCGGCCAGTTTTTGCGCGATCGCCGCTACCTGCCTGCTCGAACGGCCGCTGGCGACAACCATATGGTCGGCGATGCTGCTTTTGCCTTCGAGTGGGATGGAAACGACCTCTTGCGCCTGATCGTCGTCGAGCGACTGGAGGATGAGTTCGTGCAGTTTGTCGGGCTGCAGGACAGGTCCCTTTTTAGAGGCGGCCTGGCCGCTGGGGACTGTGGCGGATTGAATCAAAATTGCTCCTTAATGAACGAGTTTATGGGTCACGCCGTCGATGACGCTTCTGCCTTCATAGTCGCGATGCCAACTGGGATTGGCCTGGCGCAACGCCGTGGCCGAACGAAGATCGGGGCTGAAGCGCAAAAATACAAGCGCCGGTGTGCTCCACATCGTCCAAGAAAGTCGCTGGTCCGAACGCCGGACGAAACGCCTGAGCCAGGCCATTGCAGGACCTGCAACGGCGTCCGCATCATAACCCGGACGCGCGACAACCGCAATCGGCATTAAGCGGGCAATGTCGCGCCAGCGCCGCCAGCGTGTGAAATTGGCCACATTGTCCGCCCCCATGATCCAGATGAAACGGCGATTGGGATAGCGGCGAACAAGTTTTTTGAGCGTGTCGATCGTGTAGCGGGTGCCCATTTCGGCCTCGATCGCTGTCGCACGGATCGGCGTTCGGCGAGCTATTTTTCGGGCCGATGCCAGGCGGGCCTTGAGCGGCGCCATATCCTTGGCGCCTGTTTTTAACGGGTTTCCGGGTGAAACCAGCCACCAGATTTCGTCGAGATCGAGCGCATCGAGCGCAAACAGGCTGATCGAGCGGTGCCCGCCATGCGCGGGATTGAAGGATCCGCCGAGGAGGCCCGTCAGCATTAAGGGCGCACTTGCCCCGAACCATGGACGAGCCATTTATAGGTCGTTAGCCCCTCCAGCGCGACTGGGCCACGCGCATGCAACCGCCCGGTGGCGATGCCGATTTCAGCACCTAGGCCGAATTCGCCGCCATCGGCAAATTGTGTCGAGGCATTGTGCATCACGATCGCGCTATCGACGCCTGACAGAAAATGCGCAGCCGCCGCATCATCGCTGGTAATGATCGATTCGGTGTGCTGCGAACCATAGCGGGCAATATGCTCAATCGCCTCATCGACGCC
>JBOFLS010000242.1:0-3613 GCA_051657985.1 Sphingorhabdus sp. | reverse complement strand
AAGCCCGGTATGGCGTCTGCTCATGCCCAGAATGGAGTAGCTATATGAATAATAAACTCGCCCTTATTACCGGTGCATCTACTGGCATTGGCTATGAACTGGCCCGTATCGCTGCAAAGGATGGTTATGACCTTATCATTGCCGCCAACGAAGCACGGATCGAGGAGGCGGCCAATCAGCTTCGGCAGGAAGGCGTTTCGGTGAAAGCCGTGGAAGTCGATCTGGCGACCATTGATGGCATCGATAAGCTTTTGGCAGCAGCGGATGGACGGATCGTCGATGTGGTCGTCGCCAATGCCGGAACCGGTTTTGGCGGTCCGTTTCTAGAGCAAACGATCGATCGGTGGCGTCACGTGATCGATACCAACGTGACAGGAACGGTTTATTTGATTCAACGCGCCCTTGAGGATATGGTACAGCGTCGTCAGGGTAAGATCCTGGTGACCGGATCGATCGCCGGTTATATTCCCGGGTCTTTCAACGCGATATACAACGCGACCAAAGCCTTTATCGATAATTTCACCGAAGCCTTGCGCAACGAGTTGAAAGATCATGAAGGCGTAACGCTAACAACGTTGATGCCGGGCGCCACTGAAACCGAATTTTTCGAACGCGCCGGTATGCTTGATACCAGAGTGGGCGCGAGCGAAAAGGCCGATCCGGCAAAGGTTGCGCGCGATGGCTGGGATGCGATGATGGACGGCGATGGCCATATCGTTTCAGGCTTTATGAACAAGGTACAGGTTGCGGCCGCAGGGGTGGCTCCGCAACCGGTAATGGCCGAAATGCATCGTAAGCTTGCCGAACCCGGTGGTGCCGATCCCAAATAACATGGTTGACTATCATGTTGTGAAAAGGGCCAGGGCATCGCTGCCCCGGCCCTTTTTGACATGTAGCGACCGTTTAGAACTTTGCCGTTGCCCGCACACCATAGAAACGCGGCGGCGCGGGATAGTTCGCAAAACTCGAACCCTGTTCGGGGATCGGGAACGACGTGATGTTGTAATAGGTATTGAACAGATTTTCGACATAACCCTCAACCGAGAATTTGCCGTCGCCGAAATTCACGCCTGCACGCAGGTTGACGATCGCAAATCCGTCATTGCCTGTGAACGGACGACCGACCGGATCGTTGATCGGGAATGTGTCGCTTTGGTAACGGAAGTCGAGATGGACGAGCCCGCCGACGCTATCGGAAAGTTGCGGTGTCCAAGTTGCTCCACCTGTAATTGTATGCTTCGGTGTATTTGATCCTTGACGACCATCATCGGTTCCAGCCCGCGGATCGGTCGTTTCTGAATCGATGAAAGTGTAACCCATTGCTACCGTCAGATCGGGATGCGGCCGGACGATGCTTTCGAGCTCCAAGCCCTTCGAAACGAATTTTGCATAGTTCAACACCACGAAGTTGCTGCCCAGGAAGCGGTTCGACTGATAACCTTTGAAATCCTGATGGAACAGCGCAGCGTTGAACTGGAACTGACGGCTGAAGTTCGTCTTGATGCCGATTTCATAGGCATCGACGGTTTCATTGCCGAATTCCAGATCGGTCAGTTGCGCGCCGTTGCCGCCCAGCAGCACCGAATCGAAACTGCCGCGGTCGAGATTGTAACCGCCCGATTTATAACCGCGATCATACCCCCCATAGACCAGCACATCATCATTCACCTTGTACGCGAGCTTTGCAGTGCCGGTAAATTCGCTTTCCGAACGCTTGTCCGAACGAACACCATTGAATTCGGTATTGATTGTCGGGTTGCAACCGAGAAGATAGGCCGCATTGAACAGACCGGCACCTTGCAACGCGGTACGATAGGTCGCGGATGCCGGGCTGTTGAAGAACGCGCAGGTCGGCGAAACCGCATTCAGGTCGGTATCGATATTCTTCTTTTCGTAATTGTAACGAAGGCCTAGCGTCAGCGAAAGATTGTCGCTGAAATTGATGATATTGTGCGTGAACAGCGCGATCGCATCCGTCTTTACGCGGTAAGCGTCATTCTGTTGTCCCGAGCCAGCCGGGTTGCCGGGAACCGGGCTATTGAACTGCGCAAACAACGCCGGGTTCGCAAGGGCAGCCGCGAGAAGTGTCGGATTAGTTGCCAGCGCGACCTGCCCGAATAACGGAACAGTGGGGCCAAGCGTACCGTGTAACTGCAGACCACCGGGAAGTGCGGCACTCCGCGTCAGGCCGTTGACAAGCACATCGACATACTGGTTGGCTTGCGCGCCGAAACGCACGGTATCGTTCAGATAGAGCTTCTCGTTAAGGTAGAAGCCACCGACGAGCCAGTCGAGCTTGTCGTCGAAGGCCGAGCCCTGCAAGCGGATTTCCTGCGTGAAATCGGTAACGCCGGTGCGATAGTTTTCACGATAGGCACGGTCGATACCGCCAAAATCGACATCCTGATTGCGCCGCGCGTCCCAATCGCGATAAGCGGTGATCGAGGTGAGCGTGATATCGCCCATTTCCCAATTCAATTCGCCCGAAACGCCCCATTCATCGACCTGTTCGAGCAGGTTGCGGCCTGGCGATACGGCCATCAAACGGCTACCACGGGTGTAAGCGGGGACGCCGATACGGCCAACCGCGCCGCCCAGCGCCGGGGTGGCTGCGATTGTATTAAGCTGTGAAGTGGCAACGCGTGCGATTGCTGCATTGGTATCGGTCAGGGCAACCGAAAGTCCGCTGAGCGTATTGACAGCGCCACAACAGGCTTCGTCGGTTTTGGCGAAATCGCCGATCAGGCGAAAGCTTATATTGTCGGTTTCGTAAAGCGCCTGACCGCGAACGAAATAGCGATCGAGATTGTTGATATCAGCACCGCTGTTCACATCCGTTATATAACCATCGCGCTTGTGGTAACCGCCATCCAGACGCAGCGCAAACTGTTCGGAAACCGGCCCGGTAACGCCTGCCTTAAATTCGATTTCGTCGAAATTGCCATAACTTGCTTCGACATAACCCCCTGTCGTAAATTTCGGGCGCGCGGTCGTAATGCTCAAAGCACCTGCCGAGGTGTTGCGTCCGAAAAGCGTGCCTTGCGGGCCGCGCAACACTTCAACCCGATCGATCGGAGGAAGTTCGGCTAAGGCAACGCCTGCGCGTGAACGGAACACGCCATCAATGAAAACACCAACAGCGGGTTCGAAACCGGGGTTATCGCCTGCCGTGCCGATACCACGGATGGTAAGCACAACACCTGTGGCTGAGGACTGCCCAGTGGTTGTCTTGAGTGACGGCGCCAGTTGCTGAATTCCGCGCACATCGACAACGCCTGCATTGGCAAGTTGTTCGCCCGCAACGACACTGACGGCCAGCGGCACATCCTGCGCAACCTGTTCACGGCGGGTTGCGGTAACGACGATTTCATCAAGAGCAACTTCCTCTTCGCTCGTTGCGTCGGCCGAACTTGCGGTTTCATCTTGAGCAAAGGCAGATACGCTCACCCCTAGCGAGGTAATGCTTATAGTTGACAACAACATAGCGCGCACTGCGGCATGAGCCATTTTCATAGTTATTCTCTCCGATGATCATTATATGCCGTGTAAGGCAGGTTGGGAGTAGGTGGGGTGATCGATCCCCGAATGGTTGATTTTATGTGCTTGATCCTGA
>JBOFLS010000241.1:0-3834 GCA_051657985.1 Sphingorhabdus sp. | reverse complement strand
TTGGTCAACGGTGCGCCTAGCTGGACCTTGTTCGATCCGGTACGGCACCTGTTTTTCCAACTCGGCGAGATCGAGTTCGCAATTTTTTCGAACTGGGCCAATGGCCGCATAGACCGCGTTTCCGAAGAGCTTTCGGCCAAGGGCATGGATGCAGAGGAGATCGACGCCGCTTTTGGCCGCACGCTCGAATTTTCGCTGACCAACAGCCTGACGCAAAAGCCGCTGGGCGATGTGGTGCTGACCTATAAGCAACAGCGCGAGGCTGCGCGCAAGGCGTGGTGGAAATGGATGCTGGACAATTATCTGTTCATTCGCATCCCGCTCGTCCGCCCTGCAGCCTTCCTCGAACGCACACTGCCCAATGTCGCACCCCTTTGGTCGCGAGAGTCGCTGACTTTTTTCGCGCTACTGGCACTGCTTGGCCTGTTTATGGTTTCGAGGCAGTGGGACGCGTTCATGGCGTCGTTCCTCTATTTCTTCAGCTGGCAGGGCTTGCTTGCTTATGGGGCGGGGCTGTTTGCGGTTAAGATCATTCACGAACTGGGGCATGCCTATACCGCAACGCGTTTTGGGGCACATGTACCCACTATGGGCGTCAGCCTGATGGTGCTGATGCCTATGCTCTACACCGATACGACCGGCGCGTGGCGGCTAAGGTCGCGCAAGGAAAGGCTGATGATCGACTGCGCCGGCGTGACGGCGGAGCTGATGGTCGCGAGCATCTCGACGCTGATCTGGGTGCTGTTGCCCGATGGTGCGTTGCGCAGTGTTTTTTTCGTTCTGGCGACAAGCAGCTGGATCATGAGTCTGGGGATCAACCTCAATCCCTTCATGCGCTTCGATGGCTATTATGTACTGTCTGACCTGCTAGGCGTTCCCAATCTGCAGCCGCGCGCCTTTGCGCTGGGTCGTTGGAAACTGCGCGAACTGTTGTTCGATCTGGGCGATCCCGCGCCCGAAGAAATGCCGCATCGCTTGCGCAAGGGGCTGGTCATCTATGCCTGGATGACCTGGATTTATCGGCTGGTCCTGTTTATCGGTATTGCGCTTCTGGTCTATCATCTGTTCTTCAAGCTGCTTGGGATCATTTTGTTTCTTGTTGAAATTGCAGTGTTTGTAGCAAAACCGGTTGTCAGCGAATTCCGGGTTTGGGGTGCAATGCGCGAGCGCATCGGCGGAACGCGGCGCGGACGGCTTTGGCCATGGATATTGAGCGGGCTTATCATTCTGGCTTTCCTTCCACTCGATCGTCATGTCAGCGCGCCGGCGGTGCTTGCCCCTATCGGAGCCGCTCCCGTTGTTTCCGGCGATCCCGCAAGGATCGATCGCATTCTTGTGACGAATGACCAGCCTGTGAAAGCCGGTACGGTGTTGATGGAGCTTTCCGCCCCTGAACTTCAAAGCGCCGCTGCCCAGGCACGCGTCCGCATCGCCCAATTGCAGGCGCAATACGACCGGGCTGCAGGCGACAACAGGGATCTTTCCAACCGGCAGGTCATCGAACGCGAATTGATACGCGAACAGAATGCGCTGGCGGGGCTGGAGAGGCGTTCGGCCAAGCTTGTGCTGCGTGCGCCAATATCGGGGGTAGTCGCCGACATTGTACCCGATTTTCACGTCGGTCGCTGGCTGAACGGTTCCGAAGTTCTGGCGCGGATAGTAACGCCAGGGGATTATGATGTGCAGGCCTATGTCGGTGAAACCGATATCGATCGGGTCAATACCGGTGCTCTTGGTCGTTTCGTGCCTGATGATGCCGCCCTGCCTTCTCGCCGGATAAAGCTCGTCGAACGCTCGCTAAGTGCGGTGGAACACCTCGATCAGCCGCTGCTTGCCTCTTTAAATGGCGGCGGTATTGCGGTCGACGTCGATACGAAGACCGAGGCAATGCGCCCGCGTAAGACCTTCTATAAGGCTCGATTACTTGCGCAAAAAGGCAATATGGCCGGCCTGATGCAACCCATCCGGGGCACGATTATCCTAAAGGCCGATGCGCAATCCTGGGCATTGGCATGGCTGGGTCAAGGCATGGATCTATTCCGGCAAGAGTTTTCGCTGACGGGATAAAGAACTGGCGGAGACGGAGTCATACAAAAAATACATAAAATTATCAGCATTTTTGACAATGCCCCCGTAATCGCTCCCGTATTCAAAAATATGATCAAAAAACTTGTGTTGCAATTTGGATCATCGCGTTGCTATACATTTCAACATGATCGTGCAATTGCGGTCACCCGACGTTACATTTCGAAAGTGTCCACAAAAGCCTTAAATGGGGTGGATGCCTGAAACCCGGATCGGTCCTCGAACCAAGGACTGGTTTCATGTCAGAATTGATTAGCATCGCTGACGCTGCAAAGCGGCTCAGCATTTCCCGTAGTGGCATTTATCGCCTTCTCAATACGGGCCATCTCAAAAGCAAAAAAGTGTTTCAGCGCAATCTGGTTTTTACCGCCAGCATTGAGGAGTTTCTGAGCGATCCGTCGCCTGTGTTAAAAGAGCCTGCAATAGGCCTTATAGCTGCTCAGCGTATTGAAGTTCGATAGACTTTACAACCAATTCTTGCGAAGAGCGTTTTAATCCGACTGTGGATGCGCCAACTTGTCAATGCATCTAGCCATTACACTTATCGCTATGGTACGTATCCGTGATACCAGCAATTTGCAATTTTATTTTCAAGTACAAAATAAATTATCAATTATGAAGTGCGTTGTCAAATTTAATATACTTAATTATGTATTTATTGAAAATACTCACTAAATATTTTTGCTTTCGTTTCAGAAAAAACTTTGTAGTAGTTTTTAAAGATAAAATTATCGCTGTCCAAACCAGACCCCTTATCGTGAAATAACTCACTTTCTATACCAATTACAGAATCAAATAGCGCATTACCTTCATAGATGCGAGCATTAATAGCAGATTCAATTATCGATCTACAAGCAAGATACAATTCCTCACCATTAACAGGATCTATAAAAAGTGAGACTTTCAAATTTTCTTTCGCTATTGCAATGTTATTTTCATTAATAGACATTTTGATAGACCATTTTAGCTATTTTGTTCCTTGTAATTTTACTTTTTCTTCAACTGTTTTGTCAGTTACCTCATTTCTATAGGCATGAATTTCAATTTTTCGGCCACTTTCTGCCGTCCCGACTGTTCCAGAACTGACCTTTGAGTAGTCGCCAGGCTTGCCGCCATACTTTGCCGCCAGCCGATCCGCGTCTCTTAACACGGTGCTGCTTCCGTTACCCGCAATAATTGTTCCTCCGCCCTGCCGAATCTTATCTCTAGCCGAGGTCAATGCCCGGCCGAGCAGACTTTGTCGAAGCGCAACAGCTTGAGCAGCGCTTTTGGCATAAAACGTTTTTCCCGCCCAAGAGAAAAGTTTAGCTCCTTTACCAAGAGGAGTGACCATAACGCCTGCAATCGCGACGTTCTTGAAAGTCGGGTTGCGTACAGCGGTATCTATGTCGCCAAGTGCAAATTCATAAATTGCTTTTACAACTCTTACCCCTTGAGCATGATCCATAGCAGGTGCCCGCCATCTACCATTTGCATCATATGTCGCGCTCTCCATCCCGTCCGAATCTACCCTATTTACTGGATCGCCATCGACATAGTCGTACCAATTAATTCCGTCTTTATAGCCAATGGGATCAGTCTGCATGAACCGTCCCAATGTTGGCGAATACTGGCCTGCTGCCGGTTTGATGGACACCGAGATAAGGTGTTTTATCGAACTGGAGGACCAGCATGGAACGAAGGAACTTTACGCGTGAGTTCAAGCTTGAGGCAGTGAGGCTGATCAAGGAACGCGGTGTCAGCGTTGCA
>JBOFLS010000240.1:0-11977 GCA_051657985.1 Sphingorhabdus sp. | reverse complement strand
TTGGACCTTGCTCGTGGACCCCATCAGGGCCAGCAGTCAACACCGACTGCACAAACAGGCCGGACAGACGACTGCACCCGACCAAACGCCAGTTCATCACTTTATGCTTGCAACGCGGGAGCCATCCACAGAAGACTGTCGGCATCGTCGAACTTAGCGGACTTTTGCTCTAGTGATGTCAAGAACATCGAGCGAAGCTGCTATCCCGTTTAACTTGCCTTCTCCTGATCAACTACCGCAAGCGGTATGGAATCAATGTGTGTTGGACAACCAATACCGATTTGACCGTCAAGATCGTTTCGTCGACCGGAGCCTCAACATTTCTCGGAGATTCAATGCATTGGGCCAAGAGTGTTACCGTCACGCGCGAATTCGGTCTGACGGTCATTCTGTTTGGCCTACTGGATAATAGTTATAGTTACCGTCGCGATACCGTCAATTGCCTGTGCTAGCCTCAACGCTTGCCATAGACGGGAATTTGTTTTCAATGGTTTACGGTAAATTTCTTGTGTCGAACAGATGACGACCCATCATCAACGAAAAGCACGCCAAACCTTCGAAATCGTTCGATAACCTGCGCGTTCCTACGCTACACCCCTACTCCCACTCGATTGTTCCTGGCGGCTTCGACGTATAGTCGTAGACCACCCGGTTGATCCCCTTCACCTCGTTGATGATCCGCGTTGCAACGCGGCTAAGGAAAGCTGCGTCGAAAGGGTAGATGTCGGCGGTCATGCCGTCGACCGAGGTTACCGCACGCAGCGCGCAGACGCTGTCATAGGTACGGCCGTCCCCCATCACGCCAACGGTGCGCACGGGCAGCAGCACAGCAAAGGCCTGCCAGATCGCGTCGTACAATCCCGCGCCCCGGATTTCGTCCAGATAGATTGCGTCGGCCTTGCGCAGGATGTCGCACCGTTCCTTGGTCACCTCGCCCGGAATGCGGATGGCAAGGCCAGGGCCGGGGAAAGGATGGCGACCAACGAACTGGTCATTGAGGCCCAATTCGCGGCCCAATGCGCGGACCTCGTCTTTGAACAGTTCGCGCAGAGGCTCGACCAGCTTCATGTTCATACGTTCGGGCAGGCCGCCGACATTGTGGTGGCTCTTGATCGTCACGGACGGCCCGCCGGTGAAGGAAACGCTCTCGATCACATCGGGGTAAAGCGTGCCCTGAGCCAGGAAGTCCGCGCCGCCAATCTTCTTCGCTTCTTCCTCGAATACATTGATGAATTCGGCACCGATGAACTTGCGCTTCTTTTCCGGATCGGTGACGCCCGCCAGCCCTGCCATGAAGCGCGCCTCGGCATCGACCACAACCAGCGGAATATTGTAATGGTCGCGGAACAGGCTCTCGACTTGGCCGCGCTCATTCATCCGCAACAGGCCGTGATCGACAAAGACGCAGGTCAGTTGCTCGCCGATCGCTTCATGGATCAGGATAGCGGCGACCGAGCTGTCGACCCCGCCGGAAAGCCCGCAAATTACTCGGCCCGAGCCCACTTGGTCGCGGATCTCGGCAATCTTGGTCGCACGGAATTCGGCCATCGTCCAATCACCCGAAAGACCGCATACCTTGTGCACGAAATTGGCGATCAGCTTTGCGCCATCGGGGGTATGGACGACTTCGGGATGGAACTGGATGCCATAATAACGTCGCGCCTCGTCGGCGATGAAGGCATAAGGCGCACCGTCCGAGGTGGCGACCACATCGAAGCCTTCGGCTAATTGCGTTACTTTGTCGCCATGGCTCATCCAGACTTGATGCTTTTCCCCCGCCGACCATAGACCATCGAACAAGGTGCACGGCTTTTCAACGTCGATGAAGGCGCGACCGAATTCACCCTGGCCCGAACTTGATACAGCACCGCCCAACTGTGTCATCATCGTTTGCTGCCCATAGCAGATGCCTAGCACCGGCAGTCCGCTGTCAAACACGCATTGCGGCGCACTGGGGCAATTTACCTCGGTTACCGAAGCCGGCCCGCCCGACAGGATGATCCCCTTGGGCTGCATTCGTTCGAATGCGGCCTCGGCGTTGTTGAAGGGTGCAATCTCGCTATAAACACCCGCTTCGCGCACGCGGCGGGCGATGAGTTGGGTCACCTGGCTGCCGAAATCGATGATAAGGATGGAGTCGGAAGGCTGTATGGACATGAGGCCCGTTAATGGAGTGGGGGGGCGCTGTCCAGTCACGCACGATTGCTCAAACCGCGAAGCTTGGAAATCTATAAAATATTCCGCCGCTCGACGCAGCAAAGGGCCAGTAAAGTGCGATTAAATAGGGACTGTCCCTATTTAATCGAAAATTTCCTTCAACCAATGCTTGGGCTTTTTATGCCGATAATCCTTGTGCCCATAATAAGGTTGCTGGCCATAACCTTGCTGCGGATAGGGAGCTTGCGGGGTGGCTTGGGGAGGCGGGGCAGAAGCCGCGGGTACCGCACTGCGCTCAATGATCTTGTCGAGTTCGCCACGATCAAGCCACACTCCGCGGCATTGCGGGCAGAAATCGATCTCAATCCCCTGCCGGTCGCTCATTGATAAGGGCACGATACAAACCGGACAGGACATAGCGGCGACTTGGTCATTGGTGCGCATCTGAAAAATTCCTCTCTCTTTCTAAACGGAGGTGGGGCCTTCCTGACCCATTTCAACCCCGGTCCTTTGCCGCCCGTCGTTCGGCCAGTTCCTCAATCGAGCGCGCGCGCATAAAGGGATTGGTTGCGCGTTCCAACGCAATGGTTGTGGGAACGGTGGGTTCGCCACGTTCGCGCATGGCTGCAACTTCCGAAATGCGGGCGATCAACGCGTCGTTGTCCGGTTCCACGGTCAATGCAAAGCGTCCATTGGACTGGGTATATTCATGGGCGCAATAGATTGTCGTAACGTCGCCAAGCCCCTCCAACTTGCGCATGTTGGAATACATTTGCGCCGCGGTGCCTTCGAACAGCCGACCGCAGCCCATAGCGAACAGCGTGTCGCCGACAAAGGCCACCTGCTCGCTGGCGAAATGATAGGCGATATGGCCCGCGGTGTGCGCGGGAACGTCGATCACCTGCGCCTCGACCTTGCCCAGCCGCACGGTGTCGCCTTCCTTGACAAGGGCATCGAGCGTCGGGATACGCTCGCGTTCGGCCTCCGGTCCGGTGATCGTGCAGCCGGTAGCCGCCTTGATCTCCGCATTGCCGCCGGTGTGATCGGGATGCCAATGGGTGTTCCAGATCTGCGTGATCCTCCAACCCCGGGCATCCGCCTCAGCCAACACTGGTTCCGCCACCGCCGGATCGACCACCATCGTCTCGTCGCTGTCGGGCTCGTGCACCAGCCAGACATAATTGTCAGACAGGACGGGGATGCAGATGATTTCCAATGCCATGACATTTCCTGGATGCGCTGGGCGAGGCCCAATCATTTATAAAGAAGGCGGAAAGGAAAGAAGATGAATGGGTAAGCCCTTCCCGTCTTCTTTCCTTTCCGCCTTCTTTACATTAAAATTTACCAACTCCCCACATTTTCCATGCTCGCCCAAGGCTCCTGCGGTTCCAGTCTTCCCTCCTGCAACAGCTCAACCGAAATGCCGTCGGGCGATTTCACAAAAGCCATATGGCCATCGCGCGGGGGGCGGTGGATGATATGGCCGGCGTCCGCCAGCCGCTGACAAGTCGCGTAGATATCGTCGACCCGGTAGGCCAGATGCCCGAAATTGCGCCCCCCGCCATACTCTTCCGCCACGCCGCCGTCTTCGGGCGGCCAGTTGTAGGTTAGTTCAACCTCGGCCAGCCCCTCCTGCCCCTCGGCCGCAAGAAAAATCAGGGTAAAACGCCCCGCCTCGCTGTCGAAACGACGCACTTCCTTGAGACCGATCAGTTCAAAAAAGGCAATCGTAGCGTCAGGATCGCTCACGCGGATCATCGAATGGAGATATGTCGTCGGCATATGCTACTCGCTTCATCGATATTAATGCACAGTTCATCGCTGTAACTTTATCTAAACCCCTACAGCGAGGTCGACGCTAAACATGGGCCTGCAAGGCAGCCGACGCAAGGGGCGGACAGGTGCCACGGTCGATCATTTTGGGGATGGGTATCATGACTGACGAAGTGACGAACGCAAGCTGGCTGGGCCGGTTGACCGCAAATCAGGGCAGAGCCTGGCTCGCTGGTACTGGGCTGCTGGCGGCAGGTTTGGTTGTCGGCGGCTATCTGATGGGCGACGGGTTGGTGCGCATGAAGCAGGCCGACCGCGCAGTCACCGTCCGCGGGCTGGCCGAACGCGAAGTGACCGCGGATCTTGCCACCTGGACTATCGCCTATTCCGCAAAAGGCAGCGACCTGCAAAGCGCGCAGGCGAAAGCGGATTCGGACACCAGGGCGATCCGCGCCTTTTTCGGTTCGCTCGGCTTCGATGGCGATGCAGTGCAGCCCACCGGTGCCAATGTCTCGCAATATTCGAGCGACGGGATCACGACCTACACCGTCAAGCAGCGCATGTCGCTGCGCACCACCGACATCAAAAAGGCGGAGGCTGCGATCAAGCGGCAGTTCGATCTGGTCAAACAGGGTGTCGAGCTGGAAGAAGGATCGGGCATGTCCTTCACCTATACCAAGCTGAACGCGATCAAGCCCGAGATGATCGCGGCGGCCACCAAGGACGCGCGCAAGGGTGCGGAACAGTTTGCCAAGGATAGCGGCACCGATGTCGGCTCGATCAAATCGGCGAGCCAGGGTTATTTCGAAGTCACCGCGCGCGATGGCGAGTCGAGCGGCGAATGGGGCGTTGCGGATACGCCGTATAAGAAGGTGCGTGTGGTGACGACGGTCGAATATTATCTGGATTAGGCTGGCCAACAAGAAGAGGGATAGAGCCATGAAACCAATCACCAAAACCCTGATCGCGCCGCTTTTGCTGGCGGCAATTCCGGCGATGGCCGCACCCAAGGACGTTAGCTTGGAAACCAAGGGCGAAGGTTATAGCTTCAGCTTCAGCTACCCGCAGATCGTGACGCAATTCCCAAAGCTCAAAACGAAGGTGGAGAATGAGCGCCAGTCTGCGCTGCAAGAAGCGGTAGAAGATGGCAAAAGCTGGATGAAAGATCGGCCGGAGAATTTCGGTGGCATCACGCTTGATCGGCAGATTAGCTGGCAGCAAGTCACCAACCTGCCAAACTATCTCAGCCTATCCATCGATGATTATCGCTACGACGGCGGGGCGCACGGCAATTTCTGGCGGAGCAGTTTCATCTGGGACAAGGCCGCAGCAAAGCGGATCAAGCCGCTCGACATGTTCAGCAGCAAGGCGGCATTCGACCGGCTGGTGCAAACGCCCTATTGCGATCTGCTGGACGTGGAGCGAAGCCATAAACGCAATGGCGAAAAGGTCGATCGCAGCAAGAGCGACGACTGGATGCAGGCCTGCCCCAAGCCATCGGACCTGGTCGTGATCCTTGGCTCCTCCAATGGGAAACAGTTCAATCGCGTGGCGATCTATGCCGCGCCTTATGCGGTGGGGCCTTATTCGGAGGGCGATTATGAAATCGATATGGGCATAACCCCGCAACTGCTTGCGGCGGTCAAACCGGCTTATCGTGCGTCCTTTGCGTTGACACCGGTAACGGCAGGCAGGCGTCGATAGGGCGGAATTTTCGGTTCACACTAAGACACGAAGAGGTCGTGCCGAGTGGCGAAGGCACTTTTCCCATATCACTCAATTGCAAATGCGACGTTTGAGACAGCGAGTGCGCTTCGCGCATCCAACCAACATCTTCGTGTCTTCGTGTGAACCCAATCACACAACCTTTTCTTGCGAGCACGGCGTTGAGACGATACGCATTGCCGACCAAGGAAGAGGCTCCATGCGCAAAACGCTCACGTTAATCGCCGCCCTACTAGCTGCCGCCCCGCTCATTGCGCAAACTGTGCCCAAGGACCAGGGCGACCGTTATTCGGGCATGCCGGGCGCAAGCCGATCTTCGGTACTCGGCCAGAACGGCATGGTCGCGACCAGCCATCCGCTGGCGACGCAAATTGCGCTGGATGTGCTGAAAGAAGGCGGCAGCGCCGTCGATGCGGCGATTGCCGGCAATGCGGCACTCGGCCTGCTGGAGCCCACCGGCAATGGCATTGGCGGCGATCTGTTTGCGATCATCTGGGACCCGAAGACGGGAAAGCTGCACGGCCTAAACGCATCGGGTCGCGCGCCAGCCGGAATGACGTCGGCGAATTTTCGCAAATGGATCGCCAGCAAGCCGCTTTCAAAACGTGACGTTGCTGGCACGATCCCAGATTGGGGCGCGGCCTCGGTCACCATCCCCGGCGCGGTCGATGGCTGGTATGAAATGCATGCCAAATTCGGCAAACTGCCCATGCGCCGCATCCTGGCCCCTACAATCGATTATGCCGAAAAGGGCGCGCCGACGCCGGAACTGATTGCACGTTACTGGAAAGCGAATACCGAGGGGTTTGAGGCGCTGCACAAGGAAGGCGTGATCGAAGAGATCGACAATATGCGCCGCGTCTTCTTGCCGGGCGGCAAGGCACCGGTAGAAGGCGCACTGTTCCGCAACCCCGATCTTGCGCGCACGCTGAAGACCATCGCCGAAAAGGGCCGCGACGCTTTTTACAAAGGCGAGCTGGCAGTCGCAATGGACGGCTATTTCCAGCGCATCGGCGCCCCGCACCGGGCAAGCGACTTTGCGAACCACAAGAGCGAATGGGTCGATCCGGTTTCGACCAACTATCGCGGCTATGACGTGTGGGAATTGCCGCCGAACGGGCAGGGTGTGGCGGCGCTGCAGATATTGAACATCCTCGAAGGCTATGATCTCAAATCGATGGGCCGCGGTTCGCCTGATTTCTGGCACATCTTTGTCGAGGCGAAGAAGCAGGCCTATGCCGATCGGGCGCGTTTCTATGCCGACCCCGCCTTTGCCAAGATCCCGCTGAAAGAATTGCTGTCAAAGGACCGTGCGGCGAAACAGCGCGCGGCCATCAACATGGCCAGGGCGGTACAAACCGACATGCCCGGCTTGCCGATCGACAGCGCGGCCAAGGACACCATCTATATGACCGTCGCCGACAAGGACGGCATGATGGTTAGCCTGATCCAGTCCAACTATCGCGGCATGGGGTCTGGCCTGATTCCCGACGATGGCAAAGGTGGCACGCTGGGTTTCATGTTCCAGGATCGCGGTGCGCATTTCAGCCTCGATCCCAAACATGCCAATAGCTGGCAGCCGGGCAAACGGCCCTTCCACACCATCATCCCCGCCTTCATGACCAAGGATGGCAAGCCGCTAATGAGTTTCGGCGTGATGGGCGGCGGGATGCAGCCGCAGGGGCATGCGCAGATCGTGGTCAACATGGTCGATTTCGGCATGACGGTGCAGGCGGCCGGCGACGCCGCGCGTTTCCATCATGACGGTTCGACCGAACCCGAAGGCGGCGCACCGATGACCGATGGCGGCGTGCTGGAGATCGAAAGCGGGGTGCCTGCAGCAATCGCCGATGAGCTGCGCAAGCGCGGTCACAATATCAAATATGCAGTCGGGCCCTATGGGGGATATCAGGCAATCTGGCGCGATCCTGTAACGGGGGTTTACTGGGGGGCAAGCGAGTTCAGGAAGGACGGGCAGGCGGCCGGCTATTGAACCTCACCATAGGTCGCGCGTGGCTGAGAAGCGGTGCCAGTTTTTCGTTAGAAGAAAGAAGGAAAGAAGGCGCGCAGCGCTGATATTGCTGGTCGCGCCGCAGTTTGGGCGCCGCGGTCGTTTTTAAGGGCTAGCGCCCTTCTTTCTTCTTTCCTTCTTTCTTCTAACGCATCCGCGGCACACGCTCGCCTCAATACCCGAGCTAACCACCAGCCATCCCCGCCACGGCATCGATCAACGAGGCAATATCCGTCTCGCGCGACAGTCGGTGATCGCCATCCTTGATCAGTATCACCCGCACATCGTCTGAACGCAGCGCCTTGGCCAACCGCAAGGAAATCTCCCACGGCACGTCTGCATCCGCCTGCCCGTGCAGCAGCCGCACCGGGCAGGAAATCGCGATTTCATCATCGAGCATCTCATGCGCCACCCCATCGGCATATAATCCGTGCCAGGTTGGCGTCGGTTCGGGGCCATAGGGATTGGGCTGATACAGCACGCCTTGATCGCGGATCGTGGCTTTCTGGGTATCCGCAAAGCCCCAGCGCGTGAAATCGGGCGCAGGGGCGATACCGATCAGGCCTTTCAACCGCGCATCCAGAGCAAGCCCGACCAGCAGCATCAGCCAGCCCCCCATCGATGAGCCAACCAGCACGACTTCATCCGCGCCGACATGCGCGATCAGCGCCAGCACTTCGTCACGCCATCGGGATAGCGTACCATCCTTGAAATCGCCTTCGCTCATTCCGCAGCCGGAATAATCAAGCAGCAGGCAATTGCGGCCATTGGCCTCCGCCCAGTCGAAAACCGCGGTCGCCTTTCCCCCCGCCATGTCGGACATATAGCCAGGAAGGAAGACGATCAGCGGCCCGGCTCCACGGGCCAGTCGATAGGCAAGCTGTGGCGCTTCCGGGCGCTTAAAATAAAGGATTTCAACCATTCGATTCAAATTCGAGTCGAACTATACGGGCTGCTACCAAATGGCAAAATATCTCCGATAAAAGCCTCGATAGCGGTCAAGCCTACTGCTAAAAGGACTGTCCCTTTAGGGACAGTCCCCAAAGGGACAGTCTTTGCAATGGAGGAGCGTTCCACTCAAATCACCCAGTCTATAGTCAGCATTTGGGTCGTTTCCTGCCCTTTGGCCCGGCGCTGAACGACCATGATGTGATTCAGGCGCTCGATCGTCCGGCTTCCGGTAGTAACGCACCAACCGGGTACCACCGCATGCACCAAGGCACATAACCCGCCCCAGATCATGGTCAGCCCGAAGCGACCGGCTACACCAAAATGCTCAAAATAGCTTTCGTCGACGCTTTTGGGATGGTCGATGAAAAGGCGACGGAACATGGGTTTCTCCAGCTTATGGTTTTCTTGAAACAGTAGCCGCGCAGGTTACTCAATGTCAAAACCCCAACCCGATTTCACGTTGCGATCCTGCGCGCACATCGTTTTCAGTTCGCGCCATTCCTCGTCCGTCAGCGCAGGCTGGTAGTTCTTGCCTTTGATCACGCTTTTTTCGAACAGCGTGCGGCGTTCATCGGACAATGGATGGCTGCTGGCATAGCTGGCCATCGTGCGCGCGCTTTTGTCGCGCAGCTGACGGCTGCCGTCGAGATCGGAAAGCCGGTCGAAAAAAGAGGCTGTCGCAACAGGCGAAATCCGCGCCCGTTTCAACGCATCGAGCGAATGCCGATCGGCCTCGCGTTCCGCACCGCGGGTATAGGTCGTCGAAAGCAGATTGTTAAGCGTCGATCCGCTGCCACCGTCGAACCCGCCCAGCACGACTGCAAGCCCCATTTGCCTGAGCAAACCCTGCATCACATGCCGTTCGCGGACATGGCCAATTTCGTGCGCCAATACCCCGGCCACCTCGTCAGGCGATTTGGCCTGGCTCAAAAGCCCCTGAAAAATAATCACCCGGCCACCAGGCAACGCAACCGCATTCAGCATATCGATATTGGCGACCTCCACCCGCAAATCCTGCGCATTGGGATCGAGCTTGTTGGTCAGCTTGGCAAGCGCCGCCTTGCCCGCTTTGGTCTCGCAGAACCGCCCGCCGAAATCGCCGACCAGCGCATTACCAAGCTGCTGGTCGACGCTATCGGGGATCAGCGGGGCCAGCCATTGCGGACTGAAAAGCACAACCGCGACCATAGCGGCACTGATGACAGCAAAAACAGCGCTTGCCTTGCCAAGGCCCAGCCGGTCGATCCAGCCGCCATAGCGTGCTGGTGGGGGGAGGAGCGGCACGAGGTCTGCAGGCACCGTTCCCGATACCCCCAAGCGCCAGCCGTCACGTCCCTGGAGCCCGTAAACGGTGCCATCGGCCTTAGCGCCTAAAAAGTGCAACGCATCGAAACGGAAAGGCCCATGCCGCCGTTCGCGTTCAAGCAGGTAAAATTGGTTGCCGATCATTTGGATCTCGACATTGCGGCGAACCGCACTCACGCCATCGAAATGCCAGGCAGAGAAAAACTGGGTCATGCAGAGACCCTATTAAGGACTGTCCCTTTGGGGACAGTCCCCAAAGGGACAGTCCTTGGGCAGTATTCTGATATAGCCGCCCGCATCAAATCGCCCCCACATCGAACGCATCGAGCAACCCTTCGCCATGTCCCGATGTTTGCGTATCCGATTGCGTCATCCGGTCGAGATTGACTTCACCAAAGGCTTCGGTGTGCACCACGAAAAACTTCCAGCTGCGATAGCGGATGAGCGAGGTTGCAAGGCCGAGAGGAATGATCGCGAGCAGCAGGGCAATCCCGGTGCCGATACCCAGAATGGATTCGCCTGCCTGCATCTGTTGCGCCAGCTGCGCCGGATCGGTCGCGATCAATAGCGAAAAGGGTATGATTGCCACCGCATAGGCGATCGCGAAAATCGCCATATTGGCTAGCCAGAACAATATCCAGTCGGGCGAGCGCGCGGTGAATTCGAACTCCAGATCGCCCAGCTTCAGCGCGCTGATGGCAACGCGCATGAATTTGGAATAATAGAGCAAGGCGGCGATCGGCATGATGATGTAGAGGCCCAGAACAGCGATGATGACCAGACCGACGCCGAAGACACCGCCTGCGGTCGACAGCGAATCCGCCTGACCGCTTGTCTGCGCCCCGATGGCCGCAAACCCCGCGATCGCGCCGCCGACGAAAACCAGGAACGGCACCAGATAGAAAAGCAGATAGCGCTTCATCAGGCTTTGCCAGCGCGCCGTCGATTCGAACCGGTAGGGGCCAAAGCTCATCTTGTTCCACCGCTCGTTCCACAGCGACATGCTCGCCCAAGGATAAAGCAGATACAGCACGATCGCACCCACAAAATTCTTCCAGATATAGGACCAGCCATAACTAAAGCCCGGATCATCGCTGCCCCCCCTGATCCCGCGCCAATAGGTGCGGCTGAGGCGGTAACGCAACGCCCGGAAGTAAGCGACGCCGGATAGATAAAGGATCAGCATGAACAATGCGAAGACGATCAGTCCCGCTATCAATGGCTGCCCCTGCAGCAGAAAACCCTGCAGGATGAACTGAATGACGACGATCGGAATCACGACCAGAAAAAAGACCATGACGAAGCCGATGAACAGCTCGATCCCCCGCCCCGTCCATTCCAGCGGCTCGTCGATAAAACTGGTATGCGCCCACAGATATTGCCGTTCGCGCGTGGTGGCCCAGAAACGGTAGAAGCCCAATGTAACCAGCGTCAACAGAACGTTCGGAAGTGCGATTCTAGCAAAATCCGTCCAGCTACCGTGAAATTTGACGGCACTGGGTGCCCTACCCTCGGTATCGCTCATTACGAAAACTCCCCCGTCTCTGTTATCGAGATCGAGTGTTGAGCAATGCGACCTGGCATTGTCAAGTAAAGCGCGCCAACACATATCGTATAACTCGAATAGGGCCCTGTTCGATTTTCTTTCAATCTTGCCGGTACTAGGGTCAGGACCTATTAAATGCACGTTCGAGGTTTGA
Organism: Sphingorhabdus sp.; assembly: GCA_051657985.1. Taxonomy (GTDB): domain Bacteria; phylum Pseudomonadota; class Alphaproteobacteria; order Sphingomonadales; family Sphingomonadaceae; genus Sphingorhabdus_B. Next base: position 355 of record JBOFLS010000240.1, on the reverse strand, counting down.
GGCCATTTTGCTCAGGGCTAGGAAGAAGACCGCAGGGATATGTCGATATCGCAAGGGCTTCTGACGACGCCATGGGCAAAATGGATCAAATCCGAAGGACGCCAAAATGGCTTCGATCTCGAAGCAAAATACCCTTGCAGACAGAATAACTGCCTGCCTGCGCGCATTTTGCTCCGATATCTTTGCCATTTTGACGCCTCGAACGTGCATTTAACAGGTCCTGACCCTAGGATGGGGACCTATACATTCATCTGATAATATGCGATTCTTTACCGGTTTTATGGGGACTGGAGGCATAGGATGGTTAGACGAGAACTCTTTTGGCTATCGGATGATGCTTGGGCTGCGTTGGAGC
>JBOFLS010000239.1:0-9124 GCA_051657985.1 Sphingorhabdus sp. | reverse complement strand
CCGAAGGCATTGGCATTAATGCAGCCATCTTCAACGCCAATCCGGGCAATATCACGATCAATGTCGCACAGGATGTTATCGGCAAGACCGGCGGTATCAATGCGACGACTGGTGGCAATGGCAATGTTGCGGTTGCGGCAGGGAACGTTACGACCACGGCAGGCGTTGGAATTAAGGCCATCAATGCTAATGCTGTGGCCAATGCCGGAACGATCACAGTCACGCATGCAGCGGGCAAGCTGCTCACCGCGACAGGCGGCAATGGCATTGAGACCAACAGCGGCCTTTCAACCGGCGCGGCGACTGTCAATGTTAATGGCGAGGTCAAGGCGGTCGGAGCATTTGCCGGGGTCAAACAGACCTCAACCGCGGGTGCGAACATTGTGAACGTGGCCGCGACCGGCAAGATCGATCCGCTGATCGGCATTGATCAGCTGACAGCAAGCGGCGCCAATGTTGTGAACAATGCGGGGCTGGTCGAAGGCAACAATATCGGCGTGCAGCAGGTGGCGACCGCCACTGGCACCAACACGATCGACAGCAACGGCATAATCAATGGCAAAGCGGCGCAGGGCGTGACCCAAACGGTTGTCGACGGCACGGCCACGATCACTGGGACGGGGATAATCAACGGTGGGATCATTGGCGTTAATGTTGGTTCAACCGGCGCAGGTACGATCAATATTAGCGGCAATTCGATCACCGGTGGATCAGACGGCATCAACGCGATTGCAGACGGAACCGGCGGGATTAAGATCGACGGTGCGGGCAGCGTTACAGGCGGAACTGGCGCTGGCATAAACGCGGTGATCACGAAGGCCGCCAATGCCAGCGACATTGTCGTTAGCCGGACCGGCGGTGATGTGACCGGCGGTAGTAATGGCATCGTCGCTGTGACGGATGGGACCGGCAATGTCCTGGTCACGACCACAGGCAATGTGGCTGCGAGCGCTGGCAGCGGGATCGTTGCGGATCAAAGAACGGCTGGCGTCAGCGCCAATGGCATCAAGATCGAAACTGCTGCGGGCAAGACAATCACCGCGTCGAGTGTCGGCATTGCCGCCAGTTCTGTACTGACCGGCGATGGCGATGTCGTCATCACCAATAATTCTGATATCAAAGCAGGCATCCTTGGCATTGCCGCGACCCGCTTCAATTCAACCGTTGGCGGTGACATCCTCGTCACCAATACCGGTGCAATTGGCAATCGCGCGGCTGCACCGGGCACGCTTCTCGACGGCATTCAAGTGCTGATGACACCGGGCTCTAACGGCAATGTCGTGGTGACCAACAGCGGTAATATCGGTTCAGCAACCGATGTGCTGTTGCGTGACGGAATTAGTGCGGGCAATGGCGGCACACCCGCCAACACTGGCAATGTTACGGTCAATATCGCCAATGCGAGCATTTTTGCGACCGACACCGGCATCAAGGCGTTCCAAAACGGCAAAGGCAATCTGGACGTGATCGGCACGGGGACTGGCACGATCAGCGCGGCCAGCGGCAATGGCATCAAGGCGCAGGCGCAAAACGGCTTTGCGAGCAATGTTGGGGTCAATGTTACACAGAATGTGATCGGCAAAACCAACGGCATATTGGCAACGACCGATGGCACTGGCAATGTCGCGGTCACTGCTGGCGGCAATGTTACTGCAACCGGGGGCGTCGGCATCTCGGCGACCAACACCAATGCGGCGGCGAATACGGGGACAATCGGCATCACGGTCGCTGCGGGCAAGCTTGTTACCGCAACCGGCGGCGACGGCATTGTGACCAACAGCGGCATTTCCACTGGCCTCACAACAATCGCGGCCAACGGCAATGTCACCTCGACCGACAAGACTGGCATCACCGCGAACACCAATGGCGGCGCATTGACGATCACGCAGGCAGCAGCCTCGACAATCACCGCCGCAGTTGACGCGATCAAGGTCAATAATGGCGCGGCGGGTGGCGCGATCAACGTCAATACAGGCGGCACGCTGATTGCGAACAATGGCTCGGGCGTTGACGTCCGTTCTGCCTCTGCGACTGCCGACCCGATCATCGTGACGACCAATATCGTCAAATCAACCGGCGGCGGCGGCACTTGGGGCTCGCAAGTACGAACCACCGCAGGCACTGGCGATATTGTGATCAACAATAATGGCAAAATGGGCAGCGCGACAGGCAACAGCACGATCTTCGGCGGGATCTTGGCGACGACAGGCGGCACCTCGAACCGCAATATAACTGTCAACGTCAACGCCGATATCGGTACCGCGACGGATCGGTCGACGACGACAGCGAACATCGCGCAAGTGCAGGTGGCTGGCAATTCGACCAGTGCCAAGACCTTGGCCGTCAACGTCAACAATGCCAGCATCTTTGCGACCTCAGTCGGCGTCCGCGTTGATCAGGCTGCCGCAGGTCATGGCGATGTCAGGATCATCGGGACAGGCACAGGCACGATCAGCGCCAATGGCATCGGATCGACCGGCATCCTCGCGCGCAACTTGAATGCCGCTAACAACGGCAACATCACCGTTGATGTGACGCAGAGTGTTGATGGCAAGGCTGCAGGCATCAACGCCTCAACCGTCGGTGGCGGCAATATTAGTGTCGTCGCTAGGGGCAATGTGACCACGACAGCAGGTTCGGGTATAACCGCAACCAATTCAAACGCGGCCGCCAACAGCGGTACAATTCTGGTCGGTGTGGATACGGGCAAGTTGGTATCAGCTACCGGCGGCAATGGCATTACCACCAACAGCGGCAATTCGACTGGGTTAACCAACATCATCGTTCAGGGTGAAGTCAAAGCAAGCGGCGCTGGTTTTGCCGGGATCAAGGGTACGTCAACCAACGGCGGGATCACCGTTCAGGTTGCCACTACGGGCAAGGTCGATCCGGAAATCGGCGTCGATCTGGCAACAGTCAACGGCGCTTTGTCTGTCGTCAACGCAGGGCTTATTCAGGGCGATGTTACTGCGATCAAGCTGGTTGCGACTGGAACGGGTACTGCCGCAGTGAACAACAGCGGCACGGCCACCGGCGGCACCAATGCGGTGCTTGGTTCAACCAACAATACCGCCTTCACTATCGCGAACAATGCGACGGGCATTATGAACGGCGCGATCAATGTCACGGGATCGGCACTTGCCGCCTCACAGATCGCCAATGCTGGGACATGGAATGCTGCGGGCACATCTTCATTCAACGGCAGCTGGCTCAATTCAGGTACCACCAATGTTGCCAATGGCGGAGCGATCACCATTGCGGGACCGTCAAGCAATAGCGGAACAATCCGCTTTGCGGGCAATGGCGGCCTTACTACGAACCTGACCAACAGTGGCACACTGACCGCACAAAATGGCACAACCGGCGGTGCAATTGTGCTGACGGGCAACTATGTTGGCGGCGGTATCTTTGCCGCTGACTATAATAGCGGCACGATAACCGCTGACACACTTCGGATAACGGGTACGGCGACGGGCACCACAGCTGTGCTGCTCAATCGTACAGGAGTAGGCTTCATGCCCACTGGCTTCCTGCCGATTGTGACGGTGGTGCCGGGAGCAGCAGCGCCGACATTTACCTCTGCAAGCGCCCTACCAACCACTGGCTTCCTGATCGAGAGCTTTGGGCAAAATCTGGCGTCCAACACCCAGTGGGGCATTATTCAGTCGGTCAACCCGATTGCAGGCGACCTGGGCGGAGTTGAAGCGCTGGGCGCAGCTGTCTCGAACATGCTCGATGAGCCTGCCAGTTCCTTTGTCACGCAACGGCGCGATGCGTCTGCGGGCCAAACACAATTTGGCCTGTGGATACGCGGAGGTGCTGCGCAAACCAATCAGGATCTGACGACGACGCTCAACTCGGGGGCGTTTAGCCTGTCTGCCGACACCCGTTACCGCATCAGCCACCAGATGCTGCAAATGGGCCTCGACTATGGCATCCTGAACATGGGCGGTAATGGCTGGAACCTGCACTTCGGGCTTACTGGAGGGAAGGTTGATGCTGGAGCCAAACGCCGAGGATCCGCCACAAACGTAAAGCTCAATGGTGAATTTCTGGGCGGCTACATTTTCCTGACAAACGATGCGCTGACCCTTGATGCGTCAGTCCGCAAGGAATGGCGCGATTATGACTTCAGCAGCCCGGCTTTGCTGGGCGGTTTAGGGGAGCAGAGCGCTAAAGGTAATGCAACCGTCGCGTCGGTCCTGGCTTCCTACCGCTTTGGCAAGGAAGAGGGTATCCAGATCACGCCGCATGTTGGCTATAGCTATGGCGACAGCGACATTGATCCCTTTGCCATTGACAGCTTCACGACCTTTGATGCGGGTAGCGATAGGACCGAAATCGGCCGTGCTGGCCTGACCCTGTCTTATCGCGGCAGCACGGCCAACGGCAATTTGCACTTTGAACCCTTTGCCAGTGCAACTGCGCTTCGCAACTGGTCCAATCGCGAAAGTGCGTCAGTGTCATTCGTGGGGGCTTCGACCACCAATTTCGACGTTGGCACAATCGCGTTCCGCAACGCCATGCGCTATTCGTTGGGACTCAAGGCAAGCAACGGAAGTGGCAAGATTTCGGCCTTTGTGGCCGGAAACCTGACCGATGGAAACCGCGTGGATGCGGCGTCGTTGAGCATTGGAGCAAGGATCAACTTCTGATCTTTGTTTCCACATGGGAGTGCCGGGACGCGGCATTGCTGGTGTGATGCGTCTGCCGCACTCTTGCTGTGGCAGAACTCGGCTCAAGTTTCGTGCCCTACTTGGTCTACGAAGTTGACGTAGTCCTCTCAGGTGAACGAACGGCAATAATTCGCCGCCGCTCTCAAAAAGCAGACTGTCAGCACTGTCCAACTTAGCTGCCATAGCGACTACAGCAGTATCGGCTATACGAGCCCGTTTTCCAACATGTTTGATCATGCGGATTTGCGATCTTCGCTGTCCAGTAGCCCCAAACTGTCAGCGCGTGCGATGAGCCGTCTGACTGCCTCAGCTGACCACTTTAAGCCACCTCGGCTCGTTGGCTCTCGCAGGTCGTGTGATAACCAACTCGCGATGTCCCTAAGTGAAGAATCAGGCTGTGTTCGCAGTCGGTCAGCCACCAAGCGGGCTGTCCGGGAATCTGGCGGCAATCGCGGTGCGGCTTGAAGAATGACATCATCAGCGTATCCTTTTTGCACCAGCTCTCGGCATGCCTTTACCAGCGTGCGCTCGCTGAAACTGCGCACGGGAGGGGTGATCGAACGAATTTGGCGTAACACCAGCACCCAAGGAAGATGAGGTCGCAATCTCTCGACCGTCGGCAGCCAGCGATGGCGATCATCAAGCAGTGAATTCAGATATCGCTCTTTGTGCGCCAGTCGAATTTGAGAAATTGCCAATGGATCCCGCAAGCGCATTTTCGGGTTTCCTGGTTTGGCACCTCTTGCCACTGCGGCTCTCACTCCTGCCTTGGTCCGCTCACGAATTAGTGCTCGCTCAAACTCTGCAAAAGCGCCAAGCATTTGCGTCATCAGCATGCCCTGAGCGCTCGAAGTGTCAATCGGATCAAGGATGGAGCGGAAATAGGCTCCCTTGGCTCTTAGTGTTTCGACAATTTCAAGGAGATGCGAAAGCGAGCGCGCCAGTCGATCAATCCGAACAACTACAAGCGTGTCGCCAGTTCGGACCCGATCAATGGCTCGCTTCAGATTTGGACGGTCGCGGCTCCCGCCGCTGGCGGTGTCCTCGAAAACAACTGTGCAGCCTTCGGCCCGCAGTGCATTTAACTGTGACAACGTGTCCTGTTCGTCCGTTGAAACCCGCGCATAGCCAATTTTGGGCATTTGTCACATTCAATCTAATGGAGGCAATCGTTCGGTTGATACCGTTAGATATAAATTTGTCGAGACCATAACAGCGGAGGTCGACCGTAACGCTGTACCACAGGATTTGCCGGTAAAGCAGCGCTCAGCCATGAATTTGCGCCAAAAATTCAGCACGGAGATGCTGTTGTTTGAGGCGATTTCCCCAAAACTCTCAACGTCTCGAATGAACAGGCGATTTAGGCTTGTCGCAGCTATGACGATGGCGTTTCGCAGTTGGTCTATTGAGCAAAAAGGCCAGCATTTCCGGCCATTCCAGCTTTGCTGTGGAATCGTACCAGTTTTGGTGCGGCTGAATATATTGGTTCCCCGGTAAGGATTCGAACCTCAATAGACGGAGTCAGAGTCCGTAGTCTTACCGTTAGACGACCGGGGAATGTGCGCGGGCAGTTAAGCGTCTCGGGCTTTACTGTCAATGCGGTGCGATAAGCTTTATCAGCGATTTTGCCTATGGTCTTGAAAAATTCATTTCTTGCCGGTAGCTGTCGTATCCAAGCACCGGGCGGTATTTCCCGCAGCCGGATAAAAGATAAGAGAAGAATGGCTATGGGCGATTCGATCGCACCATCGCCGCAAGAAGGTGGAAAGGGCAGGGGCGCCCGTAAGAAAGGGCCAAACCGCCGGAGATCCGCCGATGCGGCAATAGGAGGGGGCGTTTCGCGCAATAACGCGAACGGCTCTGTTCCGAAATCCATGCATGATAGCCGGTTCGATGGTTTTCCCAATCCTGAGCTTTTGGCTCATGGATTTTCAGGGCGCAACGGCTGGCTTGGCAAAACTGCTTTCGCCGCGCTTGATTTGGGTACCAATAATTGCCGTCTGCTAATCGCACGCGCCTCGAAGGATGGTTTTACCGTTGTCGATGCCTTTTCCCGCGTCGTACGCTTGGGTGAGGGGTTGGCGGCCACCGGCAAGATGAGTGAGGAAGCAATGAACCGTGCGATCGAGGCGCTTTCGGTTTGTGCGGAAAAATTGAAACGCCGGAATGTCATTCTTGCCCGTTCGGTTGCGACCGAAGCCTGTCGGCAGGCGGTTAATGGCGCGCAATTCATCGAGCGGGTAAAAGCCGAGACCGGGATCGTGCTGGATGTTATAAGCCCCAAAGAAGAAGCGCGTTTGGCGGTAATGGGCTGCCATGCGCTGCTTGAACCGGGCGAAGGACCGGCCTTGATTTTCGATATTGGTGGCGGTTCGACCGAACTGGTACTGGTATCGACCGATGGGGTCGTTCCGGAAATACTGGATTGGGCAAGCGTGCCCTGGGGCGTAGTCTCTCTCACCGAAAGCGAACCTCTTGATGGCGAAGATAAAGCCGCGCTTGCCGATGCTTATACAAGAATGCGGCAGAAGGTCGGTAAGGCATTCGCCAAATTTGCCAATCGATTACCGGTCGGTCAGGGCGATCATCGGCTGCTCGGTACGTCGGGCACGGTGACGACCTTGGCAAGCGTCTATCTAAAACTGCAATCCTATGATCGCAGACGGATTGATGGACTTCATTTGCCGACGACGGCAATGCGCGATATCAGTCAGGCGCTTGCCATGCTTCCCCCGGTCGGACGCGCGAAATACCCAACGATCGGGCAGGAACGCGCTGATCTTGTCGTTGCAGGCTGTGCCATTCTCGAATCGATATTCGATATCTGGCCTGGCGAAAGGCTGGGGGTAGCGGATCGTGGCATTCGCGAAGGTATTTTGCGCGCGCTTATGGCAAGCGATGCCAAGCGACGCAGACGGCGGTGAGATCGTGACGAAACCTACCTTCGGCGGCAACCGTTCGGGACGCAGTATCATCGGTAAGGAGCGGGTAAAGACGGCCAAGCGCCGGACCGCGCAATCGGCGCGTTGGTTGGAACGGCAGTTGAACGATCCTTATGTAAAACGTGCCCAGGCTGAGGGTTATCGCAGCCGTGCAGCCTATAAACTGATCGAACTCGATGAAAAATTCGGCTTTCTGAAAGGCAAAAAGGCGGTCGTCGACCTTGGGATTGCACCAGGCGGCTGGTCACAGGTGGTAAGGAGGCGTTTGCCTAAAGCGCCTATTGCTGGAATCGACCTGCTGGAGGTCGATCCGATCGCTGGCGTTGAAATTTTTCAAATGGATTTCATGGATGATGCCGCCCCATCAGCCTTGATCGATGCCTTGGGGCAGGCACCCGACCTGATCCTTTCCGATATGGCTGCCAACACCGTAGGCCATAGGCAGACTGACCATTTGCGGACAATGGGATTGGTCGAGGCTGCCGTCGATTTCGCCATCGAACTGCTTCAACCCGGTGGGGATTTTATCGCCAAAGTGTTTGCAGGCGGTACCGATCCCGAGTTGCTTGCAATCCTTAAAGCTAATTTCGCAACCGTGAAGCACGCCAAACCGCCCGCAAGCCGTAAGGGATCGGTTGAATGGTATGTGGTAGCGCAGGGGAAGAAAGGTTAGGATTGAAGCGCTGGCGCCAAAATTTCACCCTATAGCCTCCAGCCTAACGGCGGTTTCAGCGTTAGAGCAAACGCTGATGCCTCCTTTGAGAGGCGCTCAAGACTATGATTTTATTCAATGTCCATACTTCTAGAGCATCGTGCGAAAAATATGCAACGCTTCCGTTTCCGTTCGTGTCGAGCGAAGACGAGACACCCACCGGTCGCGCGCGAACGCGCGGCCTCTCGTCTTTGGGGCAAAGCCCCAAAGTTTATCCTGAGCCTGTCGAAGGGCTCGAGGCGAACGGTGAGGTGATGCAAATTAAAAGCTCGACGCTCTAACTTTGTTTACGCGCTTTTTCCACTGCCGCCTTGAGCGCTTCATACCCAACGGCTCCCTCGATCATTTCATTATCGATGAAGAAGGTTGGTGTACCGTTGAAGCCGATCTGTTGCATCATTGCTAGGTTGGCGTCGATCTCGGCCTTTATCTCTGGTGACATCACGTCTTTTTCGGCTTGGGAAAGGTCTAGTCCAGCCCGTTTCGCCGCAAGGCGGATTGATGCGTCCCTTACCGGTCCGCCTGCAAACATTGCATCATGGAAGGCTTTATGCTTGCCCTGTTTTGCCGCAGCCAAGGCCCAGCTTGCAGCATCGCGGCTGCTAGGGGCAAGGATCGGCACTTCGCGATAGACGATGCGCACGTCTTTGTTGGCTGCTACCAAGCGGCTGACGTCTGCAACGGCCTTACGGCAGAAACCGCAATTATAGTCGGTGAATTCGACAATAGTGATCGCTCCATCGGGATTGCCGCCTACGGCTCCCGGGAATGGCCTGGTCAATGCACCGCCTGCA
>JBOFLS010000238.1:0-1869 GCA_051657985.1 Sphingorhabdus sp. | reverse complement strand
CTATCCGCAAACCGCAAACTTGAAGCAGGTACACACGCCTTCAACTGTCCCCTCCGTCACGCTTCGCGTGCCACCTCCCCGTTCCGGGGAGGATTTCAGTTTGCGACCAGATGAAAGACGTTTCAGGAGCAGGTTCGCTCCTGATTACTGCCCTTCGTTCATCGTCGGCCCGCACTCGATGCGGGCCAAGGCTCCCTTCTCTGGCGTCGCAGAAGGAAAGCCCAGCCCCGTGTCGAGCACGGGGCGACGAAGTTGGGATGGCAAGAAACAGGGTTAGACCTGGCAAATCCCGACAGTCATCTGTGGATGGCTCCCGCGTTGCAAGCATAAAGTGATGATCTGGCATTTGGTCGGGTGCAGTCGTCTGTCCGGCCTGTTGATGCAGTCGGTGTAGACTGCTGGCCCTGATGGGGTCCGCAAGCAAGGTTCCGATCGGCTTTGCAGGCTGCCATGCCTGAGACTGTCCTTGGATTGTCCTTGCTCCCGGTCCGACCGGTTTTGCCATCATATCGCTTCGCTCTCACAACTTGGTGAAGCTGATCTCCTCAGCTAAACTCTTGATCTATGCCGCAGCCAGCATCGGCGCATGGCCTCGCTCGAAGACGCCGCCGCGCGCCATGACCGCCCATGCGATCCGGGCGATCTTGTTGGCGATGGCGACCGACGCGACGCGTGCTGGTTTTCGGGCAAGCAACGCCACGAAGCGCGGGTCAACGCTGGCGGGCTTGTCTCGGGCGTATCGGACCAGTGCGGTTGCGCCGACGATCAGAAGTTGCCGCAGATATTTGTCGCCCATCTTGGTGATGCGCCCCAGGCGTTCCTTGCCGCCACTCGAGCTCTGGCGCGGTGTCAGTCCGAGCCATGCCGCAAACTGCCGCCCCGAGGCGAACTGGCTTGGATCGGTCACCGAAGCGGCGAGCGCGGTCGCGCCAATCGGCCCGATGCCGGGGATCGTGGCCAGGCGGCGCGCCGTATCATCGCTGCGCTGCAGGACGGCAAGGCGTAGATCCATCTTACGTAACTTGGCGTGAAGCTGAAGCAGATGGTCTGCCAGCAGGCCGACGACATTCGTCGCTTCGGCAGGTAGATCGAGTTCGGCCTCGCCGTCGACAATCCGTCGCGCCATCTGCAACGCCTTTTCGATCCCAACCGGGATCGCGATGCCAAGCTCGGCGAGCATGCTGCGCATCATGTTAATCAGCTGCGTGCGCTGCCTGATCAGCAGACTGCGCACACGGTGCAGCGACAATGCGGCTTGCTGCTCGCGCGACTTGATCGGCACGAACCGCATCGTCTGGCGCGTCACGGCCTCACAGATCGCTTCGGCATCAGCGGCATCATTCTTGCCGCGCTTTACATACGGCTTCACGTAAGCCGCTGGCATCAATCGCACCTCGTGCCCCAGCCGGGTCAGCTCGCGCGCCCAGTGATGCGACGTACCGCATGCCTCAGCGCCGACGAGACATGGCGGTAACTTCTCGAAAAACGGCAGCATCTGCGCTCGTCGGAGAGTTTTGCAGACCACAACCTCGCCGCTCGCATCGATCCCGTGAATCTGAAAAACGTTCTTGGCCAAATCAAGGCCGATTGTGCTAATCTCCATGGTGGGTGGCTCCTTGTTCGGGTTTGCATGACAGCAACCCCATATTGGCACCTAGATGCCGTGAGCGGGAGCCATCCACCTCATCCGCTTTTGCGAACACAACTGCGATAAGCTGTCTTTCCTGCTGGCGAAAAAGAAGCTGTTCTTAGCTCTTGTTTATGCTCTTCTCAATTGGGACCCGCCTCAATCTGCTTCATCAAAGCCAGCCTATTGTGATTGAAGATTGTTCAAGCACGCATTCCGCTTTGCAACTGATCACCGTCGCT
>JBOFLS010000237.1:0-5746 GCA_051657985.1 Sphingorhabdus sp. | reverse complement strand
TGCATGCTCTTAAAATAGGACATGGGTGGGCCCGGGTGCAAGGGAGGAATTACGCCATATCCTGCAGAATGAAGAAAAAGCCGCCCCTTTTTGCAAAGGAACGGCTCTTTCATCATGCGCCGGTTCGTCTGGTTTCCTGCCTCCTTGGGAGGAGAGGAGAGAGGGGGCAGGTTCGCTAACCCACCGACGCAATTCCTCAAAAAAGCTTAGGCAGCTTTCTTGAAAAAGTCGGCAGCGACCGCAAAGCGGTTCGAAATCGGCTGGAACATGTCATTTGCAAGCTTTACAAAAGCTTCGGTATTCTTCGAACCCTGCGCAACAGCCGTATCAAAGCCCTTGCGCATCCAGTCGCCTTGTACCTTGACGAAATCGGTGGGGTTCTTGACCGAAGTGATGTCCTTGACCATAGCTTGCACTTCAGCGAAATTCTGCTTGGCATAGTCCATATTGGTCTTGCCGATGTCCTGTGCACCCTTGGCAACGATCTTGCCGGCTTCGACCATGGCTTCGATATTGGCCTTGTTGAATTCGGTTGCCTCGGCTGCGAATTTCTTACCTTTTTCAGCAGCTTCTCCAGCTTTCTCGCGCATGTCAGCAAAGAAATCGGTTGCCTTTACCTGGGCGTCTTTAACAGTCTCAGTCATCTTCGATACTCCGTTCGAAACAGGTTTGTCCTCTACGGAAACGATGCGGGTAACCAGTTGCTCGGGCTTTTCGGCTGCAACTTCGGTCTTTACAGCAGCAGGCTTTACAGGCGCAGCTTTAACAGCCGCCTTTTTGACGGGTTTGATTCCAGCCGGTTGAGCTTTGCTTGCCATGTTTGTTACACCGTTCCAGTTATGTTGCAGTGCACAATAATGATCCTTGCAGTCGCTGTCAACGCTTTTTTGTGCAGTGCACAAAATTTACTCATTCGATGTAGGCAATATAGGGACTGTCCCTTTGGGGACTGTCCCCAAAGGAACAGTCTTGGTTAGCGCAGCGACTTCAAATAGAGAAATTCATCGTCGCGCTGGTTGCCGACCATGAAATAGGTGTCGCCGACATGGGTGAAGCCCTTCTTCCGGTAGAAGCGCTGGCCGCGCGGGTTGTCGCTGTAAACGCTTAGCAGCAGCGCATCGGCGCCTGCGGCCCGCGCTTCGGCTTCGACCCAATCGAACAGTTGCCGGGCAACACCGCTGCCATGGTGGCTGGCAAAAACATAAAGCTGTTTCAACTCTACGATCTTTTTGTCGCCCGCATCATAATCGAGCGTCCTGTCGAAGCCGATCTTGCAATAGCCGATCATGCAGCCGGCCTCTTCGGCGATCCTGTAGCGCCGCACGGGGCTGGCAATCTCGGCTGCGATCACTTCCGGCGCATAAACCTGGCTTTCGAACAGCGTGAGGTCTTCCGCGCAATAAAGATACGCGAAAGCCTCGCGGAATGTTGCGCGGCTCAACACAGCAAGCGCTTCTGCGTCGCAAAGTTCTGGCGCGCGGTAGACGATCATGCAGCCCCCTCCATTTCCCCTTCAGTCGATCGCCAGGCGCTCGAAACGTTCATAATGATGGTCGGCACTGCCGAACTGGCCTTCGATCATCGTCGCGCGCTTGAAATAATGACCGATGGCCAGTTCTTGCGTTATGCCGATGCCGCCATGCGTCTGGATTGCATTCTGGCCGACGAAGTTCGCACCGCGTGAGACCTTGGCCTTGCACTGCGACACAGCCATCATGCGTTCGGCGGCGGGCTTGTCGAGGTGCAGCGTTGCAAACAGCGTCATCGATTTGGCCTGTTCGACCTCCATGAACATATCGACCATGCGGTGCTGCAACACCTGGAAACGCGCGATGGGCTGGCCGAATTGCTGGCGCTGCTTGGCATAATCGAGCGTGCCTTCGTGCAGCTTTGCCATGACTCCGGTGGCCTCGGCGCAGACCGCGACGGTTGCTTCGTCAACCACGCGCTCGATCAGGTCGATGCCTCCGCCAAGTAGTGCGTCGCCGGAAATCGCGACATTTTCGAAATAGATTTCCGACGCGCGGTTGCCATCGACGGTCGGATAGTCGCGGCGGACGATGCCGGGCAGGCTGGCGGGAATCAGGAACAGCTCAACGCCTTGCCTCTCGCGGTTCCCGCCACCGGTGCGCGCGGTAACCAGCAGGTGCGTGGCCCAAGGCGCGCAATAGACCACGCCTTTGTGGCCGTTGAGCACATAGCCAGCGCCATCGGCTTTTGCCGTGGTGCGGATGTTGGCGAGATCATAGCGGCCCTGCGGTTCGGCATAGGCGAAAGCGATGATCGTTTCGCCGCCGATAATGCCTGGGATAATCGCGTCGGCCTGCGCCCCGCCGACCGCCTTCAGCGCGCCGCCGCCGATCACAACGGTCTGCAGGTAAGGCTCGATAGTCATTACCTTGCCCAGTTCTTCCATGATCAGCACATTTTCAACGTGCCCGCCGCCAAGCCCGCCATGCTCCTCGGCAAAGGGCGCGCTCAGCATGCCAAGTTCGGTTGCAAGCGCGCTCCAGATGCCAGGATCGCGGCCCAGATCGCTGGCGATGAACTTCTGGCGGGTATCGAAATCATAGCTGTCCGCCAAAAAGCGCGACAGCGTGTCGCGGATCATGCCTTGCGTTTCGGTGTAGGTGAAATCCATTGTTGTGTTCCGTCTCCAAAACACCGTTCGCCCTGAGTTAGGTGCTGAGCGTTAGCGAAGTGCCGTATCGAAGGGTATTGTTTAACGCAAACAAGGATCCTTCGATACGCGCTTCAGCCTGCGGCTTCAGCACTACTCAGGACGAACGGTAGATAAAATTCAAAGCCCCAGCACCATCTTGGCGATGATGTTGCGCTGGATCTCGTTCGATCCGCCATAGATCGTCGTCTTGCGCATGTTGAAATAGGTTGGCGCGGCGCGGTGGGCATAGTCGGGGCCGATCGGGTGTTCATTGTCGCCTTCTCCGAACCCGCGGAAATAGGGTGCGCCATAATGACCGACGGCTTCCAGCGCGAGTTCGGTAATCCGTTGCTGGATCTCGGAACCCTTGATCTTGAGAAGACTCGATTCGGGCCCCGGTCCGCGGCCCGCGGCTTCGCCAGCCAGACTGCGCAGCTCGGTGAACTCCAGCGCGGTCAGATCGGTCTGCAACTCGGCGATCTTGCGCTTGAAGAAGGGGTTGGCGATCAGCGGGCGGTCGCCATCCTGCTCGGCGCGGGCGATATCCTTGATCCGCTCGACCCCGCGCTTGGAGGCGGCAACACCCGCAATCCCGGTGCGTTCGTGCGCGAGCAGGAATTTGGCGCAGGTCCAGCCCTTATTCTCTTCATAGACGCGGTTTGAAACCGGCACGCGGACATTTTCCAGCCACACCTCGTTCACCTCATGCTCGCCGCCTAAGGTGATGATCGGGCGCACGGTGATGCCCGGCGTTTTCATGTCGATGAGGAGGAACGAAATGCCCTCTTGCTGCTTGGCCTCTTTATCCGTGCGGACGAGGAAGAAGCCCCAATCGGCATGCTGCGCCATCGTCGTCCAGGTCTTCTGGCCGTTGACGATATACTCGTCGCCATCACGCACCGCAGTGGTGCGAAGAGATGCAAGATCGGAACCTGACCCGGGTTCGGAATAGCCCTGACACCACCAGTCGTCCCCGGAAAGAATACCGGGCAGAAACTTCGCTTTCTGTTCGGGGGTACCGAAAGTGTAGATCACCGGGCCGACCATCGACAGGCCAAAGGGCATTAGCCGCACGCAATCGGCACGCGCGGTTTCTTCCGACCAGATGTAGCGTTGCGTAGCGCTCCAGCCCGTGCCGCCATATTCGACCGGCCATGCAGGGGCGACCCATCCCTTTTTGTAAAGAACGCGGTGCCAGCTGAGGAAGTCTTCCTTCGAAAGCTCTTCGCCCTCATCCTGCTTGCCGCGCAAATGTTCGGGGTAATTTTCGGCAATGAATGTGCGGACTTCGTCGCGGAATGCGATATCTTCGGGGGTGAATTCCATGTCCATGGCAGCTCTCCTCACAGGCTTTCGGGCTGACGAATCATATCGCCAGAGCATGACATTTGGCGTACCGGACGTTTACGTAAACGTCAACTGGGGTTGGCACGATCTGCACACCCACTCTCAAACCCAAAACTTTGTCATTCCCGCAAAGGCGGGAATCCATGACCTGCCCTACAGTTTTCCAAATGGGGTGCCGTGCCAACATGGTCCTCAGGTGATGGACCCCCGCCTGCCCGAAGGGCAGTTTATCCTGAGCGCCTGCCTTGGCAGGCAGTCGAAGGGCGGGGGTGACGAAGTATGTGGAGAGGAGATGATGCTGGATCACCGCGTCTTCACATAACTCCCCGGCGCATCCTCAATTGCCTTCAGGTTACCCTTGCCGGGTACCCGCGCACCCTTTGCGGCGACCTGTTTGGGGGCCTGCTCGGCCAGCCATGCCAACCAATCCGGCCACCAGCTGCCCTTGGTTTCGGTGGCGCTTTCGATGAACGCTTCCAGCGTCTCCACCTTCGGATCGTCGTTGGTCCAATATTGATATTTCATTTGGCTCGGTGGATTCACCACACCGGCAATATGCCCGCTGCCCGCCAGCACGAATTTCAGCGGGCCTTTGAAATGGTCGCGAATTTTCCAGGCACTGACGGCGGGGGCGATATGGTCTTCGCGGCCGGCCTGGATATAGCAGGGAGTCTCAACCTTGGTCAGGTCGATCGGCGTGCCCAGCGCGGATAGTGCGCCGGGGGTGGCCAGCTTGTTGTCGCGGTAGAGATCGCACAGATAATCCTTATGCCATTTGGCGGGCAGGTTGGTGACATCGCCGTTCCAGTGCAGCAGGTCGAAAGCCGGATAATCCTGCCCCAGCAGATAATGCTTGCCGATCGTCGACCAGATCAGGTCATTGCCGCGCAGCAGGTTGAAGGTCAGCGCGAGATAGCGCCCGTCAAGATAGCCGGTCGGCGTCGCCAGTGCCTCCATCATCTTGATCTGCTGTTCGTCGATGAAGTTGAGGAGCTCACCGGCTTGCGTGAAATCGACCTGGGCTGTGAAGAAGGTTGCGCTCTTCACCTTCTCCGCTTCGCCCCTGGCCGAGAGGATCGCGAGTGCCGCCGCCAATGTCGTTCCCGCCACGCAATAGCCGATCGTGTGCACCGACGGCACATCGAGCGCGGCACGGATCGTATCAATCGCATCGATTTCCGCGGCGATATAATCGTCCCACACGACATCGCGCATGCTCTCGTCCGCCGACTTCCACGATACGACAAACACCGAAATACCCTGATCGGTGCACCATTTGATGAAGCTTTTTTCCGCGGTCAGGTCGAGGATGTAGAAACGGTTGATCCAGGGCGGGAAGATCACCAGCGGGGTTTCGAACACCTTCTCCGTCGTCGGTTCATATTGGATCAGCTGGTAGAGTGGCGTCTGATGCACGATCTTGCCAGGCGTACAGGCGATATTGCGACCGAGTTCAAAGGCCTGTGGGTCGGTATGGGTCAGCTGCCCTTGCTGCATATCGCGCATCAGATGGCCGATGCCGGTCATCAGGCTTGCGCCCTTCGTTTCGACCGCTTTTTCCAGCGCGACCGGGTTGGTGAAGGGCGAATTGGCCGGGCTCATCGCCTCGACCACGGTGCGGATGGCAAAGCCCATTTTGGCTTTCTGCGAAGGGTCGAGCCCCTCCAGCTGCTCGGCCGCACCCAGCATATAGTCGGACATGATCTGATAGCTTTGCCGCATCAGGTCGAACACCGG
>JBOFLS010000236.1:0-11931 GCA_051657985.1 Sphingorhabdus sp. | reverse complement strand
CCGCCAAGCGTCTCGGCGCGAGCACCCCTTGCCAGGCCGTAACGCTGCATCTCGGCAAAGCCCCGCGCTATCAACGCTGCTCGCGCGTTCAGCCCCAACCCGGCACCATCCACCACGCCGCACGCAATCGCGAGTACGTTCTTTACCGCTCCGCCGATTTCCGCCCCGGTCACGTCGTTGCTCAGATAGGGACGAAAACTGGGCGTTGCGATCAGACGGGACAGTTCCTGACCCAGGGCACGGTCCTCGCAGGCGAGCGTCACCGCAGTCGGCAACCCGGCGGCAACCTCATGCGCGAAGGTTGGCCCCGACAAAACGGCAAAAGGCGTTTCCGGACGGAGATAGGAAACGACCTCGGACATCAGCATCGCACTGTCGGCCTCTATGCCCTTGGAACATAGGATGAAAGGCGCATTCGATTTGGGAAGCTGCAGGAGGGTAACGCGCAGATGCTGAGCAGGCGTTACCAGGATCAGATAATCGCAACTCTCCATCTCTTCCAGATCGAAGGTTGCCGTAATGCTAGGCGGCAGACGAAAATTGGGAAGATAGGCGGCATTGCAATGCTCCTTGTTGATTGCCTCAGCCACATCCTCTTCAAACGACCAGAGCAGCACCCTTTCATGCTTTTGGGCAGCGACAGCGGCAAGCGCGGTGCCCCATGCGCCCGCGCCGACTACACCGATAGGATATCTGTTAATCATTGAAACCACCTTTCAGACTCCGTTCGCCTCGAGCGTGGTCGAGAGGCCCTAAGGTCGCGCGCAACATCGGAGTGTCTCGTCTTCGGGGCAAAGACCCGAAGTTTATCCTGAGCCTGTCGAACGGCTCGACACGAACGGATTTTGAAGACAGAATTGTTTTCACGCCCTGACCCCCGCGCCACGCACCGCTTCGGCTTTGGGATCGAGCGGCCAGCGCGGTCTGGCCGCAATATCGAGTGGATCGGTGAGGCCTGCCGCAAAACGTTCCGCCCCCGCCCAGGCGATCATAGCGCCATTATCGGTGCACAGCCAGTGCGGCGGTGCCGTGAAACGCATGCTATGGCGATCGGCAAGCCTCCGCAACATGGCGCGCACCACTTCATTTGCGGCTACCCCGCCGGCAACGACCAGTGCGGGCAAGGGATCGATCCGGGCAAGGCTATATTCCAGCCTGTCTTCCAGGCAATCGACAACCGCCTGTTGAAACGAAGCGGCAATATCCTGCGGCTTATGCCCTCCGCTTTCATGCGCCCGCAGTACCGCGCTTTTCAGCCCGGCGAAGCTGAAATGCGGTTCGTCGGCCCCTTTCAAAGGCCGGGGCAATGGAACCGCTTTGGGATCGCCAGCAAGCGCCGCTTTTTCGACAGCCGGACCGCCAGGAAAGCCCAACCCCAAAATCTTTGCGCTTTTGTCGAAAGCTTCGCCTACTGCGTCATCGATCGTAGTCGCCAACCGATCGTAGTCGCCCACACCGTTTACGCGCAGCAACTGGCAATGCCCGCCCGAAACCAGCAGCAGCAGATAGGGGAAATCGAGATCGGGATCGACCAATCTTGGCGACAAGGCATGGCCTTCCAGATGGTTGACCGCAATCAGCGGCTTGTCTGCCGCCATCGCCAGCGCCTTAGCCGTCACCAGCCCGACCATTACACCGCCAATCAAGCCCGGCCCGGCAGTGGCGGCAATGGCATCGACATCGTTTAAACCCATTCCCGCATCGGCAAGCGCGGTTTCGACAAGAGGCATCATCAATTCAGCATGCGCGCGTGCAGCAATTTCGGGTACAACCCCGCCAAAGGCGCGGTGATGATCCTCTTGCCCTGCCAGGGCATGCGCCAGAATCGTCCGGTCCGAACGCACCAATGCCGCTGCGGTTTCGTCGCAACTCGATTCAAGACCCAGAATGATCGCCATCCCCTTCCCCATAAGGGTGCACCTCGCTATGGACAAGCGGCATGAGACCTACTTCAGATCGTCCTTTTCGTATCGGCACCCGTTCCTCGCCACTGGCCATGGCACAAGCCTATATGACGAAAGCCGCGCTGACTGCAGCGCTTGGTTGGGACGACGATGCGGTTATCCTCGTCTCCATGCTTGCATCGGGTGACAAGTTCCACGATCAGCCTCTGGCCGATATTGGCGGCAAGGCGTTATGGACGAAAGAACTGGAACGTGCGCTTATCGACCGCGAAATCGACATTGCCGTGCATTCGATGAAAGATGTGGAAACCATTCGTTCCGATACTTTTCTCATTACTGCAATGTTACCCCGCGCCGATGTGCGCGACCGGCTGATCGGGGCGGACTCGATTTTGAATCTTGGTCAGAATGCGCTTGTCGGTACCTCCAGTCCACGCCGTGCCGCGCAGCTGAAAGCGCTTCGCCCCGATCTACGCACCGAACCTATTCGCGGCAATGTCTCAACGCGGTTATCGAAGGTTGCGGCGGGCGATTTCGATGCGACTCTGCTTGCCGCGGCAGGGCTCGATCGTTTGGGCATGGCTGAAACCGGAACGCCTATTGAAACCGGCGAATTGCTGCCCGCGGCCTCGCAAGGCGCAATCGGAATCGATTGTCTTGCCGAGCGCAACGATATTCAGGCTATAGCCGCGCAGATCAGCCATGAAGAAACCTTCGCTTGCGTAATGGCAGAGCGGGCGTTTCTTGCCGCACTGGGCGGCAATTGCCATTCGCCAGTTGCGGCTTTGGCCCGGATCGAAGGCGGTGCGGTATTGCTGGCCGGGCAGATATTGAACGAGGATGGCAGCGAGAGCCATATCGGCGCAAGCGATGATCCCACTGCTCTGGCACAGGAATTACTGGGCAAGGCGAGCGCTGGACTCGTCGCATTGTTCACCCCGTGAGGTTGCTGATCATCCGACCCGAACCGGGTGCCACAGCCAGTGCCAAACGAGCGCATGAGGCGGGTTTCGAACCGGTGGTTGTGCCCTTCTTTGAAGTCCGGCCGCGCGATTGGGTAGCTCCAAACGCCGACCGTTTCGATGCTTTGCTGATTACCAGCGCCAACGCCGTCCGCCATGCAGGATCGCAATTGCAAGTGCTCGCCCATCTGCCGGTGCACGCTGTCGGCATCAACAGCGCGCAAGCTTCGGCGGATGCTGGTTTGCGCCTTGCCTCTACCGGAATGACGGACGTAGCGGACGCCATAGAAGCGGCAGCGGCAGCGGCCCATCGGCGGCTGATCTGGCTTGCAGGTGAAGATCGAACGCTGCCGTGCCCGCCCGGCGATATGCGGATCGAACCTTATACGGTATATGCGTCCGAGCCTTTGAAACTGTCGGTAAAGAGCAAACGATTGGTTGAGCAATGCCCGTTGGTTGCCTTGCATTCGGCAAGGGCCGCTCATGCCTTTGCCGATTATATCGACCGGCAAAAGCTGAAGCGCGGGGATTTTCTGCTTGCCGCCTTTTCGTCTGGTATAGCCAACGTTGCAGGCAAAGACTGGAAGCGCATCGCAATTGCAAAAGCTCCAAACGATCAAGCACTGTTGTCGGCGGCTTGGGCAGTCGTTAAAGATGTGCATAACGAACAGTGAAGGAATATGGGTTGAACTGGCGCGCTGGTATAGCACTTACAACTTTCGGTCTTTTAGCGGGAATATTGGCGTTTAGCTGGCTATCTTCGGCGGGATTGACGCTTTGGGGCGAAAGCGCATCCATCAATCCAATTCCCGATCCAGCCGTCCCGGCACTTGTTGCTCCCTCCGCGACTGCCTCGCCGATTCCGGTTGTGCCGCAAATCGTGCATCCGATCGCCGATTCCGCCCGCACCGAAGCAATGCTCGTTGTTATGGCTGCCCGCCGCAGGATCGAGTCCGGGGTGCCACTTGGCGATCTGACTCCGAGACTGAACGCGGCCTTTGGACAAAGCGAGCGTGAAGCGCTTGCGAAAATAAACGCCGCTGGTGACGAAAGACTAACGATCGCAGAATTGCTCAAGGATTTTGATGCCATCGCACCTGACCTGCGGCGCAACCCGGCAATAAGTTGGAAAAGCCTGCGTAACGAGGTTTCGACATTGTTTGTAATCCGCCGATCGAACACGCCGCCCGAACCCGTCGATGCCCATCTGCAACGCGCTCGCGACTATCTTGTCCAAGGCAATGTCGGGGCAGCGATGCGTTTCGTCACCGCCCTGCCCGGCGCTGCAAATGCACGAGACTGGACGGCCAAGGCGCAGCGGTATGTCGCGGCGCAGCAGGCGCTCGACAGGCTCGAACATGCGGCATTGGCCTTTCCGCCCACAATATCCACGCCGATACCTCCGGTGTAAGACAGACAACCCGATTTGTAAAAAGACAAAAACCGCAATTATGGATTGCGTAATAAATCTTTCATAATAGGTTTCTGTCATTACATCGAGCTTATGGCTACGAATCCGCAAAGCATGGCTCATACCTCTATGGTCGGGGCATCCCCCCCGGCTTTCCCCTTGCTCGCGCGTGAGATTGCGGCCTTTGCCTATACCCGGTTACGGGCTAGTTTTGCGCCTGTTGTTTCTGAACTGCCGCAAGGTGATGGCCGAACGGTCGTCGTCTTCCCGGGCTTCATGGCTTCCGATGCCACAACATCGCGGTTGCGCCGTTCGCTGCACATGGCGGGTTTCGATGCGCATGGCTGGAATATGGGACGCAATTACGGAGTAAAGACCGATACGCTCGACCATATCGCGGAACGGCTTGCACCACTGACTGCAAACGGGCCTATGACGCTGGTCGGATGGAGCCTGGGCGGCTTGATAGCACGCGAATATGCGAAGCGCTTTCCCGAACAGACAGCCAAGGTGATTTCATTAGGCACCCCTTTTTCCGGCGGGCCTTATGCCAACAATGCCTGGCGGGTTTATGAAATGGTAGCGCGGCACAAGGTCGACAATCTGCCGATAGATACCGTTCTATCCGAAAAGCCCGATGTTCCGACGATCGCGATATGGTCGTCGAACGACGGCGTGGTCGCCCCGCATTCGGCATATGGCGCACCCGGCGAGGCGGATGCAAGTATCGAGCTTGATTGTTCACACATGGCTTTCGTAGCCGACCCTATTGCTATCAGAACGATCTGTCAGGCAATTCTGGCTTAAGTCGACCAGACCCTATTTCAGTTAAATAGGGTCTAAGCGAATAGAAATCGTTGCGAATTGGCCGCGGCGCGCATCGTGTCTTCGAACTGATCGGTACAACTTTTCCAAGAAAAGGACTTACCATAGTCGGCCGCCCTATTACGATTGCATTGCAAGGCCTTGATCACTGCGTTCTTCAGATCGTCATCCAGCGCACCGACTGGATCGGCAAGATTTGAATCCGGCCCACACCCTTCATTGCCAATGATGTCAAGCGGTCCGGATACGGGAAAAGCAGCCACTGGGACGCCCGAAGCCAGCGCCTCTATGATCACCAGACCGAATGTATCGGTCATGCTGGGAAAAACGAACACATCGGCTGAAGCATAGGCTGCGGCAAGCTCCTGCCCCTGCAGCGATCCCATGAAATGCGCATTGGAATAATGGCTGGCAAGTTCTTCAAGCATAGGCCCATCGCCGACAACCACCTTGGACCCGGCAATATCCAAGCCAAGGAAAGCTTCCAGGTTTTTTTCCTTTGCCACCCGACCGACCGACAGAAACAGCGGCCGCGGCAGATGCGCAAGCCCAGGATGAGGTGCCTGGCGGGGATTGAATAAGTTGGTGTCGACACCGCGCGACCATAACCTGGTGTGCTCGATCCCCCGGATATTAAGCTCGCACATTAGCCCCGGCGTCGCGGCAAATACGGCATAGGATGGCCTGTGAAAGGCCCGCATGACTGGCCAGAAACGTTCGACAGAAATCCCTGTCCGCAGCGATGCATAATCGGGAAAGCGCGTATGAAAAGCCGTCGTAAAGGGCATATTCCGTTTCAGGCACCATGCGCGCGCGCTCCAGCCGATCGGACCCTCGGTCGCGATGTGAACGATATCGGGCGAAAATTCCGACAAGGCCCGGCGCGCACCGAACCGTGGAGCCACGGCAAGACGGATTTCGCGATAGCCCGGCATCGGCACCGTCAAAAACCGTTGCGGGGTGATGAGTTCGATATCATGGCCGCGCTCGAACATATGCCGGATGGTAGTACGTAAGGTCCTTACCACACCATTGACTTGAGGTTCCCAAGCATCGGTGGCGATTGCGATTCTCATGCCGCGACTTTCTGCTGCACGGTCTTTGTTTTTGCCTTTGCCCATTCGATAATGGCGAAATTTCCATCGAGATCTTCAACCAGCGCGGTGCAGCTTTCAACCCAGTCGCCGTCGTTATAATAGGTAATGGATCCGATTTGCCGGATTTCGGCGGTATGGATATGGCCACAGACGACACCGTCGAGACCCCGGTCGGTGGTCACTCGCGCAACCGCCTCTTCAAAACGACCGACGAATTCGACGGCGTTTTTCACCCGCCGTTTCAGATAGGCCGATAGCGACCAGTAAGGCAGGTTCAGCCAGCGCCTTGCGGCGTTCATCACGACATTCAGGCGGAGCAGCAGCGAATAGGCATGATCGCCCAAAATCGCCAGCCAGCGTGCATAGAGCACGACAGTATCGAACGCGTCGCCATGGATCACGAGCAGACGGCGCCCATCGCGACATTCATGCACGATTTCGTTGACGATCGCGACCCCGCCGAAGCTGAGGCCGGCATAGTCGCGCAACATTTCATCATGATTGCCGACGACATAGATGACCCGCGTTCCATTATGCGCCATTTTCAATATGCGACGAACGACTTCGTTGTGCGCTTCAGGCCAGTGCCAGCTCTTGCGCAATTTCCAGCCATCGATGATATCGCCGACAAGGTACAGCGTATCGCATTGGATCGAAGATAGAAAATCGACCAGCATTTCTGCGTTGCAACCACGGGTACCGAGATGAATATCGGAAATCCAGACGGTACGATGTCGCGCTTTCGGCTTGAAACTGCGGGGTTCCGGCAATGCCAGCCAAGGCGGCATGTTGCCGGTAACCGATGCCAATTGCTGCGCTTTGTTCAAAATCTTGCTGCTCATCGACCCATCCCCTTTTTGTCGATGACGCTTTGTAGATGGCCGAGCTTACAGTTAGGCTGCAAGTTGATGACAATATGATGGCAGTTCGGGCCATCGGCCGAAACGATCAACCCGGTTTCAACGCCTCTGACGCTTCGGCCACATTGTCACTGAACAGGCCATCAACCCCGGCAGAGACAAAGGCGCGGATCTCGTCGACGATATTGCCATGCGCTGCTGGGTTGATACCTGATTTGAAATTCAGTGGCAGGAAGTAATTTTCACGCCGCATCGTCCATATATGCACTTTCAATCCGACTGCATGGGCATTGGCGACCAGTGCGGTCGGCTCAGCCAGATTGCCGATCGCGGTGCGCGGGATCACCATCGTCTTTTCAACACCGATGCCGTCGGCATAAGCGGCAACTGCCTTCAGCCCTTCGGGGCTTGCCATTTGGGCATAGCTGATCCTTGTGCGGTCGGGTGGCCCGCCATCCTTCGCCATCAGCTGGATCAGCGGCAGCTTCGTCTTGGGCCGGATGGCCTGCAGGTTGCCGACTTCGAAACTTTGAATGAAGATCGGGCTCCCTGCCTTGTCCATGCCATAGTGCGCGAGCGTATCGAGCAGCGGCTGTTCATGCGGCAAGCCAATCCTTGCAAAATAGCTTGGATGCTTGGTTTCGGGATAGACACCAATCGTACGCCCAACCTCCTTGCCCTTGGCTTTGGCCAATGCCAGCACCTCGGCAAAGGTCGGGATTTCAAACTTTCCATCATAGACAGTGTTGCTCGCGCGCAGCAACGGCAGGCGTTCCTTTGCACGCAGCGTCTTCAGTTCTGCAAGCGTGAAATCCTCGCTAAACCAGCCGGTGAATTTCTGTCCATCGATAATCTTCGTCGTCTTGCGATCGGCAAATTCGGGCTTGGTCGCAACATCGGTGGTTTCTGAAATCTCATTCTCGTGTCGCGCCACCAGAACGCCATCCTTGGTCAACACGAGATCGGGTTCGATATAGTCCGCCCCTTGTTCGATGCCGAGCGCATAACTGGCCAGCGTATGTTCGGGCCGCTCTCCGCTAGCGCCGCGATGCGCGATGATGATGGGGTTTGAAACGGAGTTCGCTGTCATTGAGTTCTTGTCCAACATGGTACACGCAGCGAGCATGAAGAGAGAGGCAAGGATCGACAAGCGGAACATTGCATTCATCTGAACGATTCGGATGACAATAGCATGGCATCGAAAACGCAAGCATCTACCAGGCGACAAAACCATGATCGTCGATGAAGACTCCTGTCGATGGCTTACTATCGCTTGCCAGCTTGACGATAATGTTTGCGCCTTCATCCACTTCGCGTGGTGCCGCCTCCGACCCCATGTCGGTCTTCACCCAGCCGGGGCATATCGATGCGACACTGATACCCTGTGGCGCCAGCGCCTTGGCATAAGCGATGGTTAGGCCGTTGAGCGCAGCCTTGGATGAGTTATAGGCCGGTAGGATCACCTGGTAATAAGGGTTTTGAGGATCGCTTTGCGCCGTCAGAGACCCAAGGGTCGAGGACACGTTGATTACCCGACCTTTGGCCTTTTCGAGCAGCGGAACGAAGGCCTGAAGCACCGAAAAAGCGCCGAAGACATTGGTTTCGTAAGTGGTGCGTAAATCATCAAGCGTCAGACTCAGCGGGCCTGCGCCGCCAAATTCGGCGTTGATCCCCGCATTGTTGATAAGAATGTCAAGCTTACCATGCTGTGCGGCAATGGCATCTGCCGCAGCCTTGATCGATGCCGGATCGGTTACATCCAGTTGCACCGCATCGACGGAATAGCCCGCCTCACGCAAGCCGTTTGCCGCCGCCTGGCCCTTGGCGGCATCCCGCGCACCGACGATGACATGCAGCCCCTTAGCAACAAGCTGGCGGGCGGCTTCATAGCCAATACCCTTGTTGGCACCGGTAATAAGGACAATTGGCTGCGTCATGACATAATCCTTGATGTATCAGGGCTGGCTTTATTGCAACGTCCCTGTTGCTGACAAGATGGGGGCGCGGCAGCGCAATACCAATCCGATATTGCTACGGCGGTGCATAGAAATCATTTACCCGAACGCCGCCGCCCACTCCGCTTCCTTGAACCCCACCAAAAGCCCAGCAGGATATTCGACCACCGGTCGCTTGATCATACTCGGCTGGGCAAGCATCAGACGCATGGCCTTTACCGCGTCAAGCCCTGCCTTATCGGCATCGGCCAGCTTTTTGAAGGTAGTGCCTGCGCGGTTGAGGATCGTCTCCCAGCCCTTCGCCGCGCACCATCCGCTGAGCTTATCCGCATCAATACCGGCCTTTTTATAGTCGTGAAACGCATAGGCTATGCCCTTAGTATCGAGCCAGCCACGCGCCTTCTTCACGGTGTCGCAATTGGGAATACCGTACAGCGTTACGCTCATGCCGCATCCTCCGGAGATGTACCCGCCAGCACAAAGCTCATTTTGTTGCCATCGGGATCGCGCACATATCCGCCGTAGAATGTAGGGCCGTACATCGGGCGCGGGCCAGGATCCCCCTCGTTCGTACCGCCATTGGCAAGCGCCGCAGCATGCGCGGCATCCACCGCCTCTTTGGACGTGCAGCCGAAACCGGGCATTGATCCATTGGCGGGCCGGGCCACGCCCTTGTCATTAGGCCGCGCCACCCAGATAGTCGCGCCATTCATAGTCTTGTAGCCAAAGGTGATGTCGCCATAATCATGGGCAAGTTTGGCACCGATATGCGGCATTACCGCATCGTAGAATTTGCGCGAACGCGTCAAATCATTTGATCCGATCATGATATAGTCAATGGACATTGTCTCAGCCTCCGTTTTGCATTGCCCTAGCTAAAGTCCGAACAAGGGGGAAGCGGTTCCGAAAAAACGATCATTGGCCAACGCTTTGATCGGTCAAAATTCACCCATTCCCTTGCCAAAGGCCAGGACCTATTGGATACATATCGCATATTTAGCCGAAAATTAATGTAGATGTGCCAAATGGGGAACCATGGCAGCCAGTCCTACCCTTGTAGACTTCGCTTACCCTGTTTTCGCATCCAACACGCGGACACGGAGCCCTAGGCATATAGTGCTACTTGCCGAGGATAATTCGATCAACGCCGAATTGCTTGTAATGACTGCCCAGCGGTTGGGAGTGGAGGTTGCGCATGCGGTCGATGGGCAGGAAGCGATCGAAATGGCCCAGCAGGCAAGAACCGATGGCCAGCCCTATTCGCTTGTGCTGATGGATATCATGATGCCGGTGATGGACGGATTGCAAACCGCGCAATATCTTCGCCACAGCGGCTTTTCGGCGACGGAATTGCCTATCGTCGCGATCACGGCAGCCGCGTCGGCAGCGGAAATGCGCTCCTACATGGCTGTCGGAATGCAGGCCTGCCTATCTAAACCGGTACCGCGCGATCAGCTGAAAGCCGTGTTCGATACATGGCTGCCCAACGCTACCAAAGCTGAACATGGGATCCACGAACAACCGGCGCCATCATTGCGCGAACGGTACGAAATGCGCAAGGCGGCAACGTTGCAATGTATAGAGGCTGCGCTGGCTGCGCCCGAATTGCAATCCGAAACAATCGAAGAAATCCGCGATCTCTTACACAAGCTCGCAGGCACTGCCGGATCGTTCGATGAAGGACCACTCAGCGATGTTGCCACGCAATGCGAAATCGCTCTGACCGGAGCATCGCCAGACCGGCTATATGCAACGCTTGCGGATAGTCGCGACCGTCTGCTACGTGCGGTCTAAGCTTGGCTCGGGGGGTGTCAATGTCGTTATTCCGCACTGCCGCACTTTATCTACCTGCTTTGGCAGGAATAGTGGCCGACGAAAAGGCGTTTGCACAGGAAAACGACAGGAACGGCGGTTTTGATGCCGAAGCCTCGATGCGTATCGTTTCCGCTGAACGGAGCCGGTTCGAAGCTGACGATCTGGACAGTTCCGGCATCGGTGGGCGTGCGGAAATCGGTTATGAGCTTAAATCGGACGATACCGAGGTCCGGTTTCAGGTCGATGCACTTGGTTACATATATTTCGATGATACGCGCGAGACCCGCAAAGGGTTTGGCGGTCGTGCGCGGGTAAAACAAGCGCTGAGCGACGATTTTTCCGCCACCGTCGAAGGACGATACGCCGCCAATGTCATAACCCTTGAGGCCGCAAGCGCGGATCAAAAAAGCGTGCGTGGCGAGCTTGCCTGGGAATCGGGGAACAACCGGGTGACGGGTTTTGTCGATCGTCGCTGGCGCAGCTATGACGATGCGGCCCACAGTCGTGGAAAAGGTCTTCGTGCAGGCGTGGAATATCAAAGACGCTTTGGCTCGTGGCATTGGCTGCGTCTCGACATGACGCATGAACGGAATAAGAGTGCCGATCCTCGGCGTGGGTTCGAACGGGTTTCAGCTGGCATAGATTATAGCCGTCCGATTGCGGAAAAACTGCGGCTGCGTGCCGGACTGGAGGCGCGCCGTTGGTCCTATGACGGACGCATCGCACAGGGAACCACACCTCCAACTTTGCGCAAAGACAAGCTTTTTGCGCCCGAAATCGGTCTGTCCTATGGTAAGGCAATCGGTTTATATGCCAATGCTCGCGCAAGCTACGAATTCCGGGCTTCCAACGATGTCCGCTACAAGAAAGACGGACCAAGATTCGAACTCACTCTCGGCTTTCGTTTCTAAAGCCCGATAAGGTTGAACTAGAGTCTGTCCTGTTTAAGTTGAAACTTCACCGTAGCCCTGAGCCTGTCGAAGGGCGCTTATCGGCTAGGCGTGCTTCGACAGGCTCAGCACTACGGTTCTATCTAAACAGGACAAACTCTAGGGTCAGAAGCTATGGCTTGAAAGCGCAAGATCTTTCGTCAAAAAATCAT
>JBOFLS010000235.1:0-18578 GCA_051657985.1 Sphingorhabdus sp. | reverse complement strand
TCGCCAACATTCCTGCCGTTCGATTGCGAATTTGCGCACGCCAAAAGCTGCCATAGGTTCAGCAGCACCTGTAACGGCTCCCCGTTGTAGCAGGGAGCCGTTAAACTCAGATTTCAGTTCGCTCTGCGAGGGTAATCGCGTCGTCGATATCGACGCCGAGATATCGAACAGTGTTTTCGATGTTTGAATGCCCCAACAAGATCTGGATCGCTCGTAGGTTGCCAGTAGCCTTATAGATGAGCGAGGCTTTTGTTCGCCGGAGCGAATGAGTGCCATATTCATGCACATTGAGACCGACAGCGCCGACCCACTCGTCAACCAGCCGGGCATATTGGCGTGTGCTGAGATGGCCCATATAGTTCACTCGGCTTCAGAAGATAAAATCCTCCATCGAGCCTCCGCGACGGTTTAGCCAGGTCATCAGCGCTTGGCGCGCCTCCGTCATAAGTTCGAACTGCACAGGTCGTTTTGTTTTCTGTTGCATGACAGTCGCCCGATTTCGGGTCGCGCCGTTCGCAGCGATGTCACCGATTTTCATTTTGACGATGTCGCAACCGCGCAATTTGCTGTCGATTGCGAGATCAAACAGCGCCCGGTCGCGCAATCGCCGGTGCTCGTCGAGAAAGAAGCGTATTGCCCAAACATCGCGAGGTTTAAGCGGTCGCTTTGCGCCAACCATATTGCCAGCGTTCCATGGACGACGCCCGTGAGCGTCGGGATCAAGATCAGATATTCCCATGATTCATCTCCTTTGGTCGGATTGACCAATGATGAGCTTATGCAGAGTTGCTTTGCCTTTGTTGGCCGACTGCCTTTTCAGTGAACAAACACTCAGAAAGCCTTTTTGCGAATCTTTCGCAAAAATGGTTTGACGCAACCCTTCCGCTTCGCCATTTATGATAATGCGAGTCGTTCGCAATTATGAAAAGGAATCTGGATGCGCCGCCCTTTGTCGCCGCTTTTGTCGGTCGCGTTCGCCGGACTTTTCGTGCCGTTGCAAGCGGTGACGGCACAAGATGCGTTGCCTGCCGACGATGTGGATGCAGACAGCCGGACCATCACAGTAACAGCGACCAAGATCGAGCAGCCTATTTCTGAGGTCCCGGCGACCGTGACGGTTATCAGCGATGAGAAGATTGCCGATGATTTAGCTTCCGACGCGCGCGACCTGATCCGGTTTGAGCCGGGTGTGAGCGTTCGTCGCGCACCTTCTCGTTTTACGGCGGCGTTCTCCTCAACCGGACGCGGCGGCAATGAGAGTTTCAATATTCGCGGGATTGAAGGCAACCGGGTTCTGATCCAGGTTGATGGCATCCGTGTTCCTGATGGCTTTTCTTTTGGTGCGCAATCTGCGGGGCGCGGTGATTTTGTTGATCTCGGCATTGTAAAGTCTGTCGAGATATTGCGCGGGCCAGCTTCCGCGCTTTACGGCAGCGACGGACTGGCAGGAGCGGTCAGCTTCATTACCAGCGACCCGGCTGATCTTCTGGCGGACGGCAAAAGCTTTAGCGGCCTGATCCGTGCCGGTTATGACAGTGCCGACAATGAGTTCACCGAAACCGCCATTGGTGCGGTATCAGCCGGGCAATTCTCGATCCTTGGTGCTTACACCCGGCGCGACGGCAAGGAGCTGAAGAATAATGCGGTAGCTTCGGCCACGCGCGATGCGGCCGACAGCACAAGAACCGCACCCAACCCGCAAGACACAGCCTCCAACGCCGCGCTTGGCAAGCTGGTCTGGACACCCAATGACAATAACCGCATTCGCCTGACCGTCGATCATCTGGATGCGCGGACGGTGACAGAGGTGCTGTCTGGTCGTGCCGTTGCCCCGGTCGTCAGCGCGACCGGCGTCATCGACCTCGACGCACGAGATACGACCAAGCGGGATAGGGTCAGCCTCGATTGGCGGATCACCGACAGCGGCATCGTCGATAGCCTGCAAGTCTCCGCCTATTGGCAAAATGGCAGCACCCGGCAATTCTCCGACGAAGATCGCAACACGGCAGCGGACCGCATCCGGATCAACACCTTCGAAAACCGCGTATTGGGCGGCGCTTTTGAAGGCCGAAGCGGTTTCAGTACCGGCAGCGTTGAACACACACTACTTTATGGCGGCGACTATTCTGTCACGCGCCAACAGGGTCTGCGCGATGGCACTGTGCCGACCCCTCCCGATGTCTTTCCAACCCGCGCCTTTCCGGTGACCGATTTTACCTTGTCCGGCCTGTATCTCGCTGACCAGATTGTGTTTGGCGATGGTTTGGTCCGACTGTTCCCTGCGCTGCGCTTTGACTATTACAAGATCAACCCGCACCAAGACCCACTGCTTCCGGCCTTCTTTGTGGGTTCGGGTCAGGATGGTTCGAAGCTGTCGCCCAAATTCGGGGCGGTGGTGAAGCTGGCCGATGAGGTCAGCGCGTTCGGCAATTATGCACGCGGATTTCAGGCGCCCAGTCCGCTTGAGATCAACCAGTTTTTTGATAACCCCTCGGCCTTCCCCTTTGCTTATCGCACGCTGCGCAACCCCGATCTGAAACCTGAGACCAGCGAGAGCTTTGAAGGCGGTCTACGGTTCAAAGCGGGTGCGGTCGATGCCAGCATCACGGCCTATTCGGGCAGCTATCGCAACTTCATTTCGCAGGTGCAGGTCGGCGGCACCGGAACGTTGGCAGACCCACTGCTGTTTCAATATCAGAACCTCAACCGGGTGAAAGTGAAGGGGATCGAAGGGCGGATTGAAGCCCGCAGCAACTGGGGTCTTACCGGCAACCTTGCCGTCGCTTATGCCAAAGGCGACCAGTTCGATGCCGCCAATGTCAAAACCCCGCTGCAAACAGTCGATCCACTCAAGCTCGTCGCAGGGATCGGCTACCGCGCCCCCAGCGGCAATTATGGCGGACAGCTGATCATGACTCATGCCGCGCGCAAGGAAGAAAGTCGCGTGGCCGGGCTTTGCTCGCCCGCCTGCTTCCGGCCTGAAAGCTACACCATCCTCGATGCGACAGCCTTCGTCCGCATTGCTGAGCGCTTCACATTGCGGGCTGGTCTCTTCAATATCTTGGACAAGCGCTATATCGAATATGCCGATGTCCGCGGCCTCGCCGATACCTCGCTTATCACTGATGCTTTCACACAAGCTGGGCGCAATTTCAGCGCGTCGCTAAGCGTGCGGTTTTGACGGTGCTTACTTCTGCCTTGTTCGCAGTTGCAACAATCGAGTGCGGTGGCTACCGGTATGATACATTGTATCATATTCGGAGGTTATCATGATCAAGACTGCTCTTTTCCTTGCTACTGCTGTTTCTGCTCTCGTGCCTAGCTTGGCGCGAGCGCAGGAAGCTCAACAGCCCACTGACATCATCGTCACCGGCCAGAAGCGCGACACAACGCTGCAAGACAGCGATGTCTCTGTTACAGTGCTCGACGAAGAAGCCATCCGCGAGACCCGGTTGCGCGATGTGCGCCGTATCGATGACTTGGTACCAAACGTCCAGTTCAACGAAAGTGGGCAGCTGAGCTCGGTCTTCGTTTCGATCCGCGGTGTTGAGTCCAATCCCTTCATCGTCAACCGCGCTGCAATATACATCGACGGCATCCCATTCCGCGAATTGAGCAATGCGGTACTCAATCAGGTCCAATCGATTGAAGTTCTGCGCGGCCCACAATCGACGCTTTATGGCGCGAACAGCGAGGCTGGTTTGATCTTGATCAACACCCGTCAGCCCAAGGATCGCTTTGAAGGCGAAGTACGCGGCACGGCAATGACCTTTAACGGCAATGGTGGTTACGGCGTCGATGGTTTTGTTGGCGGACCAATCGCTGGCGATACATTGAAGGGTTCATTGGCATTCAAGGCCGCCAAGGAAGACGCCTATATCCGCAACCCGGCTTCTTCCATCGGCGAGCCGGGCAAGGTCCGTGACCTTTTCCTGCAAGGCCGCCTGACTTGGGAACCGAGCGATGCGCTGAGCGTTCGGGCGACGGCCTATATACTCGACACTAAAGCGCCGGGATTGTTCGATCAGGAATATGCCCCGCGCGACCGTGCGCTTTATGATGCGACCTATGGGGCATTTAACAATGGTCGCCGCGTTGGGCGGTTCGAGTTTCTGAACGATGCGCCAAAGCTGACCGAAGAGCGCAACTATGTCGCAGGCCTCAGCGCAACGTACAAATTGGGCTATGGTAAGATCGACGCGGCATTGTCCTATTCGGATGAAGCCAAGAATTCACGCGGCATTGACCTTGATCTGACCGCGCTGACGACGGGCGCCGGTCAAGACGTCGAGGCCGAAAAAGTCTGGAGCGGCGAACTACGCTTCACGTCGCCGGACAGTGAGGCCTTCCAATATCTGGTCGGGGCATCCTGGTATCGCGAAAGCAAGACGCAGCAACTTGGCACGCTCATCGGCCCCGGTGACCTCGATGATTACAAGTTGGCACCACCGCAATTCAACAAAGGCGAAGACTTTGCGGTCTTCGGATCGGCAACCGTCGGGCTGGGCATCGAAGGGCTGAGCCTCACCGGCGGCTTGCGCTATGATCGCGCCAAGCGCCAAACGCGCCAGCAAGCTGGTGTGTTGGACCTTGGCTTTGTTCAGCTCATCTTTCAGGACTTGGCGCTTAGAAGCACATTTGACGCACTGCTCCCGCGCGCAGCGCTCACCTATAAGCCTTCGGATAATCTGACGCTGTTCGCCAGCGCGGCACGCGGCTACATCCCCGGTGGTTTCAACCTGACAGCGGCACAGCAGCAAGTGGCCGATGAGGTCGTGCGCTTCGACAAAGAATCGATCTGGAGTTACGAGACCGGATTCAAGGCACGCTTTGCCGGTGGTCGGGGCTATCTTAACGGCGCGGCCTTCTATCTTCGCTCGAACAACTGGCAGGAAGTGCAAGTGCGCACCAACGCACAGGGGCAAATACAGTCGAGCGCCTTCATCTCGGCAACCGCATCTATCGACAGTAAGGGCTTTGAAGTCGAAGGTGGCTATGAGCCAGTGGATGGCCTGAAATTGACCGCGAGCTTTGGCTATGCCGATGCCAAATATCGCGATTTCCAGATCAGCCCGACCGAGAATCTACGCGGCAACCGGGTGAAGCTCGTTCCGCGCTTCGACGCCAATGCCGCTGTCCGTTATGAAACGCCGGACGGGCTGTTTGTTCGCGCAGAACTGAGCGCGACCGGTAAAACCCCGCTTAACGAACGCAGCACGGCAGTGCGCGGCACCATCGGCATCGTCAATCTGCAAGCAGGCTATGAAAGCGAACGCTTCTCGCTGCGCCTGTTCGCGGACAATGTGACCAATCGCCGCGTCGAGACTGGCCTTGCGTTTGAGAATTTCAGTTTCGGCAGCGATGGCAATTTCTATGCACCCTTTGATGCTCCGCGCATTCTGGGCGTCGAGGCGGAGGTGCGGTTTTGAAACTTAACTCAGGAGAACGTCGATGAAGATTTCCAGCCTCAGTTTGTGCTTTGCGCTCTCGGCAATGGTTTTGCCACTCACGAACGTGATGGCGCATGGGCCGATCAAGGCGCAGCCGACTGAGGTGGAAGCCGCCAAATTGGAAGCTGACCGAGCAAACATTCTTGCGATGGCTGGCACTTATAAGGTCAAGTTCGACTTTCAGGAACAGACCGCTTGGCAGCCCGATTACACGCCCATCGCGCCAAAGATCTCCGGCGGCCATGAAGTCGTGCGTGTGATTGAGGATACGGGCCGCAAAATCGTCCTTCAGCACATCCTTGTTGCCGAGCATGAGGGCAAAGTCTTTCCGATTAAGCATTGGCGACAGGATTGGGTTTATGAGCCGGACAACTTCCTTGCCTATGCCGGGCCGAACCAATGGAAGATAGAAACAGTGCCAGAGAAAATGCGTAAAGGGCGCTGGTCACAAACCGTCTGGCAAACCGATGACAGCCCGCGTTATGGCGGCTTTGGCGAGTGGGAAACGCAAGGCGGCATTCCGCGCTGGCGTTCGGGCTGGACCTGGCGTCCGCTCGCCCGGCGCGATGCGGTGCGAAAGCCAGTTTATGACCGCTACTATGCCATCAACCGTCACTCACCGTCGCCCGGTGGCTGGATTCATTGGCAGGACAATATGAAAATGGGGATGAAAGACGGCAAGCTCGTCCCCTTCGTCCAGGAAATGACGCTCAACACCTATACCAAGTTCGACGGGTTCAACGCCAAGCGCGCGGATGATTATTGGGCCGTCACTAAGGACTATTGGGCTGCTGTCCGGCTTGAATGGGATGCGGTCATTACAAGCGACAAGGGCGTGAAGGTTGTTGAGGAAGCCCAGAATGGTTCGGTCACAGGACCCAAGCTGATGGGTCTGGCCGACGAAATCGAGGCAGGCAAGATCACGACCGACGCAGCAATTGCTGAAGCGAAGAGAGTTATTGCCGAAGCAACCCGCTGACCAGAAAACAAAATCCCCAACGAAGCAAAGCGCCTGTAAAACTGATTGAAGCTGCCGATACCGCTAACTTTTCTGTCGTTCCACATCCGCATGTTACCGGTGTTCGGCGCTGCTGCGGTGGACGTGTCACCGCGTGTAGGCCATCTGCACATCACGGTCGATGATACTCCGTGGCATTTCGTCGACACAAGCGGCGAGACGATCGTCATCGTGGGTCTCGATGCCGGACCCCACTCCGTCCTGATCGAACTTGCTAACCCGGCCCATCAAGTCGTCGCGCAGCAGCGGTTGCGCTTCGACGTCCCAAAGCGCTGGGTTGGCCCGCCGACCTCGCCAGCTCCACGTTGACCGAGGAGATTGCGTCATGGACACGATCAGAACAAACGACGGAACCAGCATCTGGTTCAAGGACTGGGGTCCGCGCGATGCGCCACCGCTAGTTTTCCACCACGGTTGGCCGCTGACCGCCGACGAGTGGGATCCACAGTTGATGTTCTTTCTGGCGAACGGTTTTCGCGTGATCGCGCACGACCGTCGCGGCCATGGTCGATCAACGGAAACCGATGTCGGCAACGATATGGACACCTATGCAGCCGATGTGGTGGAGCTTGCGCGCGCGCTAGACCTCAGGAACGCAATCCATATTGGCCATTCGACCGGCGGCGGGGAGGTGACGCGCTACGTCGCGCGCGCAGAGCCAGGGCGGGTCGCGAAGGCGGTACTGATCAGTGCGATCCCGCCTGTCATGATCAAGAAGGACAGCAATCCGGATGGGCTGCCGCTAGAGGTATTTGATGGCTACCGCGCGGCGGTCGCCGCCAATCGCGCACATGCTTATCTCGAGATTGCTTCTGGACCGTTCTACGGCTTCAACCGGCCAGGGGTGGTGCTCGACGAAGCGGCCGTCCGTAACTGGTGGCGGCAAGGCATGGCCGGCGGGATCAAGGCACACTATGATTGCATCAAGGTATTTTCGGAAACCGATTTGACAGAGGACCTAAAGGCAATCGCAGTTCCGGTACTGGTCATGCACAGCGACGATGATCAGGTCGTACCATACGCATCCTTGTCGGCCATTCCTATGGCGGCAGTGTGATCTCGGTGAGCGCAATGGGCAGATCGAACGTAAAGGCGCTGGTGTACGTCGCTGGCTTTGCCCCCGAGCCCGGCGAGAGTGCCGCCACCCTGGGTGAGCGGTTCCCTACCGGAACACTTGGAAGCACGCTGGCACCTCCGGTGCCGCTGTCGGACGGAAACGCCGATCTCTACATCCTGCAGGCGAAATATCATCAGCAGTTCGCCGCAGACGTGCCTGCGGAACAGGCCGCGCAGATGGCAGCGACGCAGCGCCCGATCGTTCAGGCAGCACTGGCCGAACCGGCAATCGCGGCGGCATGGCGCACACTGCCGTCATGGTACATCTGGGGTAGCGCCGATCGCAATATCCCGTCCGCGCTGCATGCCTTTATGGCCATGCCTATAGAATTCTTGGCGAGACATAGTTCAGCACTAACTGAAAATTCTTAATACAAACCGAAGTCTTGGGCCGACTGGAGTTAGGATCGGGAATGAACCGTAGCCGCTTTCGCTAACTTTTTTGACGTTTATTGTCTTATTATCATCGCACGAAAACAGACACTCGTTCATGCAGGCGGCAATGAGCAGTTTTACAACAGCGCACCCTTAAAAGTGTGAAAAACAGGCCGAGGCTTTCGCCCCGGCCTGCCTCGGACCGGCAATGGGAGACTGATCCGCTAACTGCCTGTCCGAAACTTTTAAAACTCTCCGGCAATACCAACACGCGCCCCCACGCTTTCACCACCAGCGTAAGATACACCGCCAGTCAGAGCGAAGGGATTCTCGGTGTTCGCACGGTAGGCAAAAGAAAGCCCGATTGCTTGCTCGCCGCGATAAGTTGCTGCGTTCAATGTGTAGCTGACTCCGCCAACATTGGATGGCATTGGTGCCGCGGTCAGTGCGAGTGCGGTCGATGTTCCCCGCCGCGCATCGCGCCGGTCACGGTCGGTAAGCGCGAACAGCTCGCTGATCTGCGCCGTATGCAGGTTGGTCAGGCTTTGCAGCGCGGGAATTGCCCCGATGCTGAGCGTCTCCAATGCGGTGAGCCGGCTGTTCTGCGTGTTGTTCAACACCTGGATAGCAGCGATCTGCGTGTCCTGGACGGTGTTCTGAGCAACGGCTGCATTGGCTGTCGCCTGCGCTCCATTGGCGGCGGTCTGCGCCGTTGCAGCACTGGCCAGCGCAGTATTGGCGGTCGTTTGGGCAGCCGCTGCACTGCCACCCACGCCTGCTATTGCGCTGTTCAGTTGCCCAACATTGACAGCATCAGTCGCTCCGGTACCGGCGGCTACATTGGTGATCCGCCGTTCGGCACCCGCAGCGCCAACCGACACCGTATTAGCCTCATCGGCAACAGAACCGCCACCGATAGCCACACTGTTAGCCGCAGTCGCCTGCGCGCCATTGCCCAGCGCCACATTGCCCGCGCCATTGGCGACGCTCGCGTTACCAATCGCAACCGCACCGTCGCCGGTGGCTGTGTTATCAGCTCCTATGGCAACGGCACCGACGCCAGTCGCCGTATTGGGATCGCCGATCGCCACCGCGCCGTTGCCATTGGCAGTCTGGCCCAACCCGAGCGCAACCGCGCCGTTGCCGTTGGCACTGTTGCCGCCGCCTATGCTTAGCAAGGAACCATTGCCATTCCCCGAATTTACATTGCTGCCACCTCCGCCGCTATTGGCAATGGCGGCATTTAGCTGGTCGACGTTAACAGCATCGGTGCCTGCCGTTCCAGCAGCGACGTTAATCAGCCGGCGCTCATTGCCCGCCGAGCCGAATGAGGCGACATTGGCCTGCCCGCCGTCGTTGCTGGATGCGCCGAGCGAGATCGATCTGTTACCGCTCGCCTGCGCTGCAGTACCGAGCGCAATGGCATCCTGAGCACTGGCAGCGCTGTCTAACCCCAAAGCCATGCTACGCAGCTGGGTTGCGCTTGCAAACGCGCCGAGCGCAATCGAACTTTCTGCGCTTGCATTTGACAAAAGGCCGACCGCAATGGCGCGTGATGCCGAGGCTTCAGCCTGGCCCACCGCGACGCTGTCATCGCCCAGCGCATCGCTGAAGCTGCCCAGCGCCGAAGCGCGCGCGCCGACGGCGTTGGCGAACATCCCGACAGCGGTCGAACTCACCCCCGACGCGTTTGTACGCTCTCCCAATGCCATCGCCGAGTTGGCAATCGCCTGCGCCTTCATACCCAGCGCGATGCTTTGTTCGCCCGAGGCAATCGCGCCAAGCTCGCCGCCACCATTAGCTTGATCGGTGCCAATTGCTATTGAACGATCGCCGGTCGCCTGTGCGGTCTTGCCCAATGCTACGGCATATCGTCCGGAAGCGTTGGCGTTCGCGCCGATGGCAATGGCGACGTCACCCGTTGCAATCGCGCCTTCGGCATTGAGATCGGAGGCAAGATCGGCACCAATCGCGATACTGAATCCGCCCTGCGCGGTGGCATGGTCGCCGATGGCGATATCACGGGGGTCGGAGGCAGTGGCATCCGCGCCGAGCGCGACCGAATTCAACCCGACCGAGCGTGCGCCAAACCCGTCGCCATCGACGTCGGCACCGATCGCAACGCTGTTTCCACCGGCGCTATTGGCCGACCAGCCGATTGCGACCGCATTACCGCCGCCGCTATTGGCTGCGCGACCGAGCGCAACGCTGTTAAAGCTTGCTGTCCGGGCGTCACGACCGATTGCGGTGCTGTTTTCACCATTCGCTTGTGCGCCTGGTCCGGCGGCAACAGTCTCCCCCCCGGATGCGGTGGGCACGACCCCGGTCGCATTGGAGATGAAATAGGGACTACCGCTTCCCGACACCCCGGCAATTGCGGCATTCAACTGGCCAAGATTGACTGCGTCATTGATGGCGGTACCCGCTGCGACGCCAGTGATTTGGCGATTGCCAACCGCAACCGAGTTTGCGCGAGTGGCGACAGTTTGAAAGCCAAGAGCAACGCTGTTTTCAGCAGTTGCTGCGGCACCACTTCCCAAAACGGTGCTATTGGCACTTTGAACGAAAGTGTTGGCTCCGATAGCTACCGATGACGAGCCGAAAACGACTGCCCCGCGACCCAGCGCTACAGCATCGATTCCACCGGCAGAGGCATCCGCTCCGATAGCAACTCCTCCTGCTTCGCTAGCGTTGGCTCCGAACTCGAGATTATCCGCGCCATCTGCGCCAATGGCAATAGCGCCATCGGCAAATGCCCCAGCAGCCCCGCCAATGCTGATTGTGCCTGCTCCATTACCCGCACTTGCACCGCGGCCCAGGGCGACGCTATTGACGCTGCTCGCATTGGTGTCCGTTCCTATCGCGACTGCGCCGGCCGCAAAGGCCCCGGCACCCGACGTCAAATTATCAGATCCATCGCCGCCAATGGCAATCGTTCCGGCGCCAAATGTCCGAGCACCACCGCCTACTGCAATAGCCGAGTCACCGGATGCAACCGCATCGCCCCCTGCTGCAACCGAGCGGGTGCCTGAGACAGTCGGACTGGCACCGACCTGATCGGCAATGAAATAGGAGTTGGCGTTTGCGCTCGCTATCGCCGAATTGAGTTGCCCTAGGTTGACCGCGTCATTTGTCTGCGTTCCGGCCGCGACATTCACAATCTGGCGATAGAAATTATTGTCCGCAGAGCCGACAGAGACCGTCAACGACCGGTCGGACCGGGAATTGTTGCCCAGCGCGACCGATTGGGCGGCGTCTGCCACTGAATTGCTACCCAAAGCCGTGCTGGCACTGCCAAAGGCATTAGATGCGGAACCGATAGCTGTTCCTCCCGTTGCGGTTGCCCGGCTAGCCCAGCCCAATGCCGTTGAGACTGTTGTGGTCGCCTCGGCTCCATTGCCTAAGGCAATTGATCTTTCTCCCGATGCATTGGCAGATGCTCCGGCAGCGAAGGCGCGCAGACCGGCTGCGGTTGGCAGCGCTCCCGAACCCTGACTTATAAAATAGGGATCGCCACCCGATACCCCGGCAATCGCCGCGTTGAGTTGGTCGAGATTGACGGCATCCGTCGCGTTCGTACCGTTCGCAACGTTGATGATCCGCCGTTCATTTCCGACCGCGCCAACGGAAACGACGTTAGTTTGGCCACCGTCTGTACTGCTGGAACCAAGCACGATCGAATTGGCACCCGTCGAAACCGCAAGTCTTCCGATTGCAATGCCATTGGTTGCGCCGACGAATGTATTCGTGCCTATGGCAATGGCGTCATCGGCGACCGCCGCCGATGTTGCGAAGATTTCCTGATTCACGTCGACCAGATAGGGACGGTCGACGCCACCGCCGATGACGATCGCTCTTGCACCTTCTGCGTATACGCCATCACCTATGGCCTGTGACTGTTCACCTTCGGCAAAACTGTCATTGCCCAAGACAAGGCTGCTTGTGCCGTTTGCCCGCGCAAAGGCACCGATGGCCATCGCATTTTCCGCAGAAGCGCTGGAAGTGTCGCCAATGGAAATGGAACGAATGTCGGTAGCGCGGGCACTGCCACCTATTGCCACCGAGGATCGCGCCAATGCCTGCGACAGTGCGCCTACTGCCACTGCAGCTTCGGCGGCGAGCGTCTCGCTGCCGACGGCTGTACCGCGTATTCCGTTGACCGTAGCTCTGGTGCCTACAGCTGTGCCACCTACAGCCCCGCTGGTGGTCGAATCCGTTCCGCATTCGGTTGAGTCCGCTGCCGACCCGTCATTGCATTCAGGCGTATTGTCCGCCCAGACTGGGCCGCTAAGGCCAAGTGCACACAGGCTTGCGCCAATCAATGTGACGGACGAAAGCATCCTATTTCTAAACGTAGTCATGATCAGTCTCCCATAATTTTAAATCAGTAAAAATAACGAATGCGACGTTGCGCATGGGTGCGACCCGGTTGACCCGTCAAAAACCGATAGCAACGCCTACGCGACCTCCGGTGGTTCCTTTCACGGTCGATCCAGCGATGCCGCCCGAAATGTAGAACCGCGGCGATACTCGCCCGGTCAGGGAGGCGGAGAAGCCCTGTTCGCCCTGATAGGTCGAGACATTTGCGGAAAGCGTGAAAGTTTGGTCGGAGATGACCATCGTCCCGCCCAGCGCCATGGCCGCCGCAATCCCCCCGACCGACTGGCGTTGTCCTACATTAAGGGCTGTAATTTGGCGGCTGTGCTGATCGACGGCGGATTGCAGTGCAGGAATTGCCCCGACGCTCAGCGTCTCCAGCGCGGTCAGGCGGCTGTTCTGTGTGTTATTGACCACCTGGATTGCCGCAATCTGCGTATCCTGCACGGTGTTTTGTGCGGCAGCAGCATTGGCAGTAGCTTGGGCTGCCGTGGCCGTTGTCTGCGCGCCATTGGCGGCAGTCTGGGCAGCCGCTGCACCAGCTAGGGCAGTGTTCGCGGTGCCTTGTGCAGTATTTGCATTAGCAAGCGCGGTATTCGCGGTTGTTTGGGCCGCTGCTGCACTGCCGCCAACGCCTGCGATTGCACTGTTTAACTGCCCGACATTGACGGCGTCGGTTGCGCCGGTCCCTGTTGCGACATTGGTGATCCGCCGTTCTGAACCAGCAGCACCCACCGATACCGTATTGGCCTGATCGGCAACCGAGCCGCCGCCCAGCGCAACGCTGTTCGCCGCCGTTGCTTGCGCACCATTGCCAAGTGCCACATTGCCCGCGCCATTTGCGACGCTAGCATTGCCGATCGCAACCGCACCATTACCGGTTGCCGTATTGTCAGCACCGATGGCGACAGCCCCAGTCCCGGTCGCGATATTAGGATCGCCGATTGCAACTGAGCCATTGCCGCTTGCGGTCTGCCCCTGACCCAGCGCCACCGCGCCGTCGCCGCTGGCGTTATTGCCGCCTGCCGTGCCTTGAAGGGCCCCCAAGCCCGTTCCTGCGCTCACTGCGCCGCCTACGCTCGCAATCGCTGCGCTCAGCTGGTTGAGATTTATTGCATCGGTGCCGCCTGTGCCAGCAGCGACGTTGACAAGGCGGCGTTCGTTGCCGGCGCTTCCAACCGAAACCGTGTTTGCTTCATTGGCAATCGAGCCCGCGCCCAGCGCCACTGACAGATCGGCTGTGGCATTTGCCTGTGCCCCTACGCTAGTTGATCGTAAGGCCGACGCAATCGAACCAGTTCCGATCGCTGTTCCAAAAATTCCAGACGCTGAGGCAACTGAGCCCAAGCTTACTGCACTTTCGCTAGCTCGCGCTTGATAACCCAATGCGCTAGCATTCAAGCCGGTTGCTACGGAAAAGCTGCCAACGGCGAGTGTTTGAGAGCCGTCAGCGTCCGCGGCCGTTCCCACTGCGACTGCATCGTTCGCACGGGCGGCTGCTGAAACACCGATTGCAGTTGAAGAGTTGCCTAATGCGCGAGCCCGCTGCCCCAAGGCTGTTGAAAATTCACCTGATGCTTGCGAAAGCGACCCAACTGCGGTTCCATCACGTCCTGTGGCTGCTGCCTCACTGCCAAGCGCGGTAGTCCGTTCGCCATTCGATATGGCCCCCACTCCACATGCAAGCCGGGCATCTGCAGCATTTCCATCATTGGCACCACCATCATTATCGGTGCCCGGATCGACTTCGCCATTGTCATTGCGATCAAGCAGACAGGTTTCGGCCAGAGCTTGCGTTGGTGCGATGGTGACAGATGCTACAACGGCGATAGCTAGCGCCAGCACCGATACCGAGCTGCTGCCAAATGCTATTTGCAGATTGGTTTTCATAATCAGTCTCCCTTGTTGATATTCAGTTTAAAGTGATGGATGCGACGTTGCGCGCAGGTTCGGTCCCGAATTTTCCAGAATCATCCCGCCAAAGCTGCTCGATCTCGCGCCGGACCTTTCGGCACCAGTACCAGCCGAACGCTCCAAGCAGCGTGAGGATAAGGGCTAGTATCGAGATCGAGTCCCGTGTCAGGATATAGAGGATGTTGAGCACAACCGCGGCCATGGCCATGCTTGCAAAAACCATGTTTTGATCACCGGGATAGGCTTGCAGCTCGCGGCCATCTGCAAAACGGACGCCACACAGGCCTGTTATACCCATCGATTTGAACAGGTAGAAACGGCCTTCGCTGCTGACGCTAATGTGTTCAGCAACAGCATCGGTTGCCAAAACCTTGCCCAACGCGGCTTCGCTTCCATCGGACTTTTTAATGGTCAGCCCTGCGAAATAGGTTTTGCCCTTTCGCGACCATTTGATGTCTGCAACGCACAGCGTGCCGTCGATAACATATGCGGACATGGATCAGTCTCCCACGATCCGCATGAGCTATGAGAACTTTCCGCTTGAAACAGTTCTCATTTGGAAGCATTTTCAACGGCGGTCGCTTTTCGGGTCGGACGTTGTTGTTCGGCTCCTCAATGCCGCTGTCGAGCGGTGGTGTCAGGGGAAGAGCATGCGTCCGTCAGCAGCAATCCAATATGTCAGGCATATCGCCACTTTAGGCCTGCAGCCCTTTGCCGCAGTGGCTGCGATGGTTGATGCGCTGGAATATGTTGTGCCCGCGCGCACCCGGGTCTTCATGTGGATCGACGACAATCTGATGCCGTACAGCCTGTATGAGGCGCAACCCATCCCTGCCGCGCTTGAAGGTTTTGTCACGCAAACTCCGCTTCTTGCCATGTCGGATGAGCCATCGATTGACAAATTGCTTCGCGTGCCGGCTGAATATAATGGCTGGATGAGCTTGATCAGCATGCCGAACTGGAACCGTTCGATCATGAAGAACGAACTGTTCCGTGCCTATGGCATCGGCAATAATATCGATTTCCCGATCCGTCAGAATGGTACACCAAAAGGGCTTTTGACGATCAATCGCGAGC
The DNA here is from genome assembly GCA_051657985.1 of Sphingorhabdus sp. GTDB lineage: Bacteria > Pseudomonadota > Alphaproteobacteria > Sphingomonadales > Sphingomonadaceae > Sphingorhabdus_B. The sequence continues at coordinate 3,251 of JBOFLS010000235.1, read as the reverse complement.
CGGGAAGCGCGTCCTATAAACGCGGCGAAATTGATGCAATCCTATCGCTCCGTCCGTTTTTTCTACATGCGATGGCAGCTCCAGATATTTCTGAAGAGAATGCAAAGCTGGAGGACGGGATTGCACTGGTTCGTATTGCAAGAAATGGCGGCGTGTTGGAAGTAAGCGCTGGCAGCGAGATGGTGCTGGCGCAGTTACATGACATCGAACGGCCGGGTTTCAATTTCCGCTGCGATCAAGCGCCAGAGGCATTACTGCGCGTAGCAAACAAGCTGCGCGTGGTTCGATCAGGACATGGCTGTGCCGTTCCTGCTGAAGAGATCAGGTCACTTTGGGGGCGGTTCAGTCTGCGTGCCCATTTGATGCAAGCGGACGGCAGTGTAACGGTCTCAGTTCAATCCTACGTTCCAGAGACGCTGCGCCGATGGAAGAAACTCGCTAATCTCTCCTTATCGCCAGCAGAACGCCGTATTGCGCTCAGCATGTGTGGGCATGCTGCGAGCGATCTTGTGGCTAAGCAATGCGGAATAACGCCTGCCAGCTACCGTCAATATACGCGCCGGATTTACAACCAGCTTGATATCACAGGCCGGGATGCATTGCGGCAACAGTTGGATAACTGATATTTAAACTTTGCTTTGCAATCAGATAATGGAATTGTTCGCTAACTTTCCCGACGTTACCGGTCTGGATTTAGCGTTCTATAAGCCGCCATACATTCATACCGCTACATTAATCGCGAGGAATTTCGTTCAAAAAATAGCGCTTTTGCTAACCTGAGCGGCTCGGCGCGAAAGCCGACACGGGTAATAGCAGTTGCAAGCTGCGCCCAATGCCGCGAAAAGGCTTTCATCGGGTCGCGCCTAGTTATCGTTCGAAACATTTAGGGGCTGAGTATGTCCAAGTCGGCAAATACCGCAGAAATGGAAGCGATCATCGCGCGCACGGCGCTGAAATATGATTTGCTTCCCTATCAATCCAAACCCTTCGCACAAAGCCAACCCGCTCGGCTGGGGGCAATAGCAAAGCTGTTCGCACTTGACGCAGCGCCTATGGAAAATGCCCGCGTTCTGGAGCTGGGCTGCGCGTCGGGCGGCAATATCATTCCGCATGCCATGCGCTATCCGAACGCGAAATTTGTTGGGGTTGATCTGGCGCGTACTCAAGTTGCTGCTGGGCGCGCGCGGATTGCGCAGCTGGGCCTCTCCAACATCGAAATTCTCTGTCAAAGCTTTACAGAGATTGGCGACGAGCTGGGCACATTCGACTATATCATCTGCCACGGCGTCTACAGCTGGGTGCCACCCGCAGTGCAGGACGCGATTTTTCGGATCGTGCGGGCGCGGCTGTCGCCCGTCGGTGTTGCGTGCATCAGCTATAATGTCCTTCCAGGCTGGCGGATGATGCAGCCGCTGCGCGATGCTTTCTTGCTTCAGATACCCGACGAAGTGGATTCGCTGGCGCGTGTAGCCAAAGCGCGCGAACTGTTGCAGTTCCTCGCGACATCTTCGCCCGACAAAGGCCCTTACGGCGAGATGATCCGCCAATGGGCGGAGCGGCTTGCTGGCCTACCCGACGATTACATCGCGCATGAATTTCTTGAGGAAACCAACCTTCCCAGCACCGTGCGCGAATTCACGGGAGCAGCAGGTCGACACGGCCTTGGCTATCTGGGCGAATGTGAGATTAGCTCGATGATCCTTGACAATTATGGCAGCGAAGTAGCCGAACAGGTGCGGACGCGATCGGCCAATGACCTTGTCGAGTCCGAACAATATCTTGACCTGCTGTCAGGCCGCACTTTCCGGCAGTCTATCCTTGTGGCGAATGAGCGAATGGTTGACGTCAATCGGGCACTTTCTCCAGAGCGGATCGAAGCCCTGTATTTCCTGCCCCCTGCCGGCCTGAAGGTTGAGCAGGATGGCAAGAGCTTTGTGGTTATTGATAGCGTTGGGAGAATGCTTACGAGCGAATCCAAAACTGTAGCAGATGGAGTCAACCGAATGATCTCCCGCTTCCCCGGCAGCTCGACGCTGGATGAGGCGGCGGAAGGGTTGGACGAAACTGGTCGCCTGCAGTTGCAGGACGCGCTGTACCGGATGCTCATCGCCGGAATACTCCAGGTTTTAGCGGAGCCCGTAACGGTCAGTGCCGAGATTGGCGAAAGACCCGTCGCTCTGAAACTGGCGCGCGCAGATGCGGCGGATGGGCAAGAATTGACCACCAACCAGCGGCACGAAACGGTAGGGATTGACCCCGCTGCCCGGATATTACTGCCTCTGCTGGACGGATCAAAAAACCATTCCGAACTGGTTGCGATATTGAAGGCCGCGGCACTGAATGGCGAACTGGGTTTTCAGCGCGATGGTCACCCCGTCACTGGCGCGACCGACATCGAAGCCGTTGCCAGCGACTATCTGCCCAATTTGTTGGCTGGCATCGCCAGCGCGGCATTAATCGAGGTCGGATGACGTCATTACACAAGTTGACACCTGTAAAGGTGTGGGATAGCAAGACCTTGTAAACGGGTAATTCCGCTACGACAATCGGGTCGCACCGAACTGTCTGCCAAGGGGAGCAGGATATGTTGTGTGCGTCGATCCAGTCTAATCTTTCTTCAAATTCAGATGCTAACACCGCCAAGCCAAGGCAGGCTCAGCGCTATCTGCTGCGCAGCCAGTGCAGCCGAATCGCGCTTCGTTCGACAATCGGATTCGTTGCCGTCAGCAGTGCCTTCATGCTCGCGCCTGAGTCGGCCTTCGCAGCTTGTGTTACAAACTCTAGCGGTGGAGTTACAATCATCACCTGCACTGGAGCCGACGGCAGCATTACTAGGACTGAAGCAGATCTGGGAACGCCCACGGACGATCTTACGCTCAACCTCGGCGATGCAACTCCAAGCACGGTTGCCGGTAATGTGTCCGCCTCACTCAACAATGGGGAGGATATTGCCGTTAATCTGAGTGCTGGCAGCAAGATCACCACCATCGCCGGTACCGCACTGAGTGCGACCGCCACCGGGGCCGGTAATGGCTCTGTTATCGTTACGACGACAAGCGGCAGTGCAATCACTTCAGCAGGATCTGGCATTTCCACGAGTAACACCCTCAGCGGCAGCGGCGCGATTACGATCAACAATGCGTCGAACATTGCAGCGTCGGGTGGCTTTGGCATTGATGCGATCCGCAGCAATGTGAGCACGGGCGATGTCAAGATCACCAACAGCGGCAGCATCGGCAGCGGCCCCGGTG
>JBOFLS010000234.1:0-17425 GCA_051657985.1 Sphingorhabdus sp. | reverse complement strand
CTGGTATCCGTTCAGGCCCGATGGAAAAGAAAGCGGCGATCCTACTCTAACCCGGTCCGCAAGCGACCGGTCTTTTTGCGATCCGTCCCCTTCCGCCCGATCCTGGGTGGCCACCCAGGATCGGGCAAACCATCTTGGCACAAACGGACGACAATGCCATAAGACAAGTATAATTATATTACACTGATCCGTTCGCCCCCGGCCTTCGCCGGGGCAGGCTCTGAGTAAGCCGAAGCCCCTTCGACTGCCCGCAGGGCGGGCGCTCAGGATAAACTACCGCTTCGCGGTAGGCAGAGGCTGTATCGGAGCCCGTAACGCCAACGACCGTTTACCTTCGGTGGCCTTCGGCTCCGATATGGCAGTTGGGCCTCGCCCGCCTTCGGCCCCGCTATCGCTCAGCACCTACTCAGGGCTAACAGATAAAATGGATCAAGCTAATGGCATCATGCTATAAATCCCCACAGGCTCACCACTACGGTTGCAATTGATCGGTTTCATAACCACCGATAGATCCCCGCGCCATAATTGCCGAACAGATTGTGCGCCCATGTTGCAACAAGCCAGAAAACCACGCCAATAAGCAGATTTCGCGGTTCGATCTTTATCAATTGTGTAAGGCGCGGCAGGAAGCTCGTCTGTCGCTCCCACTTCGCCCAGGCGTCGCCAAGGGCGGCTTCTTTTCTACGATCCTGTCCAAAAGCCCCGAAAAGCGCCAAAAAGACTATACTACCGACGAAGATGAAGACATCCATCCGCGGCGCGACAAGAATGTGCGACAGGCCCCAAAACGTAAATCCCCACATCATCGGATGCCGGGTAACGCGGAATACCCCGGTCGGCACCCTCGCCGCAAGCGAGTGCACCACATCGCCATCGGGATCAGGAAAGGCCGGATTGCGCTGCAGCGATCCAACAAACAGGATCGAGGCGAGCAATGTCAGGATGCTGGCGACGATCCAGATCGTATCGGTCGGTGCCCAATAGGTCGGCCCCGAAGGGGCATTGCGAAAGGTCCAGATCATCCAGCCGAATAACGCAAGCGCAACAAGCGAGTAGAAACCCAAAAAGCTTTTTTCGCCCAATCGGCTAACAAGCCAAATTCGCGCCGGGTGCGAAAGCAGAAAATGGCTGCCAACGAAAAGCGCGCTTGCCGTTACGAGTGGTCCAAGTCCCTCCATGTCATCCTCCCATCCAATCCCGTTGGCTATCATGCCGAACTTGTTTCAGCATAACAAGCAACGGTTGTGCGCTATACCGAAACGGGTTCAGGATGACGGGGATGCAAAGATGTTTTACCGATCATAAGCCTTGGGCAGACTGCTTTAACTCGGAGTTTTATCCCGATCGCGCAAACGGTCCTGGCGGTTGCCCAACGGCTGTTCGACCCCGTCGATAAGAACATTGGTCGCAGCACTCGAAAGCTCCAGCGGATCGCCATCCCATATAACCACATCGGCAACGCGTCCGGGTTTCAGACTACCCAGGCGATCGCCTAAACCCATGATTTCGGCAATCAGCGCGTTTTAGCAGTAACAATTGTCCGTAGTTTTTTCACTCTGCGCGGGATCATTACTTTTCCAACAAAAATGAAAACAGGGATCATCATCGGCAGGGCGATAAACCAGACCAGACCTTTCATCGTAGCACCAAAGCCACCCAGTTCAGCATCGGCATTATGCCAGCTAAACAAAAAGGAAATTGCAATGCCTAGATAGGCCAAAATGCCTATGATGGAGATAATCCCAAACATATCCAGACCCCCTGTCTGCATGATCATCTGCACCTGCTCTTCCTCAGAAAAATTTTTCAGCTCAGGTATTTTTTCCTGCATCATCCGCAGATCATCTCGCGCGGCCTTTTCTTTGAAATCCATTCAGTCTCTCCCTCAACGATCATAAGCCTTTGGCAACGCTCCCTCAGCCGGATTACGATAACGATCGCGCAAACGGTCCTGACGATTTCCCAACGGCTGTTCGACCCCGTCGATAAAGACATTGGTCGCAGCACTCGAAAGCTCCAGCGGATCGCCATCCCATATAACCACATCGGCGACGCGTCCGGGTTTCAAACTACCCAGACGGTCGCCTAAACCCATGATTTCGGCGGGTAGCGAACTGATCGCGGCAAAAGCTTCGTCCCAGCTAAGGCCGGTTGCACCCGGCACCCGTTCCAGACTGACCAGATTGCCTGCATATTGCGTCGTGTAACGCAGTTGATGCGCTTCCCGGTCGTTGATCATGCCGATCGACACTTTTACCCCGGCGTCCTTCATTCGTCCGATATTCGATTGTGTCGCCGCAAGCATTTCGAAGGTGGCGGGCAGATCGTTCAGCGCTGAGGCGATCACCGGAATGCCCGCGCGCGCCAGCTCCTGCGCCACGGTCCATCCTTCCGAAGCACCGACAATGACAAGATCGAGTGCAGGGAATTCGCGCTTCAGGCCGATGACGGTACGAATATCCGCGGCACTTTCCGCGTGGACAACCAGCTTCGTTCCTCCCGAAACCACCGGTAGCAACGCCATCATGTCGGCTTTTTTCAGAATGGTATCATGCGGCTTTGCCACAAAGGGTCGTTGCGCTTGCTGATAATCGAGCGTTTCCATTATCGCATTGCGGAAATAGGCCTGTGCCGCCGCCCGGCTGCCGCCTGCTTCGCGTGCGCCTTCCTCGCCGAAGACGACGAACTGAAACGCACGCGGCTGTGTCACCGCATTGGGGTCGTTACCCAGATCCATGACCGCGCCCTGCCCCGCAAACATCGCCGGCCCGGCATTCGGTGCGACTACGGCGCGCGTTACACCGGCGGAGCGATTGACGGCAACCGACGATACACCCGGGTTGATCGCGGTGGAAACATCAATGGCCGCGCTGAACGGAGAGGTGTTGGCAACGGTATCATTGGTGCCATCGACCGCATCGACTTCGGAAAGCCCCAAACGGCTGAACCCGGCAAAGACGCCCGGTGTTACCCACTTGCCGGTTGCATCGATTGTCCGGGCGCCAGCCGGAACGGCAATATTGGCCCCCGCCGCAACGACATTGCCGTCACGGAAAACGACGGTGCCGCCCTCGATCGGCGCAGAGCCATCACCGATGACGACTTTGCCGCCGGTGATGGCAACGGTTTCGGCATAAACGGGGGCTGTTGCAGACAAAAGCAGCAACCCTAGAACCTGTCGAAGGGATCGAGGCGAACGGATATTTGCGGTGGCAATGCGCATCCTGCTCATTTCACATCTCCCTCACCCGGCTGTCCGAGCTCGAAATCGCTCACCGGCCTTCGTTTCGGATCGCTTGAATCGAACATCAAGGCGCCATCAACCCAAACTTTTTCAGGCCGCGAATAGACGCTTAAAGGATTGCCGTTCCACAGCACCAGATCGGCCATCTTGCCCGGTTTCAGGCTGCCGGTCATCTTGTCGATGCCAAGCGCCTTCGCCGGATTATAGGTCAGCCATGAAATCGCCGTTGCATCCGAAATCTGGAAACCCATCCGCCGCCCATTGGAAAGCGCCTTGGCCGCTTCCTGGTTCAAACGCTGGATCTGGTTTTCATCGTCCGAATGGATAATCACACACGCACCCGCATTTTGCAGGATGCCCGCATTTTCCGGGATGGCGTCATAGGCCTCCATTTTGAAGCCCCACCAATCCGCCCAAACGGCTGAACAAATCCCGTTATCGCGCAGCAGGTCGGCGATCTTGTAGCTTTCGACGGCATGGTGGAAGGTCGAGACCTTGTAGCCGAATTCTTTCGCCATATCGATCACGATCGCCATTTCGTCGGCGCGGTAGCAGTGGTTCTGGATGGTAATGTCGCCATCGAGGACCCCGGCAAGCGTATCCATACCGACATCGCGGGTATACTCCTTGCCGCTGTCGCGCTTCTTCCTGTAATCCTGCGCCTTGATCCAGGTCTGGCGATTGACGGCCAGATTGCCCATGCGGGTCGATGGCATCCGGCCCTTGCTGCCATAAACCCGCTTCGGATTTTCGCCGCACGCCATTTTCAGGCCATAAGGCGCGCCGGGAAACTTCATGCCCTGTACGGTGCGGGCATAGACGTTTTTCAGCACCACCGAACGCCCGCCCATCAGATTGGCCGAACCGGGCAGCACCTGCAGCGCCGTAACCCCCCCATTGGCAAGCGCGCGGCTGAAACCGGGATCTTGCGGCCAGACGCTATGTTCGGTCCAGACCTCGGGCGTGGTCGGCGCGGTTGCCTCATTGCCGTCCGAATGGGCTTCGACCGAAGGTGTCGGATAGTTGCCCAGATGCGAGTGGATATCGATAATGCCGGGGGTGACGACCTTGCCGGTACCATCGATTATCGTGGTGCCTTCGGGAATTGCGGTATCCGCTCCCCCTACCCCACTGACCTTGCCATCGGCAAAAAACACCACACCATTGTCAATCCGCCCGCCTTCGCCATCGAAAATGGTGACGTTGCGGATAGCCGTAGCCGTAGCCGGATAGGCCTTGTAGGTTGACGGATAAGGGTTCTTGTCGACCTTGACCATCTTTGTAGCCGAAGCCGTGTCCGGCTTTTCACCGGTTGCCGAACACGCAACCAGAGCAAAGGGCAGCAACGCCGTCAGCAATGTGTAACGCGATGAAATCATAAGCTTTAGACCTTTGTTTGCGGATGGACGCCGGCGGCTTGCGGTTCCGCAAGCTCAGACTCGCCCGCCACCGGCTCTTCGTCTTTCAGCGTATCGAGATGCATCCAGCGTTTGACGATCGGTGAAAGCAGCAGGACGACGACGGCAATACCGATCGTGATCCAACCGAACAGCTCGTAAACATCGAGCAGCCCCTGCTTTGTCATTTCGCCATCATGGCCGCCGGTCGCTTCCCCGATCTTGCCGGCCACGAAATTGCCCACCGCGGTCATGTAGAACCAGGCCCCCATGATCAGCGATGCAAGAAATTTGGGCGCAAGCCGGTTCATGGCCGACAGGCCCACCGGCGATAGGCAAAGCTCAGCCGTGGTGGCCAGCAGATAATACATCATCACCAATATGACCGGGGTCATTGCGGCAATGCCATAAGCTTCGGCACCCCAAACCAGCACAAGGTTGGCCAGTCCCATTTGAACGAGTGCAAGGCCGAATTTTGCAGGTGCCGAAGGCTCCTTGCCGCGCTTGCCCAGCCATTGCCATAGCGCAGCGAAAACCGGCGCAAACAGGATTATGTAGATCGGGTTGATCGACTGGAAGATGCCCGCGGGCACCCCGCCGCGATCGACGAAGCGATCGGTGAACAGATTCATCGAACCGCCGGCCTGTTCAAATAGCCCCCAGAAAATCGGGTTGAGACTGATCAGGAAAAGAATGGCGAACATCCGTTCGCGCGGTTCTTTGTCAAGCTTGAAGCTTTCGTAGAGAACGTAAAGCAGAAGCGAGACACCCGAAATGATCAGCAATGTCTGGATGACGTCCTGATACTGCACCAGCCCCCAGATCACGGCGACCGCAGCAAAGCCGATGCCATAGAGCAGCCATTCCTTGCTCTTCGCAAGCGGTACAGGCGCTTCGCCCGCACCGTTTAGCGCACTCTTGCCCAGCACGAAGACGACGAGGCCCAGCAACATGCCCAGCCCGGCCAGACCAAAGCCCCAGCCCCAGCCGATCGTCTGCCCCAGATAGGCAACGGTGATCGTGCCGAGCGCCGCACCGACGTTGATACCCATATAGAAGATTGTGTAAGCCGCATCGCGGCGCACATCGGTCATCTTGTACAATTGCCCGACCATCACCGAGATATTGGCTTTCAGAAAGCCCGAGCCGACAATGATGAAGGCGAGCGCCGCCCAGAAGACGTTGATCGTCGGGTCGTTCTGCCCACCGACTCCCTCAACCGCCATCAGGCTATGCCCTGCCGCCAGCAATATACCACCAAAAAGCACCGCCTTGCGCTGCCCCAGATAGCGGTCCGCCAGATAGCCGCCAAGCACCGGCGTGATGTAGACGAGACTGGTATAAGCGCCATAGATCAGGTTCGACTTGCTGTCGTTGAACAGCCAGTGCTGCGTCAGATAGAAAATCAGGATAGCCCGCATACCGTAATAGGAAAAACGCTCCCACATTTCGGCGAAGAACAGCATATAAAGGCCTTTGGGATGGCCGGCAAATTCAGGTTCCTTCTGAATCGCGATCTTGGCGCCGATCACCAGAAAAATTCCCAAAACAACGACGGCGATTGCCGCAATCCAGTCACCCTCGGCCCAAAGGCTCATTGGTTTCATATCGGTCATGCGATACCCACTTCCCTATCGATTTTCTTGATGCTCTCCCTGAGCGGATACGGGCGAACCTAGCGAAAAAATTGCGGCGGGGAAGAATTTTGTTGCGCGGCAGTACGCTTTTCGACGAATTGCTTTGGATATGTTCAACGATATCTCCTCGCTTCCCGCCTATCTCGCCAGCCGCCGTTCCGGAAAGCCACGCGATATGATCGCACCCGGCCCCGGCGATGCGCAACTGAACGCTATCCTTGAGATGGCCATGCGTACCCCCGATCATGGCAAGCTGTTCCCATGGCGCTTCGTAAAGATCGCCGATCGGCAAGCCTTTGCCGCGCTGCTCGAACGCGCCTTCATCGCTGCCAATCCCGATGCACGCTCGGCGCAGATCGAAGCGGCAGTCGCGCCTGCTTTCATGGCCCCCGCCCTCGTCATTTTGCTCTATGCACCGCAAGAAAGCGCGAAAATACCGGAATGGGAGCAGCAGTTGAGCGTTGGTGCAGCGGGGATGAACCTGATTCACGCCGTCCATGCCCATGGCTTCGTCGCAAGCTGGATAACCGGCTGGGTTGCCTATGACGGAACTGTGCGCGAAGCGTTGTGCGAAGACCGCGAACGGATCGCAGGCTTGTTCTTCATCGGCTCGCCCAGCCAGCCTCTCGAAGAACGCCCTCGCCCCAATCTCGCGCGCATCACCCGTTCTTTTCCCTAATTCCATTAAGGACTGTCCCTTTGGGGACTGTCCTTATAGGGACAGTCCTTGAGTGAGGCCTTTTGTTTTGGAGGCGGAACTTGACGCGCCATACTGTGTTATGGCAGTAAGATGGTGATGAAGGGCGAAAACAGACCGGTCTATTTGAAATTGCGCGACGAGATCGCTGCCGCGATCCTGGACGGGCGGTTCGGCGAAGGCGATATGCTCCCCTCGGTTCGTGCCTTTGCCGCGCAGCAAGGTGCCAACCCACTGACCGTTGCCAAGGCCTATCAGCTGTTTCAGGATTCGGGTCTGGTCGAAGTGAAACGCGGTGTCGGCCTGTTTGTCGCGCGCGGCGCGATTGCCAGCCTGCGCGATGCCGAGCGCAATCATTTCCTGAAAAATGTCTGGCCCGATGTTCGCGATCAAATGCGGCGTGCAGGTGTAACGCTGATGGAATTGGGCGAGCTGGCCTGAAGTAACATTCCGAGTTTCGATATGGTCCGGAATGGCATCACGCTCCAACAGGATAGACAAAGCGTTTGTCTAGAGCCTGATTGCCAACGCATATTCCATGGCAATTGCCTTATCCGCAGGCGCCATCTTGTTCGCCTTTCGCAATAAGGCGCGTGCCGTTTTGATCTGCCGCTTCGCTTTGGCCAGCGCATTGCCGTAAATCCTGGTCGTCATCAAACTGGCTGGATCGGCCCGATAGGCCAGCTTTGCCATGCGTATGGCTTCGTCATGCCTGCCGAGTTCGGAAAGCGTCCGCGCTATGTTGGCGTTGAGCGCACCATCGTTGAAACCGCTTTGCACTCTGACCTTGAGCAATAGCGGCAAGGCCGGTGCCCATTGCCCGCGATCCATCAGGTCGAAAGCAAACATGCGCAATCCAACCACATCGGCGGGATTATAGGAGACATAGGCGGCAATGCTCTCGCTAGCCGCGCTGCCGTTGCCCATCCCCCGATAAGCCGTGGTCAATCGAGTCAGCACCGATCGAGAAAAATGGAGCGCGCGCGCCCGCTCATAGGCGGCGACCGCAGCTGCGACATTGCCCGAAAGCCACTCGGCATCGCCCATTACGATTTGCGCGTCGGCAACGCCTTCATTGCCTTTCAGCAGACGTGTGGCTGCGATGCGCGCTTCCGCCGTCTTACCCGCCGTCAACAGAAAGCGGATATGCGGGATGACGGCGCGCGCGTCGTCAGGATTGCGCGCCGCCTCTTCTGCCGCGACCGAAGCGGGACCCGATTGCAAGGCGGCTTGTCCCGTAGACGCATTCGGAAAGCCTGAACGATCGAGAAAAGTCGCGGCATCCTCACGCTCTCCCTGCGCTTCGAGGATACGACCAGCCAGACGTTGCGTGTAGGTGCCGCCATCGTTTCGGCCCGCCACGGGCCGGATCGCTTCCCATGCTCCATCCTGGTCGCCCGATTTATAGAGCGCGCGGGCAAGCGCCAACCGGATCGTTTCGTTATTGGCCTTTTCGCTATTGAGACGCCCCAATATCTCGACCGCCTGATTGGGATTGCCGAGTTCATATTCGCAAACCGCGCGCAACAATTGCGGCGCCGTCATTTCGCCGAAGCCGCCGCCGACACGGTCTAGCAATCTTCTGGCAAGCGTGAAATTACGAGCCCGCGCGGCAATTACCGCCTGCATGTAGATAGCGCGGACATTGCTGCTATCCAGTTGCAATATCTTGCGCGCCTGAACAAGCATGTCACGGTAACGGCCCGACTCGCCTAGCGTTGCGCCATAATGTTCGAGCAAGGGTACGTCATTAGGGTCGACCGCGAGGCCTCGTTCGAACCACGGAAGAGCCGCTATCAGACCGAACTGGTTGCGCACCAACCGCCCGCGCAATTCCAGCGCACGTACGTTATTGGCATCCAATGCCACCGCCCTTTCGAGCGCCTGAATTGCCCCTGCCTGGTCCGAAACCACCATTCGAAGGCGACCGATTTCGGTCCACAGCATAGCGTCGTCCGGCGTTAATCTGAGCGCGCGTTCGTAAGTCTGCGCAGCGGCGACACTATCGCCCAAATCCAATTGTGCACGCCCCAAGACGCGGTAGGCATAAGGCAAATGGGTGTTTGCCAGCGGTCCGTTTTGCAATGTTTCGACAGCTTTTGCCGGTTGCCCCGCCATCCACTGCGCATGAGCCAGAAAATGGTTATAATCACGGGCGTTCACGCCAAGCTTTTGCGCCTTTTCGATCTGTTCCATCGCCGATACGGGATCGAAAAGATGCAAGGCCGTATCGGCAAGCGCCAAGCGCGCGTCAGCCCAATCCGGATCGTCCTTTATACTGTTTTGCAATTCGACCCGCGCGGAGCGCCAGTCTTGTTTCGCCATGAAAGTTTTGGCCGATTGATAAGCCGCACGGGCATCGTCATTGGGTCGATAGGCTTTTTGCTGCGCCGGTGCCGCCGAAAGAGCCGCCACGCCGATTAACAACATGACCAGAACTTTTCGGACGGACGCCTGCATCAGACATGCATCTCATATTGCTTCAGCAAGTCATAAAGCGTCGGGCGGCTGATTCCCAAAAGCTTGGCCGCATTCGAGATATTACCCTCGGTTCGGGCAATGGCCCGACCAATAGCCCGGCGATCTGCCGCCTCGCGCGCGGCCTTCAGATTCAGTATCCGGTCGTCGTCATCGACGTTATCGAACTGCAGGTCATCGAGGGTCACGAATTTGCTCTCGGCCATAATCACCGCGCGCTTGACGCGGTTTTCGAGCTCGCGGACATTACCCGGCCAGTCCCATTGATCGATTGCCGTCAGCGCCGCCGAGGCAAACCCCTTTATCGAAGGGTTCATTTCGCGTGCGAAACGGTGAACGAAATGCTTGGCCAGCAAAACCGCATCGCCGCTGCGTTCGGCAAGGCGGGGAATATGCACAGGGACCTCGGCAAGACGATAATAAAGATCGTCGCGAAAAGTCTTGTCGCTGATCATCTGGTTGAGATCGCGGTGCGTTGCGCAGACGATGCGGACATCGACCGGGATCGGCTTACGCCCACCGATGCGTTCGACCACCCGTTCCTGAAGAAAACGGAGGAGCTTTACCTGCAAGGCCAGTGGAATGTCGCCAACTTCGTCGAGAAACAGCGTACCTCCATTGGCAAGCTCGACCTTACCTTCGGTCGTCTTGACTGCACCGGTGAACGCGCCCTTTTCATAACCGAACAATTCGGATTCCAGCAGATTTTCAGGAATAGCCCCGCAATTGATCGCAATAAACGGCTTATGCTTGCGATCGCTGGCATCGTGCAGCCCGCGCGCAAGCAATTCTTTACCCGTACCGCTGGCGCCCAATAGCATCACCGAGGCATTGGTGTTGGCAACACGCTCGATCGTACGCGCCGCCTTCAGCATTTCGGGCGAGGCGGTGATCATCGTTCCGAACAGGGTTGTGCCCTCATTACCAGGGCTTTGTTCCTTTCGATTCTCCACTTCCAACGCGCGAACGTGAAAGGCGCGTTTCACGATAAGGTGCAGCTCGTCGATATCCACCGGTTTGTGATAGAAATCCCATGCTCCTGCCGAAATCGCATTCAACGCGCTTTCCTTGGCGTTGTGACCCGATGCCACGATGATCTTCGTATCCGGTTTCAGGCGGAGCATTTCGTCGAGGGTTGCAAAGCCTTCGGTCACACCATCGGGGTCGGGCGGCAGACCGAGATCAAGCGTCACGACATCAGGCTCTTCCGACCTTAACAAGGCCAAAGCCTCGCTACGATTAGCCGCGCATAACACGTCGAAATCCTCATAAGACCATTTCAACTGGCGCTGCAGTCCAAGATCGTCTTCAACGATCAGCAATTTGCGTTTTGACGTTTCCATGCTCATGCGGCCTCGTCTATTTTACGGGAACTTGAATTCGGAACGGCAACAGGAAGAAGCAGTGTCATGCGCGTACCCTTTTTTGGCCTGCTGTCGACATGCAGCTGTCCGCCCAGCGATTGGGCCAGCGTGCGCGCTTCGTAAGCGCCAATGCCGAACCCGCCGTCCTTCGTCGACACGAACGGTTTGAACAACTGGTTGGCGACGAAGGCTTCGGTCATTCCGCAGCCATGATCGGTAACGCGGATCGCGACCCAATCATCCTGACGCGATGCGCTGATCCGAATAGGCGAACCGTCACCGGTCGCATCAATCGCATTCTGGATAAGATGGTTGAGGATCGTCTCCACCCTTCCCGTATCCGCAAGGGCGAACAGATCGGGCGAACTATCCATTTCGATCGGATAGATCAGTCTTTTACCATAGGTAACCGTAGCGATCGTGTTGCCGATATCCAATGGCTCGACGGGCGCATGCTTGGCTTGGCTGTGTTGCGACAGACGGACAAGCATGTCGTTCATTTTTCCAACCGAACTTTTGATCGTCTCGATCATGTCGGTTTGAAATTCAGGCTTGCTTGCGTGCCGCTCTGCATTACGGGCAAGGATGCTCAGCTGGCTAACAAGATTTTTGATGTCGTGCATGACGAAAGCAAAACGGCGGTTGAACTGTTCAAACTGGCGACTTTCGGTCAACGCTTCCTGACTGCTTGCTTCTGCCAGATAGCTTGCCAGTTGACGTCCGACAACGCGCATCATGTCGAGATCTTCCCAATCAAGTTCGCGTTTAAATGGCGGTTTTGCCAAGATGGCCACCCCGGTTAGGCGACCGAAATGAACTAACGGTACGACCGCCCAGGCGCGGGCATCGTCATAAAGCCATTGCGGCACCGCGCGATGTTCGACGCTGTCATCGCTGCCATCCCGTACCGACGGCATCAGCAATATATGCCCTGTACGTTCGAAAAACGGAATCGTTTGCGAATTTCCCGCATAGGTCGGCACATCGGCGGTCGGCCAGTTCCAGCGCGCCTGCAGCACCAGTCGCGATTGATCGTCGCGGGTCAGCAGCAGACCGGCCGGTGCCTCGAAGATATCGGCAAGCGACTTGATTACCCGTTCGTGGAATGGGGCGCCGTCGCTCGGAAAACCGATAGTATCGGCAAAGCGCATCCATTCGGTGCGATAATCGTAACGATGCTGAAAAAAATTCTTGGCGATCATGACGTTCAGCCAGGCACGAAACCGGCCGGTAGGTATGATTATAAGGGCGGCAACGGACATGCCGAATATCAGGGTTATCTGCGCCATCCATACATAGGTGCCGCCAACCATCTGCAATGCCGTGGCAAGCAGGAACATGCCCAGCAGATAACCTCCGATCGCGAACAGCGAGACCGAGCGGAAAGTTACCGTTCGCGAAAGGCGTATCCGCCATTCGCTGTTCCGCTGTGTTCCATAGACGAACAGGGGAGCCAGCAGAACCAGGACCATTCCGCGCATTGCGACAAGTTCGGACGGAATATCGTCGGTCAGATAAGCGATGGTGTTTAGGTTCAGATCATAGGTCCAAAGCGCCGCAAGCGCCGCCATCGGCAAGCTTATTCCCCACCGGGTCTCGGATGCCGATACGGTGTATAGATTGTGGACCAGCACGATTGCGCCGATCGCGAACAGCATGCGCAGCAGCTGATTGGTGCGTATTGCCGCATCCGCAAGCACGGCATATCTTTCGGGCAATGAAAGCATCGTCAGATCTATCACCGGCTGAGAAAGCAGCACCAATGCCAAAGCAGCGTAGATCATTGTAAGCGTATGCGGATGAGTCTGCCGTTCGCCGCCATGCAGCAAGGCATAGAGAAATCCTAGCCAGCCCAGATTGCGCAATGTCTCCGCAAAATCGGCGGCAGGCGTAAACGGACCGCTCGCCACATTGGCAATGCCCCAGACCGCCGTCAGAGCAAGCGCTGCAATCAGTGCGAATTGCCCGCGGGTGCGTCCACCATAATTATGGAAAACCCATATTGCGAGCGCAGCATAGAGAAATGCGGCGACCGCATGGCCCCAGAAACCGGCAATGGCGAAACCCTCGCTCATTACCGAACCCCCTCAGGCCACAGGATCACACGGATCGTCTGCATCAGGATGACGATGTCCAGAAAGGGCGTGTAGTTCTTGGCGTAGTAGAGATCGTATTCCAGCTTTTGCCGGGCATCGTCGATCGAAGCACCATAAGGAAAATTGATTTGCGCCCAACCGGTAATGCCCGGCTTTACCATATGCCGTTCGGCGAAATAGGGCAGCTGCGCTTCCAGATCCGCAACGAATTCGGGGCGTTCGGGGCGCGGGCCGACGAAGCTCATATCGCCTTTCAGTACGCACCAGCTTTGTGGCAGCTCGTCGATCCGGACCATACGGATGAGTTTCCCGATACGTGTCACGCGTGGGTCGTTCTGGGTCGCCCACACTGCCTTGCCCTCGGCCTCGGCATCGGTGCGCATCGAACGCAGCTTGTGAACGTGGAAGGTTTCACCGAAAAGCCCGACCCGCTTCTGACTGTAAAAAGCGGGACCGCGGCTTTCGAGCTTAACCAAAATGGCAAACAGCAAGATGATCGGAAGCGTAAGCAGGAGCAGGATCGAACTGGCGACGATATCGAACAGCCGCTTGGCAATCCCCGAAAGCCGACGGCCAGACGAGAAGCCGTCCGAAAAGATCAGCCAGCTTGGATTGACGCTGTCAAGATCGACCCGACCCGTTTCGCGTTCAAGGAAGCTGGAAATATCGTTTACATGCACGCCAGTCGTCTTGATTCGCAATAGATCCTGCAAAGGCAAGGCATTGCGTCGTTCCTCCAGTGCAAGCACAACCTCACTGGCTCCCATCTTCAAAACGAAATCGGCAAGATTATAGATCGCGTCGCGCGCGATCGCTTCGGGGATCACGCGCTTGGTCTCGTCCATCGCAATATAGCCGACCACGACGAAACCCGATCTACGCCGGGCTTCAAGATCCTTGATCCGTTTGGCACGCTTGCCTGCGCCCAAAACCAGCAATCGCCTTTTAAAGCTCTGCCCGCCAACCAGGCTGCCCAAGAGCATTCGGTTCAATGCGAGATAGGCGAAAGCCAGGCACATCGCATAGAGCGAATTGGATCGCCACAAGGTCATGCCAGGCATTGCAAAGGCCATGATCGCCATGAAGATAACGCCAAGCGATATTGCCACCAGCAGCCGCGCCATAGCAAATCGCAACGATTGCAGGGCCTCTGGACTATAAACACCAACCGCCATTGCCGCCAGTTGCACCGATGTGGCAAAAGTTACCAGCGGCCATATCCGGTTGCCGATATAATCGACATTCATTCCGATCTGATTGGCGCGAATTACCCACGCGGTTTCCGCGGCAGCGATCAGCAAGCATAAGTCGACCAGCGCCAAAAACAGCACCGGATAAGGCACATAATGCTTGAACAGTCTGATCATCGAGTCTGTCGACCTGCTTTCACCCAAAGATTAGACGCCAAAAGTAAAGTGTCGATTAATTTTACACCTTATTGCTTAAACCTCGAAATTATCGAGGCTTTATCCAGGGGGACATTGTTGCCTGTACCGACATTGATCGGTTGCGGCGCGCCTAGGCTTGCAATAGGAAAGGATCATGAAAATCATACCGGTCATCCTTTCCGGCGGGGGCGGTACGCGCTTATGGCCGCTATCGACGCCTAAAAAGCCAAAACAATTTCTAGCGCTTACCAGCGACATGACCATGTTTGAAATGACGCTGGCACGCGCTTCGGACCGCGATGTCTTCGACGCGCCGATCATCGTCGCCAATGCCGCGCATAGGCCGCTTGTCGAAAATCAGCTGCAGGCTGCAGGCATTGATGATGCCATCATCATATACGAGCCCTGCGCGCGCAATACGGCGCCCGCGATCGCGCTTGCCGCACTTGCCAGCAACGACGCCAAAACACCCTTGTTGGTTATGCCAAGCGACCATATCATTGCCGATATCGACGCTTTCGACGCTGCGATCATGACCGCGTTGCCGCTTGTCGAACAAGGGTGGCTGGTAACTTTCGGAATCGAACCGACCGCACCTGAAACCGGTTACGGTTACATCAAGATCGGTGAAAATTTGAGCGGTGCGGTTGCAAAGGTCGATCGGTTTGTCGAAAAACCGGATCTGGAAACAGCGCAGACGATGCTGGACGCGGGGGACCATGCCTGGAACGGCGGCATATTCCTGTTCCGCGCCGATATATATCTGGAATGTCTGGCCAGCTTGGCGCCGGAAATACTGGCCGCTGCGCAAGATGCGATGGGCAAGGCCCGGCGGGAAAGCATGGCCATCTATCCCAACGAGGAATCCTTTGCCGCATCGCCATCCGATAGCATTGATTATGCCGTGATGGAAAAGGCCGAACGCGTGGCCGTAGCTTCCGTCAGCATGGGATGGTCCGATGTAGGCAGTTGGGACGCGTTGCATGAGATTCGCGACAAGGATGGATCGGTCAATGCGGTGCATGGCAACGTTCGTATCGATTCGGCGACAAACAATCTGGTTCATGCCGAGGGTATCCGCATATCGCTTCATGGGGTGAACGATCTGATCATCGTCGCCAATGGCCGAGAGGTTATGATCCTGCCGCGCGGGTCCAGCCAAAAAGTCCGTGATTTCGCAAAGGATTAGGATCTAGACACCTAGTCACCTGGAATTGAAGTTCGTTACAGTATTTACACGTCACCCTGAACTTGTTTCACCTTTGGTGACTGCGTTCCAGGGTCCATCTCTCAAATAAGCGCAGGGCTCGATTGAGGGATAGATGCTGAAACAAGTTCAGCATGACGGTGTCCTTATAAGACAAACTTCAATTCCAGCATACGAAGGTCTCGCTACCAGAAATCCTCCCCCAAAGGGGGAGGATTTGATAAGTCGCCACAATCCCTAGATTACGGTTCCGTGAAATCCCATCGGCAGCGGCAGGCTGGCGCGCCAGGTTGCAACCGGCCCGTCCTTTACTTTCCGTGCGTCGAGCAGATGCAGTTCGCTCTTGCTCTGTTTAAGGTTGAGCGTTGTACCGATCAACCAGCCGTCGCGTTCACCGGCACCGCGCGGTATGAACAGAAATTCCTCGGTCAGTTGATGATCGCCAAAATCATACTTGTCGTCGCGACCCTTGTTCCAATCCCATAGAGCAATCGCGTGCGGGAAAGGCGTACTGCGGTATCCGGTGACGTGCGCGGTCAGTGTTCGCGCCTGCCCGGCTAGCCGCCGATCGCTTGCCGGAAATTCGGCGGTGGTGCCGGCCGGTCGCATTTCCGCCCTGCCATTTGCATGAAGCACGATCTGGGTCAGCATGGGTGCCGGAGAGGGAATATACTGCCCCCGCAACAAGGCCGATGCCGCTTTTTGCCCAAAGGTCGGATCGGCCTCGAGACAGCCGTCGAAGCGGATCGTACCATCCTTTTCTTCCCAGCCGTCCCCCAAGTGGAAAAAGGCGAAGGCCGGTAATTCGAAGATACGCCGCTTACTGAAGTCGTCCTTGTCGATCACCAAGACCTGCGTCCCCATTTCCGGCTTCCACGCCATTGCGGTCGACAACGGAAACTTCAGACCTTCCTGCACCCAAGGTTGCAGCACGAAAACCAGATGTCGTGCCGTCATGGTAAAATCGTGGAAATAGCTTTTCCGGTCGATTGCAATCATCTGCGCCTGGGCAAGACCGCCATCGGGATTGAGTTTCCAAATGAAGGTTGCCTTGCCGTTACCGCCAAAATTCCAAATGGTGCCATCGGGTTCGATCCGAGGATGTGCGGAAAAGGGCATTTGTTTCAAATCGCGGCGGAATGTTTTCGGCCCCAAAGTAGCCAATGTATCCGGATCGATCTGCATCGGCGAGCCACCCTCCCACAGCGCAAAGACCTGTCCGTTCGCGGCCAACATACTGGTGTTGGCCGCATTGGTATCGTCCGGACCGTTTAACACCGACCCCGGGCGGCTTGGCGTACCGAAACCCGGCTGGACGATTGCATCCAGTCTGGTTTCCAGCCGCCGTTTCGGGGTATCCACGAAACGGGCGGCAAGTGTCGCCTGTCCGTCCTGGATTTGCCAACGTCGTACCAGCCCGTCGCCATCGAACCAGTGCCCTGCTTCGCCTTTAGTACGCCGGAACTTGGCGGGACCATTGCGATAGAGCGTTGCGGCAAAGTCCCTGGGTGCTCTGCCCTGAACAAGCGTCAGCGTTTCCTGCGGAACATCGGCTTCGACATCGGCGACGCCCAAGGCCCAGCCCCGGGGTGTGCTTCCGGCCAGCGCTATTTCGGGAGTGATAATAGCGGCGCCTGCGATCAGGCCGGTACCTAGGAACTGGCGGCGGGTCGGGTTGGACATCATGGGTCTCCGGTTGATTATATCAAGCTGCGCTTCTGGCAGGCTCAAGCTACGGTTATATTCCGCGAGAAATTCTATTCACTTGATCTCAATGCTGTGCGCATTCGCTCCGACCTTTACCTCGAAAGCGGCATCGGCCCATTTTGCCGGGCCCATATTGCCCACCGCGTTGTTCGAAAAGGCGAAGGGCTCGATTGGCATGCCATAGGGGTTGGTCGACATCTTTCCATCGCC
>JBOFLS010000233.1:0-1877 GCA_051657985.1 Sphingorhabdus sp. | reverse complement strand
AGCCAGTCGCGCACGACGGCGGCAATCGCACCTCGGCCTGCCCCGCTCGCCCGATCATGGGCGCGCGCCTTGCCGGTAACAAGCAACACGACGCGCAGCTTTTGCGCAATGGCTTGGTCGAGCGTGCGATCCAGGCGGGCATGGGCGCTGGCCAACCCCTGCCCATGCAGATCGACGCTGACATCGGGAATGATCGCGCCTTTATGGAAACGGCGGTCCCAATGGGAATCGAGGGTATCGACCCCATCTCTATCTTCGTCACCCCCGCGAAGTCGAAGACGGTCCACAGAGCCAGCGCGGGGGTCCATCATCTGCGCTTTCGGTTTCCCAAGACCTGCCGGAGACGCCTGGAGCTCGGGTAATGGTCCCCCGCCTTCGCGCGAGTGACGAACTGAAAGATTGGTAGTCTTTTGTGGCGCGGGCATCTTGATCGCTGGCATTACGACCGGATGCATCGGCTTGACCGTATCCACCACCCGGCGCCAGAGCGCCTGTTCGTCCGGCTGCAGGCGGCGGGCCATTACTGGCCGCCAAGCAACCGTGCGGCGGCGGCCTTGGGCAGAAAGATCAGGGCGCTCCCTCGTGCAGACATGCCGCCAGCCAGCGCCCTTGCCCGGTCACCCGCGCCCCAGAAACTGTCGAAACGGTTGGCACCCTTGATCGCGCCACCGGTATCTTGCGCCACCCAGACGCCATTGGGCTCCGCACGGTCGAGCGAAAGCCAGACAGGTGCGCCCAGCGGCACATATTTGGGATCGACGGCAACGCTGGCCTCCCCCACCACGGGATAGCCCATGGCGCCCAAGGGCCCAGACCCGGTCAATTCCCGAAAGAAGACAAAGCTTTTGTTTTCGTTCATGATCTTGCGCCCCTCTTCGGGATTTTCGCGCAGATATTTGACGATGCCCTGCATCGAACCATCGGTGATAAGCCCGCGATCCTTCATCAATCTACCAATGCCGGTATAGCCCCGGCCATTCTGGCTATCATAGCCGATGCGCATCACCCCGCCATCGGGCAGCCGCAACCGGCCGGAACCCTGGATCTGCAAGAAGAAGAACTCAACCGGATCAGCCGCCCAGGCAATCTCCAGCCCACGCCGGGCAAGCGAACCGTCGACGATCGCCGAACGTTCGTCATAGGGCACAAACTTCGTGCCCTGCACCTTGCCGCGGATCGATTTGCCTTTCAGGTCGTCATTGAACTGGCCGAGATCGACGTCGATCAGATCGGCCGGTCGTTTGTACACAGGCACGTCATAGCCCGGTCGCTGTGTGCGTGATCCGGCGATTTCAGGTTCAAAATAACCGGTAACAAAGGCTTTCCCTTCCCCTATCTGCACAGCGTCCATATAGGTAGCGAAGAAGGAAACAGCATCGCCGTTCCACGTTTTTACGGCATCGCAGGCCGCCTGCCAGTCGGAATTCTGCGTGAGCCCGGAATTGTCGCTACGTTTCAGCAAACCAGGGCAAGATGTGCGAAAAGCGGAAAGCGCCAGACCGGTTTTGCGTGCATCGACAGAAAGGCTGCCAATAGCCGGGCCGCGCACGATGCCTGCAGTTAGTGCGGTCAGGCCGTCACCGGTTGCTGAAGCCGCTGTTGCCGGGGCAATGGGTGTAGAGGGTACCGGTTTGGCTGCAACATCTCCCGGGGCAGAGGTCGCAGGTCTGTTCGACGATGAAGTGGCAGGGCCACCATTGGGGATGATCCCGCTGGAACAAGCGGAAAGCATCAGGGCGGAAAGCGCAAGGGCGATGGCGGGGCGTAGCATGCCCTTGGCTGAATCAGACCTCGTCGGTTTCGTCAAGTTTCCAGTTACGATCGCCCGACTTGATATCGCGGAAGAACGTCCAGACATCGTGGCTTTCAACGGCATC
>JBOFLS010000232.1:0-2623 GCA_051657985.1 Sphingorhabdus sp. | reverse complement strand
GCCGCGGTGCGATGCACTGTCGTTGATCACGGCAAGCTGCGTCGGTGCGAAAGCCGCTATCAGCAATTTTTCCATTTCGGCTTGAATAGGGCCAGCCATAAAAACTCCGTTCGCCCTGAGCTTGTCGAAGGGCCGTTCTGTTTATACATGCACCTTGCAAAAAAGCAGCCCTTCGACAAGCTCAGGGCGAACGGTTTTTAGGAATATTCTGATTCATGTCCGCACCGCGCAATCCCGACCGTTTTCATGGCCGCATGCATGGTTCGCGGCGGCCTTGCGCCTATCCGGGCTGCCCCGAACGCGGGGAATTTCGTGCGCCCAATCCCTATGGCCGCTCCTCCAGCCCAAATGGTCCCGGCGATTATCAATGGTTGTGCCTCGATCACGTTCGCGAATTCAATGCGGGCTATGATTGGTTTGCCGGCATGACCCCTGAAGAGATCATGGCAGCGCAGAGCCCGATCAATGTCTGGCCATCCGAAACCCGCGCCTTTCGCGCCAATGGCAATGCCGATCAGCCGCCCAAATGGGCCGATTTCAACGATCCGCTGGAGGCGATTTCGGCGCGCTTCAAAGGGCGGATGGAAGATGCCAGGCCGAAGACCGCCCCTAATGGCCGCATATTATCGGGTGAGGACCGACAAGCCTTGGCGACGCTGGGCCTGGGGGCCGATGCCGACCGCGGTGCCGTTCGATCGGCTTATGCAAAACTGGTGCGCAAATATCATCCCGACAAAAATGGTGGTGACAGAGGATATGAAAAAAAACTTCAAGCCGTGGTCGAGGCGTATCAGCATCTGAAAGCTTTATCGGTTTACTCTTGACTTATTTACAAATGTTGCTACTTTGTTCTGTATTTTTTTGGAGTAGCCGATGATTTTTAAAGTCCAAATTAGGATGGCTTCATCGTCCTTTCCAGGCATCAAAAGCCATCGACTGCATGCAAGTGCAAAATTGCAACCAAAAATATGTCAACTTGCACGCAATTCTGCCATTTTTGGTTTGGCATGAAAACCGATTTCAGCGCAGCTATTGCGCTCCTGCTCTTCATCCGTTTAAGGCATTCCGATGACCGATCTCCCAAACACTCAGCCCGACAGCCGGACAAGCACCATCCTGGAGGCGCCGGATAAAAGCGTTAATATCCGCGAGGTCTTCGGCATCGATGTCGATATGGAATGCCCTGCCTTTAGCGAGGCCGACGAACGAGTTCCCGATCTCGATCCGGCCTATGTCTTCGATGCCGATACTACATTGGCGATCTTGGCGGGCTTTGCGCACAACCGCCGGGTGATGGTGCAAGGGTATCACGGCACGGGTAAGTCGACGCATATCGAACAGGTCGCAGCGCGACTGAACTGGCCCTGCATCCGCATCAATCTCGACGCGCATATCAGCCGTATCGACCTGATCGGGCGCGATGCGATCGTGCTGCGCGATGGCGTGCAGGTAACCGAATTTCGCGAAGGGCTGCTTCCCTGGGCCTTGCAGACCCCCACCGCGCTCGTTTTCGATGAATATGATGCCGGCCGCCCCGATGTGATGTTCGTGATCCAGCGCGTGCTGGAAACCGAGGGCAAGCTGACCTTGCTCGATCAAAACCGCGTCATCCGCCCCAGCCCCTGGTTCCGCATGTTCGCCACCGCCAACACCGTGGGCCTGGGCGATACCAGCGGATTGTATCACGGCACGCAACAGATCAACCAGGGTCAGATGGACCGGTGGAATATCGTTGTCGGCCTCAATTATCTGCCCGCTCAGGTGGAGGCGGAGATCGTGCTGGCCAAGGCCGAAGGCACCGATCCAGCTGACGTCGCGAATATGGTGAAGGTTGCCGATCTTACCCGACAGGGCTTCATTAATGGCGATATCTCCACCGTGATGAGCCCACGCACGGTGATAACCTGGGCACAGAATGCGGCGATCTTCAAGGATCTTGGTTTTGCTTTCCGATTGTCTTTCCTAAATAAATGCGACGAGGCGGAACGAATGCTGGTCGCCGAATATTATCAACGTGTGTTTGGCAAGGATTTGCCGGAAAGCGTTGCGAGCAAGAAATGAAATATATCCCATTGGCCCTGTCCGTCCCGTTCCTGCTGGCGGGATGCGGGATAGCCGTGGATTATGGCAAGGTACGGCATAGCGAGCTGTCAGCCTCGCCTGCCTGCAACCCGGCAAGCACCGATGCAAGCGCGGTTCAGGGCAAAGACTTTTTCATGGTCACCAGCCGCCTGCCCGATTGCCGCGATGGCACGGTGCGACTGACCAATCATCGTTCGGACGCGGTACGCTATGCCCGTTTTCAGGAACCGCAAACGGTAACCGAAGGCAAAGGCAAGAAGCGCATCATTGTGCCTACGACTTTCCAGCCCGAGGCCGACTGGTGGCAGGCGCTGCAGGGTGCGGCCGATCGGCGGCAAGGACGGGTGCTACTGTATGTCCACGGCTTTCGCGAAACGATCCATTCGACCAGTGAAGACACCACCCAGATCGCACGGCTGACGGGTTTTGACGGACCAGTGATCCAGTATAGCTGGCCCTCGCAGGGAAAGCTGCTGAGCTATGCCGTCGATGAAACCAACATGTATTGGGATGAGCGGAATTTCCGCCGTTTCCTGCAAAA
>JBOFLS010000231.1:0-3995 GCA_051657985.1 Sphingorhabdus sp. | reverse complement strand
GAAGCCCACGACCGCGCCGAAATGGAGGCGATCCTTGATACTTATAAGGGGGCGCTGGGGCTGTGAAAACCATCCTCATATTCCCTCCCGACACCCCGACACACCAAATCGACGCGCGCAACCTGATTGAAGCGCGGGCCGAACAATGGCGCTCAAGCCATGCTGGCATCGAATACGCCAAGCGTCGCAATGCCGCTCGCAAGGGCTGGCAGAATAGGCGGGTAGCGTGAAATTGCGCGCCATCCCTAAAACAACCCGCCCCGGCCAATCATCCGCAAAGATGAACGATGACTGCGCCAAGATCGCGCCGCTGATAATCGCGATCTGCAATAAGCACGGCGTTGTCCCGCGCACGGTCTGCCGAGTTGCTATGGCGCATATTGAGGGGGTGGGGGCGTGAGTAATCCGGTTATAATCGGCAATGCCACGCTTTATCTTGGTGATTGCCTTGAAGTGATGGAAACGCTTGCCCCTGTCGATCACATTATATGCGATCCCCCTTACGAAAAGCGCTTACACGATGCAAAGTCTCACGAAGCTAAGCTGAGAAACGACGGTGGGCCAGAATTGCAAGTCATTGATTTTGATTGCATCGACCCGATTCGCGAAGGGTTTGTTGCCATCTCATCTAAGCTGTCGATGGGATGGTTCATTGCCTTTTGTACGCCCGAAGGTATTTGCAAATGGGCTGACGAAATCAATGCCAGCCCGATGAAATATAAGCGGGCATGCCATTGGATCAAACCTGATTCAACGCCTCAGTTAAACGGCCAAGGCCCAGCCCAAGGTGCGGAGCATTTTGTTTGCGCATGGGCTGGCAAGGGACACAGCAAGTGGAATGCGGGCGGCAAGCGCGGTGTCTACACACATCTGGTGAACAACAAAGAGCGTACAGGATTGCACCCGACTGAGAAGCCACGGCGGCTTATGTCTGAAATTATTGCAGATTTTACCAGTGCAGGGCAGACAATTTTAGATCCGTTTATGGGCGTTGGCACGACTGGCGTTGCTTCTTTCATGGAAGGCCGAAGCTTTATCGGAATTGAGCGCAACGAGCTATATTTTGAGATTGCATGTAAGCGCATTGAGGCTGCACAACGCCAAGGAAGCCTTTTTGGGGTTGCAGCGGCGTGAGCGCGGTTTTGCCTCGCAAGCGCCATAAGTACGGCGCGAAAAAGGCGACATGCCCGCAAGGTCACGAGCATCCGAGCCGCGCAGAGGCGCGCCGATGCGGTGAGCTTCACTTTTTGCAATCAGCTGGAAAAATAACCGACTTGGTGAGGGAGCCAATATTTCACTTTATTATAAACGGCTCAAAAATGCTTGATGCGGGGCGCAAACCAGTGCGCTTTCGTCCTGACTTCTCCTATTTGGAACATGGCAAGCAAGTTGTCGAAGATGTGAAGGGCATGACAACCAAGGATTGGCCCCTTCGTCGCAACCTGTTCAACCACTGCTTTCCTGACATTGAACTTCGGGTGGTGAAATGAGCGAGGCGCACCCATGTCCCTAACTACCACCTTCCTTGACGAACTCCGCGCGCGGACGACGCTTTCGACGCTTATCGGGCGGACGGTGAAGGTCACTAAGGCGGGCCGCGAGTTTAAGGCGTGCTGCCCTTTCCATAATGAGAAGACGCCCAGCTTCACAATCAATGATGAGAAGGGCTTTTATCATTGCTTCGGCTGCGGAGCGCACGGCGATGCCATTCGCTGGATGACTGACCAGCGCGGACTGCCGTTTATGGATGCGGTTAAGGAGCTGGCGGCGAATGCGGGAATGGAGGTGCCTGCCGCTGACCCGCGTGCCGCCGAACGGGCAGAGCGCGCCAATTCGCTGTATGACGTCATGACCGCAGCGGCGGACTGGTTCACCGAGCAATTGGGGAGCATCGCGGGCGCAGAGGCGCGGGCCTATCTTGAGCAACGCGGGCTAAATGCGGGAACGATCAAGGCGTTCGGGATTGGTTTTGCGCCCGATTCACGAGGCAAACTCCGCACGGCGCTTGCCAAATTTGGCGATGCTGCGTTGATTGAGGCAGGCCTGCTCATTTCGGTTGATGAGAAGGAGCCTTACGACCGTTTCCGTGGCCGCCTGATGATCCCGATCCGCGATCCGCGTGGCCGTGTGATCGCCTTTGGCGGGCGGATATTGGGCGCAGGCGAGCCCAAATATCTCAATTCCCCCGATACTCCGCTCTTTGACAAGGGCCGCACACTCTACAACCTCGACCGCGCGGCAGCGGCGGCACGCAAGAGCGAGCGGGTGATCGTCGTCGAAGGCTATATGGACGTCATCGCACTGGCGCAGGCGGGTTATGAAGAAAGCGTTGCCCCGCTTGGTACTGCGCTGACTGAGGATCAGATTGCCCGGCTCTGGCGTGTTTCGGATTGCCCGACCATTTGCTTCGATGGCGACAGTGCCGGGCAGAAAGCCGCGCTGCGTGCGATCAATCGCGCCCTTCCCTATCTGGAACCGGGTAAATCGCTTCAGTTTGTTACTCTCCCTGCCAAGCTTGATCCCGATGATGTCGTCCGCAAGCAAGGCAAGGCGGCGTTTGATGGCTTTCTAGCTGACGCAAAACCGCTTGATCAGTTTCTCTGGAGCGCAGAGCAATTTGCCGAACCGCTCGGCACACCCGAGGCGCGTGCAGGCTTTGGCAAACGGCTGCGCGATCATGCGCGGATGATCCGTGATGAAGATGTCCGCACGCAATATTTGGCGGTATTCAGCCAACGATTGCGCGAATTTTTCAGCCCCAATATCTCGTCAGGGCGGAAGTATTTTTCTGAAAAACGCGGCTTTCCGCCAGCGAGTGCTGCGCTCACCGGGGGTGTGGCGGCGCTCGGGATTGATCAGGCGATGGTCATTCCCGCCATATTCGCGGCGCTCACACGGCACCCGCACCTGATTGCGCGCCACGCCGAAGCGATTGGCAGACTGGCCGTAAAAAACAGTGACATGCGGCGGTTTCGCCAGCTTCTGTTCGACCTCGCCCTCGGCGAGAGCGACACCGATGCGCGCGCTATCGGCGACTGTGCAGAGCGCGAAGGGCTGGGGCCGGTTTGGCACAGGCTGCAAAAGCCGAATGGAATCGCCTTTTCCTTCCTGCGCCCCAACACAGATTCAGCGAAAGCTGAAGCTGATTTAGCGGCGGTCATTGAGCAAATCGCCGTCAGTGCGGAAATAGGCGAACAGATTGTTCGCTTGGACGAAGAGCTCAAGTCAACCGATAATTGGACTAAGGAACGGTTTTCGGAGAGGGCCTGCCTGCAAGTGGCGGAATTTTCGGCGATGGAGCGGATTAAAACGCTGCTTAACGGCAACCTGCCGCCTGAAAAGGCTTACGAGAGGGCGATGCGATGACGCCGCGCGCTCAGTATATGGCGATAATCAGCTGGGTTGCGCAGGCGCATGGCTTGTCTCTCACGTCGATTTTAAGCCGCAACAGGACATCTCCGGTAGCGATTGCGCGCCAAGACGCCTTTCGCGTTCTCTGCGACACCTACGGCCTTAGCAAGGCCAGTGTGTCTCGGCTGATGCGTCGTGACCACAAAACGGTTTCTTATGGCCTTCGGCGCGCACGTGAGCGGATTGCCCAAACACAAATATCTTTCGATCTGGGAGGCGGGCTTTGAGTTATTCTTTGGTCAAAGCTGCGTGGGAACTGGAACTGCCCGCTCATGAGAAATTGGTGCTGCTCTGCCTTTGCGATCACGCTGGCGAAGATGGAATTTGCTGGCCTGCTATATCCCGGATTGTTGCCCGGACTGGCATTGGCGAGCGCACCGTTCAGCGGTGCCTAAAATGGCTTGCGGACCGTCAGTTCTTCACGACAAATAACAGGCTGAATCGCTCGCGGACATACATCATTAACCCCCGCAAATTAGACACCCCCGCAAATCTGACACCCCGCAAATCTGACACCTCTAGGGGTGCAAATCTGACACCCCACCCCCGCAAATCTGACACCCAAATAGATAAAGAACCGGTAA
>JBOFLS010000230.1:0-5420 GCA_051657985.1 Sphingorhabdus sp. | reverse complement strand
ACTGTCGATCAGTTCGGTTGGCCAGCGCATATGTGTCTCGAGAAGGCAGGTCGCGACTGCCATCTGTCTCTCCGCGGCCAATGCTAACCGCATGCTTGCCCTATGGGAATATAGGAAATTACAGAGGCGCGGCATCGAGCATGTAACCGTAGCCCTGAGCTTGTCGAGGGCGCTTCTCAGCCTCAGCGTAAACCTTGAGACGCCCTTCGACAGGCTCAGGGCTACGGTGATGATAGATGCCGTCCCGCTAGAGCCCCAAAACCTGTTTGGCGATAATCGTCTTCTGCACCTCATCCGACCCGCCGAAGATCGTCCAGGCGCGCCCATTCAGCCAGGTGGGCACGGCGAGTTGCGCCTCGCGGCTGCCGACGGGTTCAGGGGCTTCGTTGCCGTAGAGCGGTCGGCTGATGGGCAGTTGCAGCCCGTCATAGCCGAACAGGTCGATGGTCAGCGTGTTGATCGCCTGTCGCAGATTGGCCGACGTCAGCTTGATCAGCGAGGTTTGCGGCCCTGCCGGGCGGCCCTTGGCGAGTTCGGCGAGGATACGGAGTTCAGTGACCTCGAACGCCTCCGCCTCCAGTCGCAGCCGCGCCAGCCGCTGCATCAGCACCGGATCATGCGACAGCGCGCCGTTGGTGCCGGAGGGCTGGCGCTTGGCATATTGCTCGACCCGCTCGATCTCGGCGAGCAGCGAGGGCGCGGCGCACGAACCCCCGCGTTCGTTTTCGAGTAGATATTTGGCGATGGTCCAGCCCTGGCCCTCCTCGCCAATCAGATTCTCGACGCCGGTTTCGGCATTGTCGAAGAAGACGGCATTCACCTCATGATCGTTACCGATAGTAATAATGGGTGTCACGCTGATGCCTGGCTGGTCCATCGGGATCAACAGGAAGCTGATGCCTTCCTGTTTCTTCGCCTCGGTATCGGTGCGGACCAAGGCGAAAATCCAGTTAGCGTGGTGCGCGTGGGTGGTCCAGATTTTGGAGCCGTTGACGATATATTTGTCGCCCTGTCGCTCTGCGCGAGTCTTCAATGAGGCGAGGTCGGAGCCGGCGCCGGGTTCCGAATAGCCTTGGCACCAATAATCTTCACCGGACAATATGCGCGGCAGGAAATGCGCCTTTTGTACCGCGTTTCCGAATTTGCAGATCACTGGGCCAACCAGTTTCAGGCCAAGCACGGGAAGCGCTGGAGCGCCCGCCAGCGCGCACTCTTTCTCGAAGATATATTTCTGTGTCGGCGTGAAAGGCGCGCCGCCATCCTCTTCGGGCCACATCGTAGCGAGCCAGCCTTTTTCGTTGAGGATTGCCTGCCATTCGCGGGTAATATCGGGCTCCACAAAGACGCTCGGCGTGCCGAACGCGCCCTCGCGCAGGCGGCTGTTGAGTTTGTCGTCGAGAAAGCCGCGGACCTCTTCGCGGAAAGCCAGGTCTTCGGCGCTGAAGCTCATGTCCATCAGTCGATCTCCCCAATCGCCCAGCGGATACCGCGCCGGAGGGTTTCGTAATATATGGGATAATTCCAGCCGCAGCGTTCGGGATGCTCCCAAAATGGCATCAGCTCAATCACATCATAATGGCTGCGGCAATGGCCGAGTGTGTTGTAGAGCACTGCACCCTTTCCATGCTCGCGCAGGTAAAGGATTGGCACTACGACATTGTCGTAATTGGCTTCGACAAAACCGGTCGCCTCGCCATCGAAACGGGTCTGCATCAACACCTGGATCGGCGCCTTTATCTTGGTGATGTAGAGTTCGTCGATGACCTCGAAATCCTCAAGCCCCTTGGTCAGCATGTGGTCGCGATTGGCGATCTCAACGCGGAACGGGCCGATCGGCGGGTGCGCCTTGAACTGGGTGCCGAGCATCTCCATCACATCGTCGCGCTCTTCGGGGCAGTCGACCCCGCCCTCTACGAAACGCAGGATCGAATTGGTGCCGTGCAACGCCAGCCAGCGGCCGCCACGGTCGAGAAAGGCGCGGATGGCTTTGGCCTCTTCAGGCGTGGGCAGCATGTCGCAGGTATAGGTGACAAGGAAGCTGCAGGCATCGAGCCGCTCGGTGTTGCTATAATCCATCGCCACCGTGGTGCGGATGTTCGGGTGCTCGGCGAGCAATTTCAGCACCTCCAGTCGCGCGAAATCGATGTCGTGATATTTGCCGGCTGCGACAAAATGGGCGTCTATGCGGTTGGTCATAAGCCCCTCCCCTTCAGGGGAGGGGTTGGGGTGGGGCTGTTCAACCAAGCGCAACCTGAACCGCAAAGCCCCACCCCGCTGCAACTAGGCATCGAAGATGCCAAGTCTCGCTGCCCCTCCCCTGAAGGAGAGAGGAGAATCAAGCGCAGACAAAGGGATAAGGCCGTTATCACGCCCGGAAATTCCCTCCACCATCGACGGTGAAATCGGTGCCGGTCGTAAAACTGGCCTCATCGGAAGCGAGGAACAGGCAAGCGCGCGCAACTTCATCGGCCTCACCCACACGGCCCATTGGGTGGTTGGCGGCGAAGATTTGCTCGCCTTCTTCCGGCGACGGGAACATTGCCAGATAGCGTTCGAGCATCGGTGTGCGGATCGCGCCGGGGTGCACGGTGTTGATGCGGATCTTATAGCCTTTTTCGGCGCAGTGGAGTGCGACGCATTTGCTCATCGCAGTCACCGCCGCCTTGGTCGCGCAATAGGCGATGAAGCCCGCGCCCACGCGCATCGCCAGCATCGATCCGATATTGATGATCGCCCCGCTCTCACCGCTGGCGACCATTGCAGGAAGAGCTGCCCGGCAACCGTAGAATGTGCCGTTGAGGTTGACAGCGAACGTGCGATCCCAGCTGTCGAGCTGAACTTCCTCGATGTTGCCGGGTTCGGAAATGCCCGCGACGTTGAACAGGTGCGTCAGCTTGCCAAAGCGCGCCTTTGCCGCTGTAACGGCCGCATCCCATTGATCGAGGTTGGAAACATCGAGCGTCACGCTGGCGGCCTTGTCGCCGAGCGCTGCGGCATGGGCCGCGGCCTTGTCCGCCTGAATATCGGCCAGCATCACACTGCCCCCGGCCATCACAAACTGTCGGCCAATCTCTCCGCCAATCCCCTCAGCGCCCCCGCTGATCAGTGCAACCTTGCCCCGCATATCGACCATATCAGCGCTCCATTATCGTCACGGCAGAAACCCCCGGCGCGCCGTAAACATGGGTATAGGCGGTTTTTGGATTGCCCGGCACCTGCCTCGCGCCGCCCTGCCCACGCAACTGGACGACATTTTCATAGACCTGCCGCAGTCCAGACGCGCCAATGGGCTCACCGCAGGCCAGGCAGCCGCCATCGGTGTTGACGGGCAGTTGACCGTTCAGCCGGGTGCGCCCTTCGGCAAACCATATCTCCTGCTCGCCATCCTTGCAGAAGCCGTTTTCTGCCATGTGCATGATTTCCGCGCCGCTTTCCGTATCCTGCAACTGCGCGATATCGATATCTTCTGGGCCGATCCCGGCTTTCTCAAAGGCTGCCTTGGAAGCCAGCACCGTCGGCGAAACCCCGCGCTCGATATCGAGCGAGGGGGCGAAAACCTCGAACGATCCCGGCGGGCGGGTGCGCATTACCGAGGTTTTCAGGCGGACCAGCGGCTTTCCCAATTCGCGCGCCTTCTTCTCGGTGCCGAGGATCAGCGCGACCGCGCCCTCGGCGGGCGAGCAGAACATATATTTGGTCAGCGGATCATTGACCATCGGCGCGTTCAGGATCGTCTCCAGATCGACCGGCGAGCGCCGCCACGCATGTTCGCACTTCGCGCCATTTTCGAACGCCTTTTCAGCCACCAGCCCGAGGGTGCGCTGCGAAATGCCATAAAGCGCCATATAGCGCTGCAGTTTCAGCGCGAAGAATTGCGTGGTGAGCATCAGCCCCGCCTCGCCATACCAGTCGGGCAGACCATATTCGGAAGGGCGGGCGTTGAACGCGCCGCGATCGTGCTTGTCGAAACCGACCGCCATGCCGATCTCGAACTCGCCGCTGGCAATCGCGCTGTAAACCGATGCCAGTGAGGAGCCGCCGGTGGCGCAGCCATTCGAAACATTTATGATCGGCACCCCGGTCAGGCCGAGCTCGTTGACCATCACGTCCGCCGCACCCGCAGAACTCGACCCGCCATAGGCAATCTCGATATCCGCCCATTCCAGACCCGCATCGGCCAGCGCCTGCCGCACCGCGAACACGCCCTGATCGCGCCCGCTGCGGCCTTCGGTGCGGCCAAAGTGGTGGATGCCGATGCCGATAATGCAGACGTCGCTCATGCCCCAGCCTCCTTTGGCGCAAAGGCGAAACAACTGCGTTCGCCATCGAAATCCTCAATCACCAATTCCATTTTCGTGCCGATCTTGAGGCCGGTAGTGGTGGTTAGCCGCGTCTCGACAATCACCTCGCCGGGCAATTCGACATAGCCGACGCCAAAGGGGCGGAACGGTTGCGCTCCCGCATAGGGTGCCTTGGGTTCAAAGCCCTGTATGGTCCACGACCAAAGCGTGCCGGTGCGCGACAGCGGCACCGCGTCGTAGCCGTTGGCCGCATCACCGCTCGGCATTGGGAACACGATCTTGCCATCGCTCTTGCGCCGTCCGCCGATCAGGCACGGCTGGGCTTCGTCGGTCCACAGCCCTTCGGCAATTGGTTTGAGTGCGTTCACCTCAGGCGGCCTTTGCCATCGCGGCGATCGCCGAGGCCGGGTCGCCAAACAGCTTGGAAAGCAGCAAGATCCGCTTCACCCCATGCCCGATGGCCAGCTCGTCTGTCATTCCCATGCCACCGTGCAGCTGGATCGCCTGCTCGGCAATCCACTGGGCATTTTCGGCGATAAAGGCCTTGGTCGCTGCCCGATCCTGCCCCGCCAGCAGTAGCGCGCGGTAAAGCGAGGACTGGATTGCCTCCAGCTTGGCATAGGCATCAACCAGCCGGTGTTGGATTACTTGGAAGCGACCGATGGGCTGGCCGAATTGCTCGCGGGTTTTGACATAGTCAAGCGTGTCATCGAACAGCCGTTTGGCAATGCCGACAATTTCAGCGGCGGCAATCAGGCGGGTTTCATCCACCGCCGCTTCAAGCCGCGCAAAATCGCCCAAAGGTTCGGCGGCAACATTGCGGAAGGTAACGACACCGGCAAGGCTGCCGTCGACCACCGGATAGGACCGGATGTCGACGCCTTCGGCCTTTGCTTCGACGACAAAGAGCCGCGTTTTGCTGTCCTCATTGGCGCTGACAATCAGCAGGTCAGCGGCGGCTGAGGAGAGAACGAAAATCTTCTCGCCATTGATCCGCGCATCCTTGACGGTCACCGCGCGGGCACCGAGCGTGTAACGGCCTTGCGCCTCGGCAAAGGCGAGCGTGGCGAGTTTCGAACCATCGGCAATCGCTGTCGCATGCTCGCTTCCGGCCAGCAG
>JBOFLS010000229.1:0-2485 GCA_051657985.1 Sphingorhabdus sp. | reverse complement strand
CGTCGCGCGGGGCGATTTGCCCGTCCTTGTCGATCACGCGCAGCTCGACGCCAAAGGGGATCTTGCCCTGTTTGGAAACGACGTCGATCTGATCGTCCAGCGTCATTTCATCCCAGCCCGGAATTTGCGCGCCCATGGTACCGATGGGCGAGGTTTCGGTCATCCCCCAGGCATGCGAAACGCGGACGCCCTCTTTCATCAGCCGCTCGATCATCATCCGCGGGGCTGCCGTGCCGCCGATCGTCACCAGCTTGAGCTTGCCCAGATCGGCCCTGCGCCCCCCAGCTTTCTCGGCATCGAGATGCTGGAACATGGCAAGCCAGACCGTGGGCACGCCGGCGCTATGGGTGATCCCCTCCTCCAGCATCAATCCGTGCAGAACCGCCGGATCGTTGACCGCCGAAAAGACGAACTTCACGCCGGCAAGCGCGCCTGCGAAGGGCAGCCCCCAACTCGCCGCGTGGAACATGGGCACGATAGGCAACAACGCCGCCGTCATCGACAGGTCGAACACGGAGGGCGCAACCTCGGCCATCGCATGCAGCATTGTCGAGCGGTGTTGGTAAAGCACGCCCTTGGGATGTCCGGTCGTGCCGCTGGTGTAGCATAGCATGCACGGGTCGCGCTCGTCGCCCGGGACCCACTCGAAATTCCCGTCCTGCCCGCCGATCAATCCTTCATATTCAGCGCTATCGAAGACGATATAATGCTCGACGGTTTTCAGATGCGGCTTCAGCCGGTCGATGATCGGCTCAAACAGGCTGTCATACATCAGCACCCGGTCTTCGGCATGGTTCATGATGTAGATCAGATCCTCATCGAACAGCCGGACGTTGACGGTATGGATCACCCCGCCGCAACCGATCGCGCCGTACCAGGCGGCGAGATGGCGGTGATGGTTCATCGCGAAGGTGGCGATGCGGTCGGCGGGTTTGATGCCCATTGCGGCAAAGGCCTGCGCCATCCGCCGCGCCTCGCCAGCGACGCCTGCCCAGTCGGTGCGCTCGATCCGGCCATCGGCCCAGCGGGTTACGATCTCGCGGCTGCCATGTTCGCGCGCGGCATAGTCGATCAGATGCGTAACCCGAAGATCCCAGTCCTGCATTCCGCCCAGCATATTCTCTCCTTCGGCGTCGATAAGCTTGGTCATGTAGTCAAATTTATACCGTAGCCCTGAGCCTGTCGAAGGGCGCTTCCAGAGATAGAACCATCCGAGAGGGCGCCCTTCGACAGGCTTAGGGCTACGGTCTATTTCAACTTAAAATAAGAAACTAGCTAGCCGACACTCCTCAAAAACGCTTCTCTTGCCTTGATCGGTGCCAACTCGACATGACCGACACCGTTGATCGCTTTGACCCGCTCGACCAGCTCCACGTCAAGCCGGAATTTTCGCCCAAGCACGATATCGGCGGTCTTGCCGTTGGCGGCAGGCGTGCGAACCACCACTTCGCTACGCCCGCCACCCAGGGGCGAAATCAGCCCCTGTAACTGCATGAAGGCATCGGCGCGCTCAATATCGAGCAGCATCTTGAACTGCGTGTTGGCAGCCAGACTGGCCAGTGGCTTGGCACTGCGAATGCCGATGCGGGGGATTTCCTCACCCGCTGGCAGGTCAAGCTCTACGGTCAACAGCAAGCACTCAGCAGTCTTTGCCCATTCGCCAAGCTGCGCACAGGTAGCCTCTTCAAAACAGCTGGCGACAAATTGCCCACTGCTGTCCGAAAGCTCGACTTGGGCAAAACGTTTGCCGCGCTTGGTCTCGCGAAAGCGCACCGTCTGCACCATCGCCGCCATCGTTCCCGATTTGCGGCTGCCTTCAGGGATCGGGCCACAGTCGACCGTCTCCAGATAGGATTTCGCCCCGTGGCCCAGCGCAATCTGCGCAAATTGCGAGATCGGGTGCGAGGAGAAATAGAAGCCGAATGCCTCGCGCTCATGCTCCATGGTTTCCGCGACCGACCATCTCTCGGCCTTGGGCAGCCGCATCTTCGCAGTATCGCCCCCGGAGTCGCCGCCGAACAGACCGCCCTGCCCGCTTTCCCGCTGATCGCGCGCGGCTTGTGCTGTGGCAAGCACTGTCTCGATCCCGCTAAAGATGGAGGCGCGGTTGGACAGAAATTCGTCGAATGCCCCCGCCGACGTCAGGTTTTCAAGACTGCGCCGGTTGATCTGCGCCGGATCGACACGCTCGGCGAAATCGTCGAGATCCTTGTAAGGCCCGTTCGCCTCGCGCTCGGCAACCAGCCCCTCCATCGCCTTTTCGCCAACATTTTTCAGCCCCGCCAGTGCGTAGCGCACCGCCAGCCCTTGGTCGCTCTCCTCCACCGAATATTCGGCCTCGCTGTGATTGATTGCAGGCGGCAGGCAGAGCGTACCCATGCGGCGCATATCGTCGGTAAAGATGGCCAGCTTGTCGTATTCGAGACTGTGCAAGGAAAAAGTGGCGGGAATGCGGCATCCGCTGGGCGCACAAAGGACTCAAATG
>JBOFLS010000228.1:0-15667 GCA_051657985.1 Sphingorhabdus sp. | reverse complement strand
GAGGGCGTGCGCGATGCGACCCTGCTGGAAAGCGCAATGGCGCGCCCGCAAAACCTGTCCGCCTATGGCGAACCCGACGCGGCTGCACTCGCAGCTGCCTATGCCTATGGCATTGCACGCAACCACCCCTTTGTCGATGGCAACAAGCGGACGGCTGCGGTGGTAAGCGAAACCTTTCTGGCGCTTAACGGGTTCGCGCTGACGGCGACCGATGCTGAGCTGGTGGTGGCGTTTGTCGATCTGGCCGCGGGCGAGTTAAGCGAAGCGGAGTTGGAAAGCTGGTTTCGCGAATTTGTGCGGGCGGTTTAGTGGTGCCTCTGTTGCGAGAAAAGAGCAGCCTTCTTCGTGGCTTTGTGCCTTCGTGTGAGATTATGCGATCGAGCGCGGTATGATTTGTTTCACACGAAGACACAAAGATGAGTGTGGGCTAATTGGTATTGTGTCCCCGGAACCGATGTCCTGCCTGGAACAAGAATGCGCTGCGCAAAGGAACGCTCGACTGGATCAGGGCGAGCATTGGGGCGCATCACCAGCTCTGAGACCTTTATTCGCAGGCTTTACAACGCCTTGACAAGGCGCTACCGCGCGCCATCAATTTTTGATGGGGTGCATGATGTTCAGAATACACATCTTTACGCCTCCGCCCTTGGAACCAAAGGGGCGGTAAGGCCCCTTTAACCGCTCTTCCCGGAACGCCCGGGCAAGAGCTTTTCCCATTTCATTGAAATGATGCGCTGCCGGGTCGGATGCCCGTGCGGCGTTCCGAGGCATTTATGTATCTGCGATTCGTATCGCCGGAACGCGCCGGGCGTGGCCGCGGCGCGTACGGCATTTTCTATGCGGCAGGCTGTGCCGGGCGCGACCATCGCACCCCGGACATAATCCGCGGAGCCATCCGTTCGGAACTCGACTGGTTCAACGCGAACCTGCCGGTACCGAAGGGGCGTCACTTCGCGATCAAGTCGAAGAGCCGCTGGTATGATGAAGGCATTTGCTGGTTCCGCGCGGAAGCGCGTGACATGATCGGCCATGCCTGGGTGCTTGTCGCGCTGTTGCGCGATTGCGGCGTCATCATCAACCACCTCACCACCCGCGATCCGGGCCAGATCCTCTATCGCGACGATTATCAGGTCGTCGCGAAGCCGGGACGCTGGACCCCGGTGGCGTGGAGGTGAACAACCTCGCGCCCCTTCCCGAATTCGGGAGGGGCACATATTTTTGAAGGAGACAAACCGTGAAATATCCAGACCACAACTATGCCTGCTTTCGAGCGGACATCCAAACGCCGTCGCGGCTTCCCCAGCGAAACGCGCGTCAAGCGCGGGCTGCGCACGATCAAGGGCGGTGAGATCGAACTGCTCGAACGGCTCGGCCGCAACGATCCGTGCCCCTGCGGGTCGGGCAAGCGGTTCAGGAAATGCTGTCTGCAAAGCGGCCGGTTTCGACGAGATGATGCGGCGCGATTATTGGCGGTGAGGGGGGATGCTCTGCGCCTTTCGAACGAAAGGCCCGCCGCCTTCGTTGAAGAGTGTAAATGAGGCAGAGAGAAAAAGAGGGGTCAGGCATATACTGTCCCCTCTCCCTCTCCTGCCTCTTTTACCTTTTCATTCACCCGCACATAGCGCGCAACGAGCGCGCGTTGGAACGCAGGAACTGGCTGGCTTTTCTCGCTCCTTTGGGAGAATGAATTAGTGTGTCCGTCTTATTGCCCCGTTAATGATTTCAGCCTGTCGAGCACTTCCTCGACATCTTCAACCGCGGAGTAAGCCTTAAAAAGTTCAATGTCCTTCGCTCCAATGCGAGCGCGCAGTGATCGAATGCCAAGCAAATTCGTCGCGATATAGACGTGCATTATCGTTGTGATCGGCCAACTGTCCCACCATCCTCTGTAGACTGTATCGGAATCATGTCGCAAATAGGCGTTTCGCCAACGATACATTTGAACAAATGAGGCCAATCCGCCTGCAAAGCACAGTAGCATGATCGGGACGACAAAATCGCCGAAAACATAGTAGAATAGGCTGCCTTGAGGGTTTCCCGCCTTGAGAATCACGAGGGCAATCAAAAACAAAATTCCCACGATCCAGACAAGGATAGGGCCGGTTTTGAGGCGCGCCAAAACCGAGACATTTGTCAGGCGTGTCGTATCGATCATGAACGTGACAGAGGCCTACAAGCCTGCGTTACCCAAGCCAGCACATCCCCCTCCAGCTGCGGCCCCACAACCTCTAGCACGCGGGCATGATATTCATCCCACCAGCGCAATTCATCCCGCGTCAGCAGCGAGGTATCCACCAAAGTCTTGTCGATCGGTGCCCAGGTCAGGTTTTCGAAACCGAAATAGCGTCCCTCCGCGCCCGCGATGTCGCGTTCCTCGACCAGCACGAGATTCTCGATGCGGATGCCATATTCGCCGGTCTTGTAGTAACCGGGCTCGTTCGACAGGATCATGCCCGGCAGCAAAGGCTCATCGAAACCCGGCTGGCCGCCGGTGAATTTCGCGATCCGCTGCGGGCCTTCATGCACCGCGAGGAAGCTGCCCACGCCGTGGCCGGTGCCATGGGCGTAATCGACGCCGGCCTGCCACAGTGACGCGCGCGCCAGCGTGTCGAGTTGCGCGCCGCGCGTGCCTTCGGGGAAGGTGGCCAGCGCCAGCGCGATATGGCCTTTCAGCACGCGGGTGAAACGTTCCTTCATTTCCGCAGTCGGCTGCCCCGGCCCAACCCAGATGGTGCGGGTGACGTCTGTGGTGCCATCCAGATATTGCCCGCCGCTGTCGACCAGATAGATGCTGTTAGGATCGATCCGCCGGTTCGATTTTTCGTCGACCTTGTAATGTGGGCTAGCCCCATTGGGGCCAGCGGCGGAGATGGTGTCGAAGCTTAAGTCCTTGAGCATGCCGGTGGCTTCGCGGAAGGCGTGCAGCTTGGCGGCGGCATCGAGTTCGGTCAGTTCGCCCTTATGCGCCTCTTGGCTCAGCCAGTGCAGGAACCGCGTAAGCGCCGCCCCGTCGCGCGCCTGGGCGGCGCGGTGGCCGGCCTGTTCGACCGGGTTCTTCCGCGCCTTGGGCAGGATGGTGGGGTCGCGCGCCTCGACTATGGTGGCACCACCGTCTTTGAGCGCGCCGAAGATCGCCGCCACCGAACGGTCGGGATCGACCGCGATCCGCTTGCCGGCCATGGCTTTCAGTTCGGGGACGAACTCTTCGGGCGTGCGCAGCCGCACCGCATTGCCCAGATGCGCGCGCACCTCGTCGCTCACCTTTTCAGGGGCGACAAACAGGTCGGCGGTGCCATCGGCATGGGCGAGCACAAAGCTCAACGCCACCGGCGTGCGCGAGACATCGGCGCCGCGCACATTGAGCAGCCAGGCAACCGAATCGAGCGCGGCCACCACGGTGCTGTCGAGCTTGTTCTCAGCCAGCCATTCGGCGACCGCCGCCCGCTTCTCGGCACTATTCTGCCCGGCATAGCGGTCTTCATGCACCACCAGATGCGCCTTGCTCTTCGCGGGCTGGTCGCCCCAAACGGCATCGATGGGATTGCGCGAAACCGCGACCAACTCCGCTCCCCTGGCCTTCAGCGCCTTCGTGGCGCTTTCCACCCAGCCCTTGGTGTGCACCCAGGGGTCGTAACCGATCCGCCCGCCTTCGGGCGCATGTTCCTTAAGCCATGCAGCGATGCTGGTCTGCGGCACGCCGACATATTGCCAGTGTTTGCCATCGACCTGCTCGCGCACCTGCAGCGTGTAGCGGCCATCGGTGAAGATCGCGGCTTCTTCGCTCAACACAACCGCCGAGCCTGCGGAGCCGCCAAAGCCGGTCAACCAGCCCAGCCGCTGGGCATATTCGCCGACATATTCGCTCATATGTTCATCGCAGATCGGGACGACGAAACCATCGAGACGGTCGGCTTTCAGTTGTTCGCGCAGGGCGGCAAGGCGGGCTTCATAGGTGGACATGGGGCTATTCGCTTTCTAGTTATGCTTGCCATATAGAGAGGAATCGCCCCACATGAAACTGCTCCTGAAACTTGGGCTGACGACCGCGCTGGCAATCGGCGCTTCGCCCCTGTTCGCCAACGACGCCAAAAAGAAAGACAGCATGACCGAAAAGACCAGCCCCGCCGCCATCCAGCCGCTTGTCACCGAAAAGCGGCCGCACCAGTTTACCGTGCACGGGGTGACGATCCGCGACGATTATCATTGGCTGAGAGACCAGAGCTATCCCAAGATCGACGACAAGGACATCCTTGCGCATCTCGAAAAGGAGAACGCTTATTTCGAGGCCAAGATGGGGCCGCAGGCCACGCTGACCGAAGAGATTTTTCAGGAGATGAAGGGGCGGATTAAGGAGGACGATTCCACTGTCCCGCAAAAGGATGGCGATTATATCTATTGGTCGAAATTCGATGAGGGCGCGCAATATCGGAAGCATTATCGAAAGCGGGCCGGGGTAGGCGATTATGAAGAGGATATGGCCAACGGCGTTCGAGCGTATATTCCCGTTGCCGATGGCGCCGACCAGCTGATCCTGGATGAAAATGAACTCGCAAAAGACAAGGAATATTTCCGTCTGGGGGCGGCCGAAGTCAGCCCCGACGGCAAGCTGCTGGCCTATGCCTATGACGATAATGGTTCCGAACGTTTCGAACTTCACATCCGCAATCTGGAAACGGGCGAAAAGCTTAAGGACGTTATCCCCGGCACGCTATCGAGCATTGTCTGGACGAAAGACAGCAAGGGGCTGGTTTACGGCCTAGCCAACGAAAACTGGCGGACCGACAATGCCTATTACCACCGCCTCGGCGACGATCCGAAAAAGGCGAAGCTCCTCTATAAAGAGGCCGATATCGGCTTTGGTGTGGGTGTGGGACTGACCGCGCAGGAAGACTGGATCGTGATCGCCACCGGCGACAATATAACCAGCGAGGTCCGGCTTGTGCCTGCGGACAACCCCACAGCCGAGCCGATCCTGATCGCCCCCCGCAAGGTGGGCCGCGAATATTCGGTCGATGTGCGCGATGGCAAGCTCTACATCCTGACCAACGACGATCATGTCAATTTCCGCATCGCGACCGCCGATCTGAAAAAACCGGGCGAATGGAAAACGCTGATCGCGGGATCGGACCGGCACTATCTGACCGGCCTGTCGCTGTTCAAGGATTTCTTCGTGACCGAAGGCCGGATCGACGGCCTCGATCAGGTCGAGGTGCGGAAATATAACAACCCGGCCAATCCAGAGCCGATCAAATTCCCCGAAGCGAGCTATAGTGCAGGCCTTGGCGACAATCCCGAATATGACGTCAAGAAGCTACGGCTGGATTATGAATCGATGGTCACGCCGGATACGGTGTTCGACTATCATCTGGCCGACAAGCGCATGGAAACCCTGAAAGTACAGGAAATCCCCTCGGGCTACGACGCCAGCCAATATGAAACCGAGCGGGTGATGATCACGGCCCGCGATGGCGTGCAGGTGCCGGTGTCGGTCCTCTATAAAAAAGGCTTTAAAAAGGATGGCAGCGCACCCTTACACCTCTATGCCTATGGTGCTTATGGCTATGCGATGCCGCCGGGCTTTTCGGCCAACCGGCTGAGCCTGGTCGATCGCGGCTTCGCCTATGCCATCGCCCACATCCGCGGCGGTGACGATCTGGGCTATCAATGGTATCTGGATGGCAAGCTGATGAAGCGGACCAACACCTTCAACGACTTTGTCGATGTCGGCCGCGGGCTGATCGAGAAGGGCTACACCAGCAAAGGCAAGCTAACCGCGAGCGGGGGCTCGGCCGGTGGCAAGCTGATGGGGGCAGTGGTCAATCAGGCACCTGAAATCTTCGGCGCGATCGTATCCCATGTGGCTTTTGTCGATGTGCTCAACACCATGCTCGACAAGACCTTGCCGCTGACCCCGGGCGAATGGCCCGAATGGGGCAATCCCATAACCGACAAGGCCGCGTTCGATTATATCCGCAGCTATTCGCCTTACGACAATATCGAGGCAAAGGCCTATCCGCCAATGTTATGGACCGCGGGCCTCAATGATCCACGCGTGACCTATTGGGAACCGGCAAAGATGGTCGCCAAATTGCGTGAGCTTAAGACCGACGACAATCTGCTGCTGCTCAAAACCAATATGGGCGCGGGGCATGGCGGGAAGTCGGGCCGGTTCGATCGGTTGAGGGAGAATGCCGAGGAAGCGGCGTTTCTGCTGTGGCAGTTGGAGATGGCGGAGTAAGGTTACAGCCGTTTACCCGCAATGACTTTGGCGGATGTGCGACTAGTTCTGAAGTCGCAAATATCCGGAGCGACCGATGGCTAGTATACTGAAGTTTTTGCCTGCTGCCCTGCTGGGCTCCTTTCTGTTTGTGACAGGCATCCATGCTGCCCCGCGGATCGAAACCGATGCGACATTCGATCCGGCGGCAGCTGCACCTATTCGCGTTGTGGATGCGCAGCCCGGCGAAAAACTGACTGTCGTTGCAATACGCAGTCTTCCCGTTTGGCGTCCGGATGCATCGGGCAACTGGGCACCGCAACCGACACGCTTTACAGCCTGGGCCGACGTTCAGGCAGATACAAAAGGGCGTGTGGACCTTGCATCGGCGACACCAATTGCCGGCAGTTACAAAATGGCCGACCCGCTGGCGCTTTTGTGGTCCGGCTATCCCGACGGTCGGGATGAAATTCCGGGCTATTTGCGCGGGGTTGCCGCAGATATGAAACAGAACGTGCGCATCCTGCTGATGAAAGACGGAAAGCAAATTGCCAGCGCTGCATTGCCATTGGCCGAGGACGTTGAAGATTTACGGATATCGACGGTGCAACAACCCGGACTGGTTGGTGTCTTTGCCGCTCCGAAAAATGGCCGTAAACTGCCGACTCTGATCGTTCTTCATGGCAGCGAGGGCAATAATATCGAAAAGGCGCGAAGCAATGCCCTGACTTACGCACAGCAGGGTTTTGCGACGCTGGCCATCGCCTGGTACACTTTGCCTTATGAGCCTGCCGAACATGTTCCAACCAGCGGGCATTTGATCGACGTCAACCAGCTGGAGCGCGCCCGCGATTGGCTGATGCAACAGCCCGAAGCCGATACCCGGCGTCTGGGCCTGTGGGGGCAAAGCAAGGGCGGTGAATTTGCAATGCTTGCCGCGTCGCGGTTTTCGTGGGTCAAGGCGGCGGTTGGCTGCGTGCCTAGCGATATCGTCTGGCAGGGTTTCGGCGAGGGAGAAAACACACCTCCACCGCGCTCGACTTGGGTGTTCGACGGCAAGCCGCTGCCCTTCGTTCCTTTATATCCGGTCGTCGAGGGCCGATATCGTGACAACACCGACCGTTATGAAAGA
Source organism: Sphingorhabdus sp. (assembly GCA_051657985.1). Taxonomy (GTDB): domain Bacteria; phylum Pseudomonadota; class Alphaproteobacteria; order Sphingomonadales; family Sphingomonadaceae; genus Sphingorhabdus_B. The sequence goes on along the minus strand of JBOFLS010000228.1, from coordinate 8,318 downwards.
TCGCGACGCTTCAATGCCGATGCGGCACAGGCGGCGCGCATCCCGATCGAGAAAACCAACGCCAGGTTGCTGTTGATCGCCGGGGATCGCGATGAGGTATGGGCATCGGGCACGATGGCGCGTAATCTTGCGGATCGGATGAGCATGGCTGGGAAGGGCAAACAGGTTCAAAGCCTGCTTTTTGCCAAAGCGGGACACGGCGTGTGCGGCGATGGCAGCTTCCCGGTTCGCGCTTATGGCAAAGACGATCCCGATCCTGATCGCAAAAATCTGAACGCCGAGGGCCATGCCAATGTGAACTCTTTCCGAGCAACTGTTTCATTCCTAAAAGAGGCGTTGTAAACGTTCGGGAATGCCCACCCCCTTCGCCCTCCAGTTTACCGCAACCCCCGCCGACATCGACGAACTCGGCCATGTCAACAATGCCGTCTGGGTGCGGTGGATACAGGATATGGCGACGGCGCATTGGCAGGCGGTAGCAGCCCCGGAGCATATCGCCGCCTATATCTGGGTCGTGACCCGGCATGAGATTGACTATCGCGGCAATGTCGGCCCGGGGGAGAGCGTGACGGGGCGGACATGGATTGAAAGCAGCCCCAAGGGTGCGCAGTTCGACCGGCGGGTGGATTTTGTCGATGGTACGGGCAAAGTGATTGTGCGCGCCAACACGACCTGGGCGATGCTCGACAAGGCGACGGGCCGTCTGGTGCGCGTGCGGCCCGAAGTGGCTGCACCGTTTCTGACGGTTGAAGATTAAGGTTTCACGCAAAGCCGCGAAGGCGCGAAGAAGAAGTTCAACCGGCGCGTAGCGCCATTCATTCTCCTCGGCGTTCTCTGCGCCTCTGCGCGATCAAAATATTTCACGCAGAGGCGCAGAGGACGCAGAGTTTTGAAGAAAGCGGCTATGCCGCAGATCAGCTCCTTTGCGCCTTCGCGTCTTCGCGTGAAACCTGTCTAGTTCGAGGTCAAAAGCCGGCGCGCCAGCCATAAGCGCTGCCCCACCGTCAGCAAACACAGCCCGGCGAAGACCAGCGCCAGTTGCGGGAACAGCGCGGGGAAGAGGCACATGGCGATGAAGAAAGCAATGGTCTCTCCACCCTCCATCAGGCCGCTCGAATAGGTGAAGGCCTTCTCCCCATGCCCGAGGTCGCGGCCAGCCGTGATCGCGGCGAGGGCAAGGAAGCTGACCGAGGTCAGGGTGAAACTGGCAATCAGCAGCAAGGCCGACAATTCGTTTGCGGGCGCTGCGAAGGCAAAACCCAAGGGCACGCCAATATAGAAGAGATAGTCGCACAGGCTATCCAGATAACCGCCCCATGCGCTCGACCCCCGAATGCGCGCGACCGCGCCATCAAGGCCGTCAAGCAGCCGGTTGGCGGCGATAAGGCCGAGTGCGAACATCCATTGCTGCTCGAGCAGTGCATAAAATAAGGGCGGCACCAAAGCGGCACCGGCGAGCGTAATCGCATTCGCCCCGATCCCGCTACGCGCGATGGCGGCACCCAGACCGTTGAGCACAGGATCGATCAGCTTGCGCAGATGGATATCAAACACGATCTCAGCTTTTGCCCAGCTTTTCCTTCAGCGCCGCAAGCGCGCCGAATGGCCCAGCCTCGCTCTCGTCCTTGACCCCTGCCGCCTTCAGCACCGCATCGGCGCTGATGCTGCGCGGGAAGGGATCGAGCGCGAGCGCGAAGCTCTGCGCCACCGCCTCGCCCAGATCGATCGTGCGACCATCGTGAAACAGCGTATCGCAATCGTCAGCGTCAAGTTCGACTTCGGCCTCGGCGTCATAGGCGGCTTCGGCGACGAAGCGTACGGCAAAAGCCTCGTCAATATGCGCTGCTACGGGTTCACCGCTTGCCACGCAGGGTTGGACCGCATCGCCCTGCAGCTGCCCTTGCGCCAGATAGCCTCCGCCTTCGGCCTGCAGGGTCACGTCGGCTTCCAACCGATCAAGCGCCAACAGACCGAAACGCCGAGCCAGGGCCCCGCGCTCGGCCTCATCGGCAATCAGATGGCGCGGCTTTGCCGTGCTGCCTATTTCGGACAGCGGTACGGCGCGGCTGAATTCGGGTGGCGCAATCTCGCTCACCATGTTGCTTGCCCGGTGGTTAGCTGTGCCGCGTCGATCGCTGCAAGCCTTATAGCAATCGCCTGCATTTCCCCGGCGACATGCGCCGCCTGTTCGGGTGTCGGGTTTGTCTCGCCATACAGGTTGCGCCGGATGGCATCGTCAAGGCCGCCATTGGCCAATCCATCGCGGTAAGCCCCCAGCCGGCCGCCGAAAGCCCCCATCAGCTTGCCAACGCGCTTGCCGACGATCATATCGCCAACGCCGAATTCGCGCAGTTGGGCGTCCATGTCGGAAACGAACAATTCGGTCAGCCTTGCGGTTGCAGGGGCGGTGGCGGAATCGCGTTCCAGCCGGATCAGTATCAGCGACAGGATTGCCGATACCATCTCGAACCGTCCATCGACGGTATCGGGCACACCGCCTTTGACATACCAGTGCGGCTGACGCGCCTGTGCCACGACTTGTGCATAAAGGGGGCGCAGGGCATCGCGCGGGTCGGGGGCGGCGGGTTTGAAGATGCGGCTTAACAGCGACACTTTGGGTTCCATGCTCCGTAACGGGCGGAAAACACCGGAAGGCGCTCATCCGCGGTTCATTTCGTGATGGATATTGCCATTGCCGCCCAAGGATGCAATGGCAATGGCATACATGACTATCAAAGGCCCTAAAATGCGCAAAAGTCGAGTTTCCGTCGTCCTCAAGCTGACAGTATTGGCCGGTGCGGCACTTGCGATTCAAGGCTGTACGCAGTTTCGCGGGCATCAGGGCTATATCGGCGATGCAACGCTGATGTCCTCGATTCAGCCGGGCGTCGACAACCGGGAATCGGTTCAGAGCACACTTGGCCGGCCGACCTTTACCGGTCAGTTCGGCAGCAACGACTGGTATTATTTCGCACGCGATACCAAACAGCTTGCCTTCCGCAATCCTCGCCCGACGGCGCAGACGGTGCTGCACATCCAGTTCGATTCTGCGGGCAATGTCGCTGCTGTCAATCAAAAAGGCATGGAAAACGTCGTAAGGCTGAACCCCAATGGCGACAAGACGCCGACGCTGGGCCGCAACACCAGTTTCTTTGAGGAACTGTTCGGCAATATCGGCGCCGTCGGCGCCGGTGCGCCCGGTGCCGGGCAAGGGCAGGGCGGGCGGCCTTAATTTAGATAAGTGTTTTTAAAACCGTAGTGCTGAGCCTGTCGAAGCAGGCTTCTTCGTTGTTGCGCTATTGCTAAAAGACGCCCTTAGACAAGCTTAGGGCTATGGTTATGTTGAAATGAAGTATATTGACGCAAATTACTGTGCAACCCCCGTCGAGGCCAGCACTGCAAGCGCCACCAATTCGGATGCGCTCGAAGCCATCGTCGCCACCTGCACGGGCTTTTCGACTCCGATCAGCATCGGCCCGATCACCTGATCGCCACCCAGTTCGCGCAGCAGCTTCGCCGATAGATTGGCCGATTGCAGCCCTGGCATGATCAGGACATTGGCTGGGCCCGAGAGCCGACAAAAGGGATAATTGGCCATAAGCGCAGGGTTCAGGGCTACATCGGGGGCCATTTCCCCCTCATATTCGAACGCCGGATTGCGGGCATCCAGAATGGCCACCGCCTCGCGTATGCTGCTGAGCCAGTTGCCCGGCGGATTGCCGAAGGTCGAATAGGAGAGAAACGCGACACGCGGCGTATGCCCCATCCGCCGGGCGACCTGGGCGGTCTGTTCGGCGATATAGGCCAGCTCCTCAGCGCTGGGACGTTCGTTGACGGTGGTGTCGGCCATGAAGACGGTGTGCGTCTTGCCAACCAGCACATGGACGCCAAAAGGAATTTCATCCTTTTTGGGATCGAGCACGCGGCGCAGTTCCCGCAAGGTTTGTGCAAAGGTCCTCGTCACACCGGTGATCATCGCATCGCCCTGTTCCATCGTCAGCAGCAGCGCGCCGAAGATGTTGCGATCGCGGTTGACCATGCGCTGCACGTCGCGACGCAGATAGCCGCGCCGCTGCAACCGCGCATAGAGACGATCGACCATCGCCGGGACAAGCGGGCTCGAAACGCTATTGTGTATTTCATAGCTTTCGGGATCGGCCACCCCCATGCCCTTAAGCTTTTCGAGCACTGCGGCATCGCGCCCGACCAATACCGGCGTGCCATAGCCATCCTGGCGAAACTGCACAGCAGCGCGCAACACGACATCCTCTTCCGCTTCGGCGAAGATCACGCGTTTCGGCTTGGCGCGTGCGGCCTCGTAGACCTGAGCCATAACCGAGGTCGTAGGGTTTTGTCGTGCACGCAAGCTGGCGCGATAGGCGTCCATGTCGGCGATAGGCTTTTGCGCAACGCCCGTATCCATTGCCGCCTTGGCAACCGCGGAAGAAACCACCTCGATCAGGCGCGGGTCGAACGGGGCGGGGATGATATAGTCACGGCCAAAGCTTTGCGTATTGCCGCCATAGGCCGCAGCAACATCCTCATGCACGGTTTCGCGTGCCAGTTCCGCAATGGCGTTGGCGGCCGCAATCTTCATCTCTTCGTTGATCGTGGTTGCCCGCACGTCCAGCGCACCGCGGAAAATGAAGGGGAAGCCTAGCACATTGTTGACCTGGTTTGGATAATCCGACCGCCCGGTCGCGACGATCGCATCGGGCCGCGCTTCCAGCGCATCGGGCGGGGTGATTTCGGGATCGGGGTTGGCCATGGCGAAGATGATCGGCTGATCGGCCATCGATCTCACCATATCCTTAGTCATCGCATTGGCCGCCGAAAGCCCGAGAAACACATCCGCGCCCTTGATCGCCTCGGCCAAGGTGCGCGCTTCGGTTGGCACGGCATGGGCGGATTTCCATTGATCCATCCCCTCGGTACGCCCCTGATAGATCACACCCTGGCGATCGCACATGATGATGTTCCTGTGGGGAACGCCCATAGCCTTGATCAACTCGGTACAGGCGATCGCGGCCGCCCCTGCGCCGTTGCAGACGATCCTGATCTCTTTTAGCGAACGCCCCGTCAGCAGACAGGCGTTGATCAACCCGGCGGCGGATATGATTGCGGTACCATGCTGATCGTCATGAAACACCGGAATGTTCATGCGCTCGCGCAAAGCCTGCTCGATCACAAAACAGTCGGGGGCGGCTATATCCTCAAGGTTGATCCCGCCAAAGGTCGGCTCCAGCAGTTCGACGGCATCGATGAAGCGCTGCGCGTCTTCGGTCTTAACCTCGATATCGATCGAATCGACGTCGGCGAAGCGTTTGAAAAGAACGGCCTTGCCTTCCATCACCGGTTTGGAGGCAAGCGCGCCCAGATTGCCAAGGCCAAGAATAGCGGTGCCGTTGGAAATCACCGCAACCAGATTGCCCTTGGCGGTATAGTCATAGGCCGAAGCCGGGTCGTTCGCGATTGCCTGCACGGGCACGGCAACGCCCGGCGAATAAGCCAGGCTCAAATCGCGCTGCGTCGCCATGGGTTTGGAGGCGACGATCTCGATCTTTCCCGGGCGGCCTTGCGCGTGGAACTGCAACGCTTCTTGTGCTGTAAACTGGACGTCGCTGTCGTTCATATTGAATGCCCTGATTTAAGTGATGCCTTCGCCCTAGTTCGATACGCGCAAGCCCGCAAGCGGGCTCGCAAGGCGCGAAGAACGCCAACCACAAACTTCGTCATTCCCGCGAAGGCGGGGGTGACGAAGTAGAAAAGAAAGGCGGCAGATGATTCTAACGATGAGTTGCAATTCTTTGCGCCTTTGCGTCTTTGCGTCTTGCATCGCCTGCAAGGCGATGCGCCCTAATTTCCACAGTTTGAGTCCACAGCAACATTGCCTTGAAAGCCCAACCGTCTAAGCATCTAAACATGGACTCGCTTGCGCCCAAGAACATTTCCCTGCCCGGCCTGGAAACGCCGACGCCGATGATGGCGCAGTATCTGAAGCTGAAGGCGAAGTGCGACGATTGCCTGCTTTTCTACAGGATGGGCGATTTCTTCGAGCTGTTTTTCGACGATGCAAGAATCGCGAGCCAGGTATTGGACATTGCCCTCACGGCGCGGGGGGAACATGGCGGTGCGCCGATCCCGATGTGCGGCGTACCGGTGCACGCTGCCGAGGGCTATCTGGCGCGGTTGATCAAGGCCGGGCACCGTGTCGCCATTGCCGAACAGACCGAAACCCCCGAACAGGCAAAGTTGCGCGGCGGATCGAAGGCTCTGGTTGCGCGCGATATCATCCGCTTCGTCACCGCCGGCACGCTGACCGAGGATAGCCTGCTCGACAGCTGGGCGTCGAACATTCTGGTAGCGCTTGCCGAAGCCGGGGGTGAGATTGGCCTTGCTGCCGCCGATATTTCGACCGGCTATTTCGAAGTCAGCTGCGTCTCTGCCGCCTCGCTCGAAGCGGAACTCGCACGGCTGGGACCGAGCGAAATCGTTGCGCCCGAGGGTTTTGCTGCACCTTATGGCACTATCGAGCGACCCAGGAGCGATTTCGACAGTTCCGGTGGCAAAGGGGCCCTTAGCGCCCATTTCGGAGGCGGTGACTTTGCCGGGCTGACACGCGCCGAACTGGCAGCGGCCGGCGGGCTGCTGGCGTATCTCGATCATGTCGGCCAGGGAAAGATGCCCTTCCTGAAAAGGCCGGTGCAGCGCCAGGTGCAGCATTATCTGCTGATCGATCAGGCAACGCGCGACAGCCTGGAAATTACGCGGTCGGCCAATGGCGGCGGGCGGGCGGGGGCGTTGCTGGCTGAGGTCGATCGGACGATCACGGGGGCCGGGGCCAGAATGCTTTCGGCCGATCTTTCCGCGCCGTTGATGGACAAGACGCAGATCGAGGCCCGGCTGGCGCTGGTGCAATGGTTCCACGAAGCCCCTCTGCTGCGCGAAAGCACACGGCAAGCGCTTCGACAGCTCCCCGATATCGCGCGCGCCTTGGGGCGGGTGGTGGCGGGCCGGGGAAGCCCCCGCGACCTTGGGCAGATCCGCGATGGCCTTGACGGTGCGCGGGTGCTGCGCGAGCGGCTGGGGTCGATGGCGGATCGCCCGGCGCTGCTCGAAAGCCTGCTCCCTAGCCTCGATGGGCATGGCGCGATGGTCGATCTGTTTACCCGCGCTTTGGTGCCGACACCGCCGACCGAGGCTTCGCAGGGTGGTTATATCGCGGAAGGCTATGATGCGGCCCTCGATGCGTTGCGCGTGGCGGGGCGCGATGGACGAGCCGCTATCGCAGCACTGGAGGCACGCTATCGCGCTTCCACAGGCATCGCGGCGCTCAAGATCCGCCATAATGGCGTGCTTGGCTATTTTGTCGAGGTGCCTGCCAAAAATGGCGATGCGCTGATGGCTGCCGGATCGGGCTTTACCCACCGCCAGACGATGGCGGGTGCGGTGCGTTTCAACTCGCCCGAATTGCATGAAGAGGCGCTGCGCATCACCCAGGCTTCGGGCCATGCCTTGGCGGCAGAGGCCGCGCATCTTGAGGAACTGGTGGGCCATGTCTTGACGCGACGGGATGCCATCGCCGCAAGCGCCGATGCGTTGGCACGAATCGATGTCGCAGCGGCACTTGCCGAACGCGCGGCGGAAGGGGGCTGGTGCCTGCCTGAATTAATGGCAGGCCAGGAACTGTGCATCGAAGGCGGGCGGCATCCGGTGGTTGAAAGCGCATTGGCGCGAAGCGGCGAACGCTTTATTGCCAACGATTGCGCCCTAGTCCCGGACAAGCGGTTGTGGCTGGTCAGCGGTCCCAATATGGGCGGTAAATCGACTTTCCTGCGACAGAACGCGCTGATTGTCATTCTGGCGCAGGCGGGCAGCTATGTTCCCGCCACCTCGGCGCGCCTCGGCCTGGTCGACCGCCTCTTCAGCCGCGTCGGTGCCTCGGACAATCTGGCGCGCGGGCGATCGACCTTCATGGTCGAGATGGTCGAGACCGCCGCAATCCTCAGTACAGCGACCGAACGGTCATTTGTGATCCTCGATGAGGTCGGGCGTGGTACCTCAACCTATGACGGCCTTGCCATCGCCTGGGCCGTGGTTGAGGGCATTCATGAAGCCAATCGCTGCCGCTGCCTGTTCGCCACCCATTATCATGAACTGACCCGGCTGGCAGACACACTCGATGCGCTGTCGCTCCACCATGTTCGCGCCAAGGAGTATAAGGGCGACCTTGTCCTGCTCCACGAAGTGTCCGAAGGCCCCGCCGACCGAAGCTATGGTATCGCCGTCGCCAAACTAGCCGGCCTGCCGCCCCCGGT
>JBOFLS010000227.1:0-35729 GCA_051657985.1 Sphingorhabdus sp. | reverse complement strand
CCGAAGTCGACGGCAATTTTCCAAATCATCATCCCGATCCTACTGAGGAGAAGAACCTGGTCGATCTGCAAACGCTTGTCGCTGAGAAAAGTCTCGATTTCGGATTGGCTTTTGATGGTGATGGCGACCGGATCGGTGCAATCGATGGCCAGGGCCGGGTGATCTGGGGTGATCAGCTATTGCAGATCTTTGCCGAGGATGTGTTGGCCGATGTGCCGGGAGCGACGATTATCGCCGATGTGAAGGCGTCGCAGGCGTTGTTCGACCGGGTAAAGGCGCTGGGGGGGCAGCCGCTGATGTGGAAAACCGGACACAGCCTTATCAAGTCCAAAATGAAGGAAGTTAGTTCTCCTCTAGCAGGGGAGATGAGCGGGCATATCTTTTTCAAGCACGAATATTACGGTTTCGACGATGCGATTTATGCTGGACTGAGACTGATGCGTGCGTCGGCAAAGCTTGGCAAGAGCGTGACCGAACTGCGCTCCGCAATGCCTGAGATGATCAACACTCCCGAAATGCGTTTTCAGGTCGACGAAACGCGTAAGTTTGCGGTGATCGACGAGGTGCTGGCACGGCTTTCGGCAGATGGCGCGGATGTGAACGCTACCGACGGAGCGCGGGTAAGCACCCCCGACGGCTGGTGGCTGTTGCGCGCATCGAACACGCAGGATGTGCTGGTGGCGCGGGCCGAGGCCTCAAGCGAGGCGGGGCTGGACAGGCTGATGGCGCAGATCGATGCGCAACTGGCAGCAAGCGGGCTGGAACGCGGGGAGACGGTGGGGCATTAAGCCCTTGTGATTCTCCCATCTATCATCACCGACTGGTTCACCACACGCGGCTGGTCCCCGAGACGGCATCAGTTGGAAATGGTTGCTGCGGCGGGTGAAGGGCGGCATGCTTTGCTGGTCGCAGCAACCGGGGCGGGCAAGACGCTAGCGGGGTTTCTGCCGACTTTGGCGGAGCTGATTGCGGAAGAACACAAAACCGTTCGCCCTGAGCCTGTCGAAGGGCCGTCTTGTTTTGAAGACGGTGCAGCAGAAAAGTCAGGGCTTCGACAAGCTCAGCCCGAACGGAATTTGTCCCCGGTATCTGACACACTCCACACCCTTTACATCTCCCCCCTTAAGGCTCTTGCGGTCGATGTACGGCGCAACCTGCTCATCCCCGTCGAAGAAATGGGCCTTCCGATCCGCATCGAAACCCGCACCGGCGATACGCCCTCCGATCGCAAAGCCAGACAACGCGCGAAACCGCCACACATCCTGCTGACTACACCGGAATCGCTGTCGCTGCTTCTCAGCCATGAAGACAGTCTGACGATGTTCGCTGGCCTCAAGCGTGTGATCGTCGACGAGATCCATGCCTTTGCCAATTCGAAACGCGGTGACCTGCTGGCGCTTTGCATGGCCCGGCTGCAGACGCTGTCGCCGACAATGCAGCGCGTCGGCCTGTCGGCCACCATTGCCGATCCCGATGCCTATCGCGCCTGGCTTGCACCTTATGGCGACATCGATGCCGTACAATTGGTCGAGGGCGAACCTGCCGCCGATCCCGATCTGAAAATCCTGCTGCCCGAAGGCCGTATTCCCTGGTCGGGGCATAGCGGCAAATATGCCGTGCCGCAGCTGATCGAGGAGATCGGGCGCAACCAGACCACGTTGATCTTCTGCAACACCCGCTTCATTGCCGAGTTTATCTTTCAGGAATTGTGGAATGCCAATGATGCGAAATATCCGATCGGTATCCACCACGGATCATTGTCGGTCGAGGCGCGGCGCAAGGTCGAAGCCGCGATGGCGGCAGGCGAGTTGCGCGCTCTGATCTGCACCGCTTCGCTCGATCTCGGCGTCGATTGGGGAAATGTCGACTGCGTGATCCAGATGGGCGCGCCCAAGGGCTCGTCGCGGCTGTTGCAGCGGATCGGGCGATCGAATCACCGGATGGATGAGCCTTCCAAGGCATTGATGGTCCCGGGCAACCGCTTCGAATATCTGGAGGCGCAGGCGGCCTATGATGCGGTGCAGGAAGGCGCGCGCGACGGGGAAACTTTTCGCCCCGGCAGCTACGATGTGCTTGCCCAGCATGTCATGTGTTGCGCTTGCGCCGCGCCGTTTAATGAGGCGGAGCTACTAGAAGAAGTACAGTCTGCGATGCCGTATAGCGCAGTCGATGCAGCCAAATTCGCTCGCGTCATCGCCTTTATTTCGAACGGAGGTTACGCGCTTCGAGCCTATGACAACTTTAAGAAGCTGGTAAGCGATGGCGCGGTTAATTGGCGGCTCGCGCATCCGCGCTTTGCAACACAGCACCGATTGAATGCAGGGATCATCGTCGATGTGCCCATGCTCAATGTGCGGTTTAAGAACGGTCGCAGCCTTGGCAAGGTTGAGGAAACTTTTGCCGCGACGTTGCGTCCTGGTGATGGCTTCATCTTTGCTGGAATAGCGATCGAAATAGAGGCCATCCGCGATCTAGATTTGATCGTACGTGCCGCCAAAAGTGCTACGATGATTCCCAGCTATGGCGGGTCGCGCTTCCCGCTTACAACACATTTGGCCGACAGGGTGCGCGCCATGCTCGTTGATCGCGCTAGCTGGGCGCGCTTTCCCGATGATGTGCGCGAATGGCTGGAAATGCAGGATTGGCGCAGTGCCTTGCCCGGACCGGGGCAGCTTTTGTGTGAGACCTTTCCCTATGAAGGGCGGCATTATCTGATGGTCTACCCATTCGAAGGCTGGAACGCGCACCAGTCACTCGGTATGCTGATCAGCAAGCGGATGGAGAAAAGCGGGCTGCAGCCAATGGGATTCGTAACCAACGATTACGCCTTGGGCCTCTGGAGCCTGAAGCCCGTTACCGATCCCGCCGCGCTTTTTTCCGCCGACATCTTAACCGACGAATTCATCGAATGGGTCGAAAACAGCCATTTGCTGAAACGCGCCTTTCGCGAAGTCGCGATCATATCGGGGCTGGTCGAACGGCAGCATCCTGGCAAGAAGAAAACCGGCAAGCAGGTGACCTTTTCGACCGACCTAATCTACGACGTGCTGCGCAAATACGAACCCGACCATCTGTTGATCGAAGCTGCCTGGGCCGATGCGCGCGAGCGGCTGACCGATGTGGGGCGACTGGGCGATCTACTCGACCGGGCGCAGGGGACGATGCTGCATGTGAAACTCGACCGCGTCAGCCCGATGGCCGTGCCGTTGATGGTGATCGTCGGGCGTGAGCGGATATCGACCAGTTCGGTCGACGATCATCTGCTGATCGAGGCCGAAGCGCTGGCGGATCTCGCGATGACGCCCTGACTTGTCGCCCTGATACTTGTAGATATGTACAAACAGGCGTAGCATGCTTTCCTGAGGAGAAAATGATGCGGCATTTTGCGCTAATCGCCCTTATCGCCCTGTCGAACCCGGTTACCGCGCAAGAGGCTGCACCTGAGATAGCGACCCCGTCTGCCGCCATCGTGCAGGATTTTGAAATCGACCGTTCGGACCGGATGACGGTACCGGTGCGGATCAACGGCAGCGAACCCTATCCTTTCGTCGTTGATACCGGTGCCGAACGTACGGTCATTGCAAGCGATCTGGCTCGGCGGCTTGCCCTGGAGTCAGGGCCGAAGCTGGCCTTGGCGACGATTACCGGCCCAGCGACCGCGGAGTCTTTCGTCATCGAAAATCTCGCTATGAACACAATCAATGTGGAGATGATCGAGGCTCCAGGGCTCGATCGCACGCATCTGGGTGCGTATGGGCTGCTCGGTATCGATAGTCTTGAGGATCACAAGCTGCTGCTCGACTTCCGCAAGCAGACGATGGACGTGCTTGCCTCACCGAAAAGGTCGCGACCCGGCCGGGTCGAGGCGGGAATGATCATCGTCAGCGCCAAGCGCAAGGCGGGAAGGATGATCCTTTCCAACGCCGAAATCGGCGGAGTGAAGGTCGACATCATTCTCGATACCGGGGCACAATCGAGCATGGGCAACTATGCCCTGCGTGACCGGCTGCGCAAACGCGATCGGCGGTTTGACTATATGCCGGTGCTGATGCGCAGCGTTACCGGTGCTATGCTACCGGGCGATTTCACCCAGATAAGGGCAATCAAGATCGGCGGAGTCGATATTCAGGACTTGCCGGTGACCTTTGCCGACAATTACGCATTCAAGGCGTTGAAGCTCGATCAGAAACCGGCGATCCTGCTGGGTATGGATGCGATGCAGTTGTTCGACCGGATTGTTATCGATTTCACCAACCGCCGCGTTGGTTTCGATTTGCCCAACGGCGCGCAGCGGCAAGCACCGATCAAGATGGCAATGGAGTGAAGTTAAAGCACCGAGTGTTAAATCCGAACCGTTTCGCCTGCGGCTCAGCCCTTACTCAGAACGAGCGGAAAGGAATGCACGTTAAAAGCAATCCACTCTAAGCTCGTCCCTTGGATTGTGCTGCTTTCTATATCGGAAGATCACCCTCTTCTGATCTCCAACCCCTCGATCAACCCCTCACGTTCGTCGAAAACGAAACAGCTGCCATGCCATTTGCTTTGCGCGACAGGCACCTCTTCCAGATATTTCAGGATGCCGCCCTGCAAGTGATAGACCTGGTCGAACCCCTTTGACCGCACATAGGCGGTTGCCTTTTCGCAGCGTATGCCGCCGGTGCAGAACATCGCGAATTTAGGCACTCGCCCTTCGGCACGTAGCCGCTCGGCCTCGGCATCGAACCAGGCGGGGAATTGCCGGAAGGATGCCGTCTGCGGATTGAGCGCGCCTTCGAAGGTTCCGGCCTCTACCTCGAAATCGTTACGCGTATCGATAACGATCGTGTCAGAGTCTGCGATCAGCGCATTCCAATCAGTTGCGGCAACATAATGGCCTGCGTCCGACCGGGGATCAATGCCCTCAACGCCCATCGTCACGATCTCGCGCTTCACTTTCACCTTCAATCGGCCAAAGGGCATCGCATCGGCGTGCGAATATTTGACGTCCATTGTGGCAAAGCCCGGCCACGCACGAATATGCGCGATGACTTGGTCCAGGCTTACTTTACTGCCTGCGATTGTGCCATTGATCCCCTCTTCTGCAAGCAGCAATGTGCCCTTCACTTCGCGCTCCTCGCAAAAAGCGAATAGCGGATCACGCACCGCGCGCGGATCGGGCAAGGGTGCAAAATGATAAAGGGCGACGACCGAAAGCATAATCGCGCGCATAAATTATTATGGCCCGCTTGTCAGCCCGGTTGCAACGGTACATATGGCGAACAATGACAGCGCAGATTCTCTTTGGCGGACATCAGTTCGAACTGGCTGGGGAAGCCGCGCTGTATTGGCCCAGGCGCAAGGCCATGCTTGTGGCTGACCTGCATCTGGAAAAAGCGTCCAGTTATGCGATGGTGGGGCAATTCCTGCCGCCCTATGACAGCCGCGCAACGCTGCAGGAACTGGCAGCGCTTGCCGAGCGTTTCGACGTGAAGGCGATCTATTGTCTGGGCGATAATTTTCACGACAGCGGCGGTGAAGAACGGCTGGAAGATAGCGCGGCTGCACTGTTGCGTCAGATGACTGCCCATTTCGACTGGCGCTGGATCGTTGGCAACCATGATCCTGGCATTGGTGGTCATCTGGGCGGGCGGGTGCATGAAGAATTGCATGTTGGCGATATCGTGCTTCGACACGAAGCCAACCCGCACGATCCTACCCCTGAAATATCCGGCCACTTTCATCCCAAGCTGCGTCAGCATATGCGCGGGCGGCTGGTATCACGCCGCTGCTTCGTACGCACGCAATCCAAACTGATCCTGCCTGCCTTTGGTGCCTTGACCGGCGGTCTTTGCGCGGATGACCCTGTTATCGCCAAGGCGTGCGGTGGGACCGAATTGGAAGCTTTAGTATGGGCAGCAGGCCGGGCTTTGTGCTTCAAGGTTGCGCAGCCCATGAAACGGACTTCTATCCTATAGAATATGATGACATTAAATTAATCCATACCGTAGCCCTGAGCCTGTCGAAGCGCGCCTCACGGTTTACGCTAAGCTGATAGGCACCCTTCGACAGGCTCAGGGCTACGGTATCTATTCAACCGATTCCATCTAATGTCATCACGCCCTAGATCCGAACAAAGCGGTACCCACGCGTACATGCGTGCTGCCCAGCTGGATCGCGGTGGTGAAATCGTCCGACATGCCCATGCTCAGCTGGGTCAATCCATGCCGTGCGGCAAGTTCGGCAAGCAGGGCAAAATAAGGCGCAGGTTCGGTATTGGCGGGCGGTAAACACATCAGCCCCGCTATTTCTATGCCTTTTGTTTTCGCCGCATCGATAAGGCCCGGCAGTTCGGCAATCGCGCAGCCACCCTTTTGCGGCTCCTCCCCGATGTTAACCTGGATGAAGCAGGGAATGCGCCGCTCGCTCTTGTCCATTGCCTTTGCCAGTGCATCAAGCAGCGACAGGCGATCGAGCGAATGGATGCAGTCGAACAGCGTTACCGCTTCCTCGGCCTTGTTCGATTGCAACTGCCCGATCAGATGCAGTTCGACACCGGGATAAGCAGCGCGCAGCGCTGGCCATTTGGCTTGCGCTTCCTGTACCCGATTTTCGCCGAAAACGCGTTGGCCGGCACTAAGGAGCGTGCGGATATCATCTGCCGGGCGTGTCTTGGAAACCGCTATCAGCGTCACGTCTTCAGGCGGGCGACGCGCTATCTTGCAGGCCTGGGCCATTTCTGCAGTGATCGTAGCCAAGCGCGTGGCAGGGTTTTCAGGAGTCGCATCGGGCATGGCCGCGCGCTATAGCCGCTGCGATGTCGATCCGCCAGCCACCGCGAAAGCCGCTGCCTACCGTCTGGCTGATGACCGATCCGCGACTGGGTGAAGGATTATTGGCTGCCATTTGCCGGCTTCCCAAAGGATCGGGAGTGGTCTTTCGCCACTACCACCTGCCGCTGCCGGAAAGACGGACGCTGTTTGCAAAGGTGCGGCGCGTCTGTCGGCAGCGCGGCCATATGGTGCTGCTTGCTGGCGATGAACGAATGGCACGCAAATGGAAAGCCGATGGCGTGCACGGGCGCGGGCGAGCATCGGGCTTTGGTTTGCAATCGGTCCCCGTTCATAATGTGCGCGAAATTGCTGTCGCCAAGAGAAACGGTGCCCAGCTGCTCTTCTTATCACCCTTGCGTGCAACACACAGCCATCCAGGGCAAAGGCCATTGGGGCCATCGCGCTTTCATCAACTGGCCAAATTGTGCCGTCCCGCAGCGGTTATCGCGCTAGGAGGGATGAGCCGGGCTGAAGCCATGAAATGGCCCCGTCGGCTGGTTCGGGGTTGGGCGGGTATCGATTGCTTTGCCAACGCCCGCTTTGTGAAGATAGAAAAGGAAAGGGCCGACATAGATAGCGGATGAAGGCTGCCCTCTCATCCTGTCTTTTTTGCTTTGCGTGAAAAGGGGAAATATCACTGCGGATAACCCAATCCCGGATCAGAACCGAATCTTGGTTCCCACATAGACGGCTTCGCTGTCGGGCTTGGCATTGGCAGCAGGAGCAACGCGGTCACGCTCACTGGCGTAACGTACACCGGCGGTTACATCGATACGGCGAGAGATCGAGAAGCTGCCGCCAACATTGAATTCATAATCGCCAGCCGCTGCACTACCCCGCGGATTGGGGGCCGCTTTGCCGACCTTGGCGACGCTAACATCGGTATTGAACCGACTCGGCTTTTTCTCTTCTTCGCCATCGAGGCGGAAGTCGCCCTTTCCGACTATCGTGGAAAGCCGGGGCTGTTCAACATGCACAGCATTGACCGGTAACTTGAAATCCTGCCAGCCACGGGCTGCAGTCAGACGATAGTTTGAATTGTTCAGGCGAACGGTGGTACCCGAACCCGCCTGAATCTGTTCGATAGCCGATTGTATCGAAACAGCGTTGGCAGCACCAGCAAGAGTAGCGCGTGCAGCAACGGTAATGACCTTATCACCTTCACGGTTGAGTCCGGCAGGCGTAAAACGAAACGGACTGCCGGCATTATTGCTTGCAATCGCCTGTCTTTGCACTTTCGCCGCAAGCCGGCTATCGATACCAGCAGGCGTAAAACGCGTCGTCCAGTTGGTCGAACCGGCGGCAGAAGCATCGCGAAATTGTGCGGCAAAGGCGGGCACGAGAACGGGCGACAGCAACAATCCGCCGACCGCCAAAAAAGCGGTAGCGCGACGGGCCCTTGCGGCCAGGCTATCAGTACCCCATTGCATGATCGTTTTCTTACGACTCCTATGAACTCTGAATATAGGCGTAACTCGCGCCTACTCAATGTCTTTTGTCAATAAAGCTGTAAATTCTCCGGATCTGTTGCACAGAGTCTACAATCGACAGTCTTTCCGGGAAAACCCTTGTTTTGCACAAGGAATGACGGTTCAGTATCGCGAAAGCTTGCCCACGCCACCAAAGGCGCATAGAGGCATTCAAAATTACAGCGAATTCGTGAGGAAATATGATGCGTTTTAACCGGTTTGTCCTGGTCACAGCTTCGGTTCTGGCACTGGTCGCCTGCGGTGGAAAAGAACGACCGAAGACCGATCTTGCCGCTTCCCAAGTCACCACAATCGGCGTCAACAGCTATTTATGGCGCGCTTCGCTCGATACCTTGTCCTTCATGCCGCTGGTGCAGACCGACAGCGCGGGTGGCGTGATCGTGACCGACTGGTACGTCAATCCGCAAAGCCCCGGTGAGCGCATGAAGCTTACCGTCTCGATCCTCGATCAGGATCTGCGCGCCGATGCATTGCGCGTGGCCGCCAGCCGTGAGGTTGCGCAAAATGGCCAATGGGTGGCCGCCCCCACTCGTGCGGCAACCGTGCAAAAGCTCGAGTCGATCATTCTTACCAAGGCGCGCGATCTGCGCCGGAGTGCTATTACCGAGTAATAGGAAAAACCCTGCGTCTTCGCGTTGAAGGCGCGAAGAATAACAGGGAAAATCATGGCTTCACGTTTCAACCCGTTCAAGGCGGACGGGCATTGGCAGAAAATCTGGGAAGAGCAGGGGGTGTTCAACGCGCCGCCCGCTAGCGATCCGCGCCCCAAATCCTATATCCTTGAAATGTTCCCCTATCCATCGGGCCGCATCCATATGGGGCATGTGCGCAACTATACGATGGGCGATGTGCTCGCGCGCTACAAGGCGATGACGGGGCATGCGGTGCTCCATCCGATGGGCTGGGACAGCTTCGGCATGCCCGCCGAAAATGCCGCGATGGAAAAGAAGGTTCACCCCGGCACTTGGACCCGCGCCAATATCGACGCGATGAAGAAACAGCTGAAGCGGCTGGGTCTGGCCATCGACTGGTCGCGCGAGCTTTCGACCTGTGAACCAGACTATTACGGGCATGAACAGGCGCTGTTTCTTGATATGTTGAAGGCGGGCTTGGTTTACCGCAAGGAAAGCGAGGTCAATTGGGACCCGGTCGACATGACCGTGCTCGCCAATGAGCAGGTGATTGATGGCCGCGGCTGGCGTTCGGGCGCGCTGGTGGAGCGCAAGAAGCTCAACCAGTGGTTCCTGAAAATCACCGACTTTGCCGAGGAGCTGCTGGAAGGGCTGGATCATCTGGATCAATGGCCCGACAAGGTAAAGCTGATGCAGGAAAACTGGATCGGCAAGTCCAAGGGGCTGAAATGCACTTTCAATCTGGTCGGCTCGCATGACGGGATCGATGTGTTCACCACCCGGCCTGATACGTTGTTTGGCGCAAGTTTTGTGGCGATCGCGGCGGACCATCCGCTGGCGCAGTCGCTTGCTGAGAATGCACCGCGGCTTCAGGACTTTATTGCCGATTGCAAAAAGGGCGGGACCACGGCTGCGGAAATCGAGACGGCTGAGAAGCTGGGTTTCAACACCAATTTGAGTGTTGAGCATCCGCTCGATCCCAACTGGCATTTGCCGGTCTATGTCGCCAATTTCGTGCTGATGGATTACGGCACGGGAGCGATCTTTGGCTGCCCGGCGCACGACCAGCGCGATCTGGATTTTGCCCGCAAATATGATCTGCCGGTAACCCGTGTCGTTGCCGAGGACGACAATGAGGATAGCGCTTTTAAAGGCGATATCGCTTACACCGGCCCCGGCAAAATCGTGAATTCGCATTGGATGAACGGCCTGAGCGTGGACGAAGCGAAAGCCGACGTCATTGCCAAGGCCGAACATGAAGGCTGGGGCGAAGGGCAGACGCAATATCGCCTCCGCGATTGGGGCGTCAGCCGCCAGCGTTACTGGGGGACCCCGATCCCGGTAATCCATTGCGAATTCTGCGGCGCGCTACCGGTGCCGCGCAGCCAGTTGCCGGTGGTGCTGCCAGAGAATGTCAGCTTCGACGTGCCGGGCAATCCGCTCGACCGCCACCCGACCTGGAAGCATGTCAAATGCCCCAATTGCCAGGAACCGGCGCTGCGCGAAACCGACACGCTGGATACGTTCGCGGATTCGAGTTGGTATTTCATCCGCTTTGCCTCGCAGCCCTCAGACAAGCCGTTCGACCGTGAAGAGGCCGAGGCCTGGTTGCCGGTCGGCCAATATATTGGCGGGATCGAACATGCGATCCTCCACTTGCTCTACGCCCGCTTCTGGACCCGTGCTTTGGAACGCATGGGAAAGATCGGGGTGAAGGAACCCTTTGGTGCGCTGTTCACACAAGGAATGGTGACGCATGAGACTTACTGGAGGATGGAGCAATCTGCTCCCAAATCCGACAGCTTTGATGATGTAATGGACAGCGAAGTCTATAAGCGAGTTTGGTATTCTCCTGAGGAAGTCGAAAAGCGTCCAGAAGGTGTTTTTGTATTGGCCACTGGCGAGGAAGCAACACTTGGCCGCATCGAGAAGATGTCGAAATCGAAGAAGAATGTCGTCGATCCCGATCCGATGTTCGATCAATATGGGGCCGATGCGGTACGCTGGTTCATGCTGTCCGACTCGCCGCCAGAGCGCGATCTGGAATGGTCGGAAAGCGGTATTGAAGGCACTTGGCGCTTTGTGAACCGCATCTGGCGGTTGGTTGATGGTTTAAATCCTCCCCCCCTGGAGGAGGTGGCAGCCGCGCCAGCGGGAGATGATGTCGCCCTCGACAAAATCCTCCATCGCGCCATTGCCGGCATCGGCGCTGATATCGAGGCGCTGCACTTCAACAAGGCCGTGGCGCGCGTCCACGAACTGGTCAACGCCATCGAAAAGGCCCCACCCAGCGCCTCGCGTGAAACAGCCATCCACACTCTGGTCCGCCTGATCGCCCCGATGCTGCCGCATCTGGCCGAAGAGGCCTGGACGGCGCTGGGCAATCAAGGCCTGATTACCGGCCAGCCCTGGCCCGAACATGACCCTGCCTTGCTGGTTGATGATGAGGTCACCATCGCGATTCAGGTGATGGGCAAGCTGCGCGATACGCTGACCGCTGCAAAAGGTGCGCCGAAAGACCGGCTGGAGGTGCTTGCGCTTGGATCAGAGAAGGTGCAGCGTGCGATGAATGGCGCAAGCCCCAAAAGAGTGATCGTCGTCCCCGACAAGCTGGTGAATATCGTGATATGACGCACAATAGTCCCTATAACACCGTTAGTCCTGAGCCTGTCGAAGGACGGCTTGCAACATTGTCCTTCGACAGGCTCAGGGCGAACGGAATTTTGGTTTTGGTTGTTCTGTCCCTAACACTCTCCGCCTGCGGCCTTCGCCCCCTCTATAGCGGCGGATCGCAGGGTCAGGTTTCCGCCTTGCTCGGCTCGGTTGCGGTCGATCCGATCGAGGGCAAGAATGGCTGGTTGATGCACAATGCGCTTAGTGACCGGCTGGGCGCAGGTGCAAATAGCGGCATACGCTACCGATTGGTGGTAAAACTCGACGACCAGATTGAAGGCTTCGGCGTGCGCGCCGACGATACCATCACCCGCGAACGTCGTACGCTGCGCGCGCGCTATCAGCTGGTCGATGTGGAAAATAGCAGCATAGTGCTTGATCAGACCGCCGGCTGGGATGCCGGAATCGATGTCGTCAGTTCAGAATATGCGACCATTGCCGCCGAAAACACCGCACTTGAAAATCTGACGCAAAAGGTTGCCGAACAGATCGTCACGCGGCTTTCGCTCTATGCGCGGTCTTCGAGATAGGATGGTTGCGAAATGAGCGGCAAGCTCCGCGAGGGCGACTTCATTGCCGCGATTGAAAAGCGGAGTGACATCAGGCTGTTCTTCGTCTTCGGACAAGACGAGTCGGCCATCACCTTGATCGCAAGCGCCCTGGAAGCCCGCTTGGGCAAGGATAGCGAGCGTATCGATCTGGACAGTGGCAAGCTGCGCAGCGATCCTGCCTTGCTGGCGGATGAGGCCGCATCGCAATCCTTGTTTGGCGGTTCACGCCATATACGTTTGACCTTCAATCGTGACGAAGCGCTTGAGGCTGTTACTAATCTGCTGCTGGCCGATCAGGCAGGCAATCCGGTGATCGCAACAGCAGGCGATCTGAAAAAGGGAAGCAAACTGCGCACCCTCGTCGAGGGATCGCCGCGGGCGTTATCCTATATCTGCTATCCCCCCAGCGAAGGCGAGGCAATCGATCAAACGATGGCGATAGCAGGAAGTTTGGGCCTTCGGCTCGATCGTACACTCGCGGCGCAGATCGTGCGCTATACCGGGCAGGACCGGCGGCTGGCGGCGATGGAACTGGAAAAATTGTCGCTTTACTACGATGCCGCACCCGACCGGATGGTTACCGTTGAACGCGATGCCTTGAATGCTTTGGCGGCAGAGACCGCCGAGGAGGATCTTAACGCGTTGATCAACCAGATACTCAACGGCGATCTTAAATTGTTCGGGCGCACGATCCGCGAGGCGCGCGCGGTGGGCATCGAAGCGATCCGCATTGTCCGGGCGTTGCAACGCCGCGTCGCCTTGCTGACGGGCATCCGCACCATGGTGGAGGAAGGGGCCGATGCGGGGTCGGCCGTTCGCGGCAACCGCGCGATTTTCTGGAAAGAACAGGATGTCTTCATTCGTCAGGTGCGGCAATGGAGTGCGGCACGGTTAGCCGGGTTGAACGGGCATCTCCTCGATCTGGAGGCAAGGCTGATGGCAGCGGGCGGCGATCTTAGCGAAACGATGCTGGAACAGGAACTGGTGCGGATTACGCGAGCGGCGGCGCGTAGCCGTTGAGGGTTGATGATATTTCATGAACCTTAAGCCAATCCGTTCGTGCTTAAAAGGGATTGAGCCTGAGCCTGTCGAAAGGGCGAAAGCCCGTCTCGAAGCACCCTTGGAGACCTTTCGAGACGAGTTTCAGCCTGCAGCTTCAACTCTCCTCAGGGCGAGCGGATTTATGTAATGTCATTACAACCTTAAAAACGCTCACTCATATTCCGCCGTAATCGATATCCTGCCGCGAAATTCTCCCGCAACATTACCTTTCATTATCAAATCACCGCCAAACGCGAATTCCAGACGGCCTGTCATATCCAGGCGCGGGGCGGCGGAGAGATTCGTGCGCAGATTGACAATCTGTATCGATCCTCCGGCGCCGCTCGTCAGCCGGATGGCCGGCGGGATTTCTATACGAATGGCCCGACCGGGCTCGCCTGTCACGATGGCATTTCCTGCAAAAGGGGAACCGCCCAATTCGACGACGTCGCCGGTGATCGAGCGTCCGCCGCTGTTTGGATCCAAGGCGATCTGCCCTCCCTTATTGCCTGTCGTTACCCGACTGAAATCGAGCGAGCTTCGGATTTCGATGCGGAGCGGACGAGCATCGTCATGGGCACGGCTCGTGAACAGGTCATGCGGCGGTGTTTGCGCAACCGCAGATGATAGCGATGCCGATGCTATTCCGATCAGGAACAGCCTTTTCAGACCCTCTTTCATGACAGGATGATTATCGACAAATGTGGTTAAGATGATATGAAGCTACACGCTCAACCCTTGATTTGCTTCTGCCTAGCCCCACATCGCTATCATGGAAAAGCTCGAACTCAGCGAAAATGAATGGCGGCAGAAATTGTCGCCGGTGCAATATCATGTGCTGCGCGAAGCGGGTACGGAACGGGCGTTCAGCGGATCGCTGAACCTGGAAAAACGCGAGGGCGATTTTCTTTGTGGGGGTTGCGGCACTGTGCTGTTTCGCTCATCCGATAAATATGACAGCGGTTCCGGTTGGCCAAGCTTTACCGAACCCGCCACCCCCGATGCGATCGCCGAATATCGCGATACTTCGCACGGCATGGTTCGCATTGAAGTGCGTTGTGCGAAATGCGAGGGGCATTTAGGCCATGTCTTTCCCGATGGACCGGGAGCGAACGGCCTGCGTTATTGCATCAACAGCGTCTCTCTCGACTTTCAACCGAGCTAGAGTTTGTTTCAGCTAGGTCGAAACAGACCTAGTCTGGATCAGTATTCGACCAGAATAGTCAACGCAGGACACGGAGCGGGGGCGGAACCCGATTTGCATAGAGAAAGACATTGCAGGTCTCAAACGGCCTCGCTATAGCCCGCCCACGCCAATCGCGCAGGAGACGTGGGTGAGTGGCTGAAACCAACGGTTTGCTAAACCGTCGTACTGGTAAATCCGGTACCGAGGGTTCGAATCCCTCCGTCTCCGCCATTGCTGCCGATTTCTCACTCATTGTCATACTCACTTTCGTCGTCAAACCGTTGGTGCTGTGACACTTTTTGCGCCTCCGCCGACAGGGCGAACCTTTGTTGGGCTGGCGTGAGGTGCTCAAGATACTGCTCTGTCGTCTTTATGCTCTTGTGTCCAAGCAGCTTCTGGAGATCGTGCAGGCTGCCCCTGCGTTCCTCCAGGAAGCGAACCGCGAAATTGTGCCGGAGATCGTGAAATCTGAAGCGTACAAATTGGCCATTCGACTGTGCCACCTTACGTGCCACGGCACCGAAGCGGGACGATACCCACTCGAATGGACGACCGTCGCCGTGCCAGAAAACCAGATCTGTCAGCGGCGTTCGGGACTGACCCCGCAGGATGTCCATCGCACGCTCATTAAATTCGATCGTTCGGATCTTTTTACGCTTGGTCTTGTGAAGTGTCGCTTGATCCTGATCGAGCTTGATTACTGACCATTGAAGCCTGACGATTTCGTCTTGGCGCATGCCGGTTTCATCTGCCAGATCCATCATGTCTGCCAACCAACGCGGGAGAGCCATTCGAATCAGCTCAATGGACCGAAGTGTTGGCAGTATTATAGGATCGCGCCGTTCGGGAATACGTCGACGATTGAGCATCAGCGCATGGTTCACCTCGATCCAGTCCTCGTCGATAGCTGCATTGAGGACAGAAGAAATAGCGGTTAGGTCACGCTTGATCGTCGCGTTCGTCGTCCCTGCAAGGCGCCGTTCCTTTATGATTGTCCGCAAATGAGGGCCATCGATTTCGGTAAGCGGCTTGTTTTCTAGCCATTTACTGCACTGGTTCAAACTGACAAGATAGCGGCGGAAGGTTTTGTCGGAGATACTAGCCTGAATTCCCTCGTGCTACGCGATGACCGCTTGCTGCCAAAGGATTGGGGGAGCGGTGCCGTGCCGGATTTGGTCTTCAATCTCAGCTCGCAGCTTCTCTAGAGCGAGCCGTGCCTTTGCTTCGTTCCCCTTCGCTGATTTAACACGGACATATAAAGAGCGTCGATATTCCTGCCCGGCGACCTTGAAGCGCGCCCAGTAAATGCTGTTTCGTATACAGATTTTTTGGCATTCATTTGGTCCCTCTTTAGGCTGCTGGCTCCATTCCCGGAGGCTAATGAGATCGGAGGTCCATCTTCCCGCAGGCTTTGACGCACCTGGTATTTGGCCGGTGGCGGCGAGGTACTGCAATGTTCGGATGGGAAGACCGGTAATGTGGGATGCATCGCGAATGCAGACGCGTTCAATTGGGAAGAGCGTCGCTGTTCCTTTTCTAGCGGTCATCAGAACTCTCAGGCTTCACAAGATTTTTTTAGCATGAATTAGTCCAAGGCATTTGCCGGGAGAAGCGTGAGCCCATCCATTCGCAGGTGAGAGAGCTTCTTGGACTTTACCAACCGGCGGATACGGGCCGCAGGCCAGCCTGAAACCTCTGCCAGTTCAGATATTGTGAGCATTTGCATTTCAGCACTATCTCCGTAGAATAAGGCGAATCGTCACTAATTATCAGGATAGTAATTTTTTACTACTATTGCGATAATTTTGGCAAGAGGAATGTTGCGCCGCCGTGACCATCGGACAGAGATTTTTTGAAATCCGCCGCCGCGCAGGCGAAACGCAAACCGAGTTTGCTGCTAAGCTCGGTATCTCTCAGTCTGCGCTGGTCACCTACGAACGGAATGATCGTGACCCACCTGCTTCGGCAATGGTGTCACTCTGCAAGAAGTATGGTGTCAGTCCGACATGGCTCTTGATGGGCAACGGTATCCCTCACCGTGCCAACGAAATTGAAACGATGGAAATGGCGGTCAATCTCGCAAAAGACTTCACACTTAAATATTCTGTCGAACCCAATCGCAATGATGAGGTTGGTCTAGCAAAGCTGTATTTTCAGTACCTTCTGGAGAATGGCGATATTTCCAACGAAATGGCAGATCTACTCGCGACCAGGAGGGCTGTTAATGAATAACAATGACCCCGTGGGAATCACAGAAGCGAAGTTGCTGAGGTTCTATCAAAGTTTTTTCCCTGAGCGAGCCACAGCCCAACGCCTTATTGTAAAGCAACACATACGACTCCAAGCGCGGCACAATCATATCCGGGGTTTTCTCGACATTGCGTCCCGATTTTTCGGTTGGTTCAAATCCCTCGCTTTGCTTGTCTTCTGGCCATCTGTTTCGATATTGTGTGTGCGGGTGCATGACAGGCTACCTATCCAACCAAGTCTTTTGGCCTGGGTGGCATTGTCGGTTTGTATGCTATTTTTGCTCCAAATGTTCGAAGCTCGTATTGGAAAACCTGTGATTGGTTCAATCAACTTTCTGAAGCGCGGCAACTGGCGGTTCAAACTCAGCTCAAGTTACAAACGGGCATATCGCGAGAGCCATCGAGCCGTTATCGTCAGACGATCTGCTGGGCTGTTTTGACTACCCGCTTGATTATTGCCTTAAGCGACTCATGTTGCACCGGCACAAAACGCTTGCCCCAGGCACTGAAAGCAATGTCGCTGCTCTGCTCTGAAGCTACCGAGCCTCTTTTTGCCTAGGGTCCTATTGCTGGGGTTAGCAACCGCCACTTTGTTGCGAATATGGCCACAACGTAGACATTGCAGATGGATCGACAGTCCTGCCTCAAATGCCTCGCCAATAGTCAGCGCTTCGGTGGCGTAATCCGGTTCAAATACATGTGCATATTCCGGTGCTGAATAGGCGGCACTGGAGATGCCGTAGGTAAGTGGGTATCCCATCGCTGCAAAATAACGGGTCCACAATTGCTCGGCCCGCAATGCCGGCGAGAGACCCAACACACAACTGAGCAGTTCGAATTGTGGCACTTCGCCTGCTTTGAGAATCGCCATGATTTTCTGATCCTTGGCAAGATTGGGCCGCTTCTTGTCAACTGCCCGCCTGAGATGACCGAGTACGCGGGTCCTTAGCCTATAAGTCATGCCGACATAGAAGGCCGGGCCGAAGGGGTGGCCAAAAGGATCGACAAATCGCGGATCGCGAATGGCGTAGATAGCATAGACTTTTGCTGACGATGACCCATCTGCATGGCAGGCCGCAAACTGCGCCGCCAGGCTTTGAGCTCCACCAATCACATGACGCAGCTGCGGCCAGACGGCGAGCTTGCGCAGCCGGGCGAGCGAACGGGGTTTGGGCATAGAAGAATCTCCTGCAGCGAGCCGCTTCCAAACGACCCGCTTTTCCTCCTCTCCTCCTCTTTGCTTTAGGATTGTGCAGAGCCCCTTGACCCCCGCTCAGGATTATATTGAACTTTGAATTCCAGTCGTCGTCCGACGTGAAAGTGCCTTCGGGCGGGTTGTCCTTGATCAGTGCCTTTTGGCTGAAGTCCTGCGGGTAGGGGCATTGCCCCAAATCACACCAATTCTGATTTGAAAGGACGTGCCATGAGCACAGACCAAGGCGCGCTGCGTGCGCGATATCGCAATCTACTGAACGACCTGCTTCTTGCAGCCATATTGCGGCGATACTGGATTTTTAACGGCTATCTTGGTGGGGGCGTACTGGTTCCGGGGCTGGCCATCTACATGATCAATCACGGCGAACGTGGGGATGCATTGGCCCTTCTCATGCTCTACTTGGCAAGCTGGCTATGCATCGGCTGTGCATGGCTGCTGCTAGGCCGTGCGGCTCACGCCGGTCTGATCCAGGCTGCCTATGGTATGGTCGGTGCACAGCTAACGCAGCATTTGCGAGACAGCTTTGCAGCGCGACTAAAGGGCGAGCATCCAAAGCCGATGTTCATCCGCGAGGTAGCGCAGGCAACCCGCGAACTCATCGCGACTGCGGGACCGCGAGCTCTGGAGAAGGCTGCGCGCTGGGAACAACGTGTGGCCGAACAGCGCGACGCTGTGGACCAGCACATCGTGAGCCAAGACAATGCGTAACCACAAACGTTGGCTTGATCCATTTGATCCCGACCTGCACTTGAAGGAAGTGCGTGACGACCCCGATGCACCATGGACGCGCCGCGCATTGGCCGGGGTATCGGTCGGCATCCCAACGCGCAGCGGATTTCAGAAATGCGAAGAATTGCTCAACGCAATATTGATGATCTGCAACGGCATTGGTGCAGGCAAGATCAAGCTTGCTGAAATCCTGTCAGCCAAAAGGGATGATTACCAGCGATGTCTCTGGTTTGCGCTCGCAGGTCGTGATCCGTGGGCTATTATTTCGATCTGCACTGGCTCGTGTGCGCCATGCGGCAGCGGATAGAGTTGGCGACAAAGGCAGAGGCAAGTGGGTTCAAGATTGTGGATATGCGATCACCCTATGGGTTTGATCAACCCGACGGGCCACAAGGCGCGTTCTCGCCTGAGTTTACGCTGAGCCTGCTTTGGGATGGCCTAAGCTGAGTACCGATTAAAGCCCTTCCCGACAAAAACCGATTGTGACGTGCTGCCCTGATGGTTACCACTCAGAGGTAGAGTGTGGTTCCTTTATGATCGATGGTTGATATTATGCCAATGGGGATGGGGGCATGCCACCATCCCCATTGGTCGGCGATTTCGGCGGGGGTTTTCCCGCCCAGTTTCGAGTGGGGCCGGACCATGTTGTAATCTTGGCGCCATTGCTCCAGCTCAGCACGGGCCTGCCGCATCGAGGTGAACAGCGTCTCATTGAGGCATTCGTCGCGCAGGCGACCGTTGAAGCTCTCCACGAACGCTTTTTGCGTCGGCTTGCACGGTGCGATGTAATGCCATTCGACCTTGCGCTCCTTGCTCCACCGCAGGATCGCCATGCTGGTCAGTTCAGTGCCGTTGTCGCTGACGATCATCGCTGGCTTACCGCGCACACCGATCAAGTCGGTGAGCTCGCGTGCTACCCTTGCACCGGACAGCGACGTATCTGCCGTGAGCGTTAGGCATTCCCGGCTGTAGTCATCGACCAGCGCCAGGATACGGAAGCGGCAGCCATCGACGAAGCTGTCCGACACAAAGTCCAGCGACCAGCGCTGGTTCGGCCCCTGAGGGACCGCCATCGGCGCGCGCGTCCTCAAGGCCCACTTGCGACCGCCCCTGCGACACACTCTCCAGCCTTCCCCGGGGTAGATGCGCAGCAGCTCTTGTGATTGGGCTTCATCCCCTCACGCGCCAGCAGATAGCCCAGACGCCGATAGCCGAACCGGCGGCGCTCGGCCGCCAGCTCGCGCAGCCGTACACGCAAAGGCCTATCGTCAGAACGCGCAGAGCGATATCGCGCCAACCGCTTGTTGATCCCAACCACGGTGCACGCCCGGCGCTGGCTGACACAGAATCGCTCGACCAGCCCCGCAACCGCCTCCCGCCCTTCGACTGCCTGCAAGGCATGCGCTCAGGAGAGCCTTTGCGCCGGGCGTCACCGCAAGGTCTTTCAGCATCGCGTTGTCGAGCATCGCCTGGGTCAACAGCTTCTTTAGCCGTGCGTTCTCATCCTCAAGCGATCAAAGCCGCTTGGCCTCGGAAACATCCATCCCGCCAAATTTCGATTTTCAGTTGTAAAACGTCGCGGGGCTAATCCCATTGCGGCGGCAGACTTCGGATGTCGCCATCCCCGCTTCCTGCTCCCGCAAAACCCCAATGATCTGCTCTTCCGTAAACCTGCTGCGCTTCATTCCGTCCGACTCCTTCGTGTCGGACACTACTATCAACTGATCACATGCTGAGGGAGCACGTCATGCGCATGGGCACCGACGGGGAACACAACTCGCCGCAGCCCTTCGAAAGTCGCATCGATCATCATCGATGGGCAGCAACCTCCAATAAGATGTCATTATCGCATGGGATGATGGTGCAAACAGGATGGCGAAGATCAGGTCAGCTTGCCTTCATCCGCAGCCGCTCGAGAACCTTGCCGTCAACAGATCTTGCGATGAGCGGATGGATTTTGACGGCTCGGCTCCCTGCCACCTGCCTGAAGTTGACTAGGACTGCGGTGGCGGTTTTCCGGGTTGGGGCGATCAGGTCGATTAGCCATAATTTGTCGCCGCTTGCCCAGTCTTCGGCATTGAGCCGGACGGGAAGCACGCCAGCCCTGACCTGCTCTTCGATTTTAGCGTCAACCTCCGCCGATACCGAAGCCCAGATTGCAATGCCAATCACCGTTTCCGCGCCGCTTGCTTCGTGAACCCGGGCAATGGCAACGCGATCTTTGGCCATCGGGTCGAGCAACAATGCCTGCAGCTCGGCAATGCTATGGTGGCGGTAACGGGGCGCCTTCATCATGGCGAGAACGATCTGGCCGATTTCCGCATGCATGCGCTGGCGCACCTGCTCGATCGTCGCCGCAGGCGGCGCCTCGGCCTTCGCCGGTGCCTTGGCTTTGGCCGCAACCTTCGCGGCCGCAGCCTTGCCATTTGGCTTGGCCTGCGCGCGCCTTGCAGGCTGGTTCTTGCTTGCCCCTCTTGCCACGCGCGGCGTCCCCTTATTGCTTAGTTTGCGCGGCGAGCGCCGCTTCGATTACACTTTTGAGTTTTTCGCCCGCATCGGCGCCAACGGTCTGCACGGTCCGCTTCCCAGTTGCAGGATCGGTTTGATGGAAATTGAACGCCTTGCCAGCCAACGGCCCGGAAATCAGGTCAGCCATCATCACTTCGCGATGCTTGTTATCGTTGTTCGCAAAAGGCGCGATCAGGTCGACCAGCCAAATCTGGTCGCCATTCGTCCATTCTTCGAGCGTCAGCCGGTTTTCCGGTTCGATCATGCCACGATCGAGCTTCTTGGCGGCAACAGGCCCGCATATCGCCCACAGGGCAAGGCCCACGGGCTGCTCTCCATCGCGGAACATGTAGAATTGCTCGTGGATCAGCGCGGGCATCACCAGCCATTCGAGATCGCCGATCGCCAGCGCCCGGTGCAAAGGCGATTGGCTCAACAGCCAGGTCATCTCGCCCAGGATGTGGCTTACCGTAGGCGGCTGTTCTGTGTTGCCTGCCGATTGTGGGCCGGCTGGCTTTGCGGGTTTCGGTTTCTTCATTTTCATCTTGTCGTCAAGCAGCAGAACTAGCGAACCAGTCAAGCGGCATTTGCGCATAGCGGTCGCGCCCAAACTCGGTTTCGCCCGAACGCGTGCCAAAACTGGCCATGGACTGGATCATCTTGGCAAGCTGCGCATCCTTCAGCGATGGATCTGACACAACTGACTCCATCGCGACATCCTGTGTCGTCTTGAACCCGTTCGCGACACCGCGGCGCAGGGCATCCAGTTGGGAATCGGTGGAGCTGAAAAAGCTTACATTCGCTTCCAGGGCGTCGAATGCCTCGGTGCTCGTTCCGGCGCGGTCGCTCATTTCAGCACCAAGGAAGGTGGCGGCCTTTTGCGCTTTGTCGGTCGCCGAACTCGGCTTGAAGGCAAAGGCCACGTCTCCCAAAGTGCCCATGCTGCCATTGCTGCGCGTGAAGGTTGCTGTTGCCAGCACCAGGTTATTGCCCGCTTTCGCCTTGGCGTTGGTGTTGCGTCCTGCAAGCCCGATTTCGGTTACCCCGGCATCGGCCAGCGATTTCAGTTCACCCGAATCGGTGCGGCCATTGCGATTGGCGTCCACCCAGACCTTCAACTCGCCAAACCGTGTATCATCCTTGTCGATCTTGCCGTCAAAGTTCGAATCGAGCGTCCCCAATGCCTCCAAATCGCTCTTCGCATCGGGCTTCTCGGTCAGGAAGGAAAGCTCCGACGCACCGGTAATCAGGCCGTCATTGTTGCGATCGATGACCAGCAGGCCGTCGCCCTTGCCGACCCATCCGGTATCGTCGGCAATTCCGTCGCCGTCCATGTCGAACCGCGCACCGGATCCTTTGCGATTGACGAGGTCAAGGCCATCGCCATCGAGATCGAGGATGATGGGTGCGAGAATACCGACTGCCTTGCCCTTGAAATCGATGATGGTGGCGGCATTCAGCGACCCGGCCCGCGGATCGATCATGGCGCTGCCATTGCGGAAGGAAACAAACAGCTCGCCATTGCGCGCTTCGAACAGATATTTGCCTGCCTTGGCACCAAAGCTGGCCGACTGGAATTCCAGCGGCGGCGGCGGTTCGACCGCCCGGCCGGCATCGCTGCCAATGCCCGCGCCCGGATTGGCCCCGTCGGTTTCATCGAGGCGCAGATCGCCTGTAGATACCGTTGGCATGGTGTCGTTGGCACCCGGATTGACCGGAGTGGCAACCGGGACAATCGCGGCGTTGAGATTGATGACGGGCGTAGCCGAAGCATCGAGGCCCACAAGCTCTTGCGGCTCTGCCCGGCCGTTGCCATTGGCGTCGTTCCAAAGCCGCAGGTCGAAATAGCGCGCATCCTGGGCATCGATCAGGCCATCGCCATTGCTGTCGAAAGCAGCCGCCTCTGCCACGGTGCGTGCGACCTCGGTTGCCGGATCGATCAGGCCATTGCCATCGGCATCCCGCGCGATGGGGGTGGCGAGCGGGGTATCGGGTTCGGCCAGGGTGTGTTCGATTTTCTGCGTTTCACTTTGCAATTTGATATTTTCCCAACGCAGTGCGACGTCGCCGACCTTGCCGGTCGTGCCATCGCTGCGTGTGAATGTCGATGTAGCGAGCACCGCAACCCCGCCCTCATCCGAAGGCGTTTCGGGCGTGCCGTTTAGGGCGATGCTGGCAATCCCGGCCTCAGCCAACGATTTCAGTTCTTCAGCCTGGCTGACGCCGTCCGAATTGGCATCCTGCCAGACAAGGAACTCACCGAACCGCGCGTCCTGGGCATCAAACACGCCGTCGGCATTGCTGTCATAAGCCTGCAGACCTTCAAGGTCGGTCTTGGCACCGGGCTTGTCAGCCAGAAAGCTAATCTCAGCGCCCTTGTCGATGTTTCCATTGCCATCACGGTCCAGCGCAAGGAAGGCATCGCCGCCGCTGATCCAGCCGGTTTTGTCTAGTTGGCCATCCCCATTAATATCGAAAGTGACTTTGACGTTTGCGTAAGTCTGACCATCGCCGTTCAGATCGAAGACAATCGGGGGGAGTTGCTTTAACAGATTGCTTGCAAACGGGCTTCCGGTCCACATGTAACCAGAAGCAACAAAGGCCGCCTGACCAGCCGGATCAAAATCATATGGTCCAGATGTCCTAGATGCCCAAGTATCGCCACCATCCAATGTGCCGTTTAAGTTGTTGTCCACGTACACAATCACAATTCGCGACAGCCACCAGCTTCCCCAAGGATAATCACCTTCCACTACCACTTCGTCATAATAGCCGTACCCGCTCGCCAGCGTGTGTGACGCTGGCGTACCGGAGTAGACGGGATTTGACCACTCGGTGATGTCCGCAATCTGGAAACTGAGGACTTGGTCCACATAACGATTTGGGCTGTTCGCCTGCGCTGCGCGTATCGTGGCTGAGAAGCTGATATTGGGATCTACCCCTAAATTAGCAGCACCCCCGAGCGCTTCATAGTTGAATCCATTGGCGACATATAATTGCCCACTGGAATTAATAGCTAGAGCACCGGTCGGGTTACCCCCAACGATCGACCACACAATGCCGTCACCATCCGCATCCGAAGCATACGCCGTTGCAACCACGGTATTTGAGCCAGGGTTGTAGGCATTCTCAGTGATCGTGGCACCATTGCCGCTGATGCCCCCTGCGACCGGCAGGTTATCATCCAGATTATTCAGGGTTACGTTAAAGTTAGTTACGCCCGACGCGTAGGTCCCATCGCTGGTTTGCACGCCCACGGTTAGATTGACACTACTTCCCCCGGACGCGAATTGCTCATAGTTGAAGTGAATATCACTGCGGACACGCACTTCGTTCCCAACGAGCACAAACATACCACCGGGATTGCTTGTCAGTTGATAGGCAAGCCCGTTCAACCCGCCATCGGGATCGCTGGGCGCGGTCAGATAGGCAACGGTGTAGCCCGCGCCCGTATTTTCGTTGAATGCGGTGGTTCCCCAGGCGGCAACGACCGGCGCGTTGGGGGCATTGTCGTTGAGGTTTCCGACATTGATCACCTGCGTCGTTGCGCCCGAAGCCTGGCCATTCGCCAGCGCATAGATGCCCAGCGAGTGGCTCGATTGCGCTTCGAAATTCAGCGGCCCGGCAACATGCAACTGGTTACCCACGATCGAGAAATTGCCATAGGTCTGCAGGCCGTTGGCGCTAAAATAATAGGCTATCGCATCGTTTTCCGGGTCGGACGAAGACAGGCGCACGCCGGTGTCGCCGATCTGGTTTTCATTAAAGCCAGCAACCGGTGCGTTTGACGTTGGCGTCGACGGCGCTTCATTAACATTGCCGATCCAGACATTTTGCGTGATCGCGCCCGACTGTTGTCCGTTGGCGACAGCGACAATGTTGAAGGAACCATGCGGATCGCTTTCATAATCGAGCGGCGTGTTGATCCAAAGCTGGTTGCCGTTGTAAATCGAATATTTGCCGTTGGTCGTTGTGCCAGTGGCCTGGAACACATAGGAAATCGCATCGCCATCCGGATCGACCGCGCCAAAGCGCACACCCGTATCGCCCGAGATATTCTCGGCAATCGAATAGCTGGCATTGGTCGAATAGAGGCTGTGCGGCGCTTCATTGACGTTATTGATCGTCACGGCAAAGTCGGTGCGCGGAATGGACAATACCGGATTGCCATTGTCATATGCCGTCACGCCAAGCGTGATCTGGCCGTTGGTGACATAGTTTGTGTTCTCGCGGTCGATCGCATTTGAGGCATAGATTTGCCCGGTGGTCGCGTTGATCGAGAACCAGCCGCTGGTATTGCCGCTGGTGATCGCATAGGTCAGCGTTCCCGAACCTTCCGGATCGTCGGCCTGCACCTGAATGCCGGTATAGCCGCCGGCATTTTCACTGACCGCCCCGCCATGCGCGCCATCAACGTCGCGGATATTGTACGGCGCTTCGTTTACATTGCCGACATAAAGCGTGAAGGCTTTGTCGTGATACAGCCCGCCGGTGTCGGTGGCCCGGATGGTGAAGCTGTGGCTGCTTGCCGCTTCATAGTTCAGGCCAGCACTTGTCAGTTGCAGCTGGTTGCCCACTACGCCGATGAAGCCCGGAGCGCCGATCAACGACCAGCTGATCGACTGGTTTTCCGGATCGGTCGCCGAAAGGTTGGCCACAACGGTGCCGGCTGGCAGGTTTTCGTTCAGCGTGTTGCTGCCCGCAGTCGTATTGGTCGGCGTTTCGTTGACGTTGTTTACGCTGACCGTCTGATAGGCATAGCCGCTGCCCCAATTTGCACCGTCATGGCTGTAGATCGAGAAGCCGTAGCTCGAGACCGATTCATAGTCGATTGCCCCTGTCACCCAAAGCTGGTTGCCGTTGAGAATGGAGAAGGGGCCATTGACCTGCGTGCCTGTGGCACCGAAGAGATAGGTTATCGACGCGCCTTCGGGATCGAGCCCACCGGTGATCCGCACGCCTGTATCATAGTTGGTCGCATTCTCGTTGATCGCGATATTGGCGTTGGACAGGACCGGCGTGCCGGGGGCTTCGTTGACATTGCCGACCGTTACCGTTTGCACCACGGCGCTACCAGAGGCTTGGCCATTGGCAAATGCCTGCACGCCCATCGCATAGCTGGAAACCGCTTCATAATTGAGCGGTGCGACCGACCATAGCTGGTTGCCATTGCGGATTTCGAACAGGCCGTTTGCGCTGACTGCGGCGCCGCTGTCGGTGAAGCGGAAAGACACTGCATCGCCGTCCGGATCGGATGCCGAGAAGCGCACTCCGGTATCCAGCACGCCACCATTTTCGTTGACGGTGACGTTCGCATTGCTGGTGGTCGGGGTTGTCGGTGCCTCGTTGACATTGCTAGGCTGGATGCCAATGCCCGTGCGGGTGTAGGTCAACCCGCCACTATCCGAAACGCGGATGTCGACATAGGCAATGTCCGCTTCAAAATCGAGCGACTGGCCGTTGGCGAGATAGACATTGCTGCCTTCGATGCGGAATTTCGCCGCCTGCGCGCCGCCGACGATGCTGTAGCTATACGCCCCGCCTTCCGCGTCGGTTGCGGAAAGCGTGCCGACCAATGTGCCGCCAGAGGCGATGCCGACAACGTTTTCGCTGAAGGCAACAGGCGAGAAGCCGATCGCGGTCGGCGGGCTGTTGACGTCGACAAAGATGGTGATGGTGGCATCGGCCGAAACCGCATTGTTGCTGGTCTCGCGCGAACGGCTGCGCACGGTCAGCGTGAAGTCCGCATATACACCCGCCACCGGGGTGATCCGTAGCGAGCCGAGCGCCCAGTTCTTCACATCGACAGAGGTAGAGCCCGCCGCCGCCGTGAAGCTGTTTGTGCCGTCGGTCAGGGTAGCCCCGACCGAAATGGCTTCGATCATGATGTAATCGCGCACTTCCGACCCATCATTGTCGTTCAGGTTCACAACAACCGAGGGCAAGTTGATCGCCCAGCCGGGATTGCCACCGACGCTTGCCATCGGGTTGATCGTCAGGCCATCGGCGACGGCATTCACGGTCAAATTCACCACCAGCGGTGTCGAATTGAAAACGCTGTCGGTCGCTGTCAGCGTGACTGCACCCGCACCGCTGGCATTGCTAATGCCGCCGATCGTTACCTTGCGACGGCCTTCATTGCCAGCAACGGTCGAAATTGAAAGCACCTGCACGCTACCCGATTGGCTGGACTGCATGCCGATCGATGCAAGCGGCGTCTGGCCGCTATCGGCAACATCGAAGAAGAGATCGACAGTGCCATCTTCGTTCAGTGTCGTCGCATTGCCGGCAACTGTAACGATCGTCGGCGGCGTGTTCAAAATCCAGGCATTGTTGATCGCGGCCTGTTGTGGGGCCGTCAGCGAGGCTATGCTGGCTGGGGGTTCGGGAATATCCTTCATCACATTCAGCAGCTGCGACAGGCTGTCCACCGTGGTCGCGGTGCTTTGTCCCGCTATGAACATCCGCAGCACATATTGCGGCCCGGCATTGGTGAAATCCGTTGCGCTGGTGTTGAAGAACCAGTCCTTGACGATCACCTGCGAGCCGGTCCCCAGTACCTTGACCTTCAGGTCCTTGGTCCCGCCAACCTTTGTAAACCACAGGTCGGCCTTGGTGATGTCTGCCGAATACTGAACAACGTCATCAAAGGTCGTGGTCGATGAATAGTTGTAGATGGTATCAGCGCCACTGGTGCGCGTGAGCCAATATTGGTCATCGCCCAGCCCGCCAATCATGATGTCGTTACCGGCATCACCGTACAGCATGTCCCCAGCGTCGCCAGCGTCGAGAATATCATCGCCAGATCCGCCATAGAGCGTGTCCGAAGCGCCCTCGCCGAACAGTCGGTCATTGCCGCCGCCACCATAGATGGTGTCCTGTCCGCCCTGGCCATAGATGATGTCATCGTCGCCTACAGTCGAATCGACCGTGGTGGTATCGCCATAAAGCGTGTCATTGCCATCGCCGCCATAGATGACATCGCCCTTGCCGGGATTGGCGCCCGGATTCGCCGCAACGCCGCCAATTACGACACTGTCGCCATCGCTGCCATGCAGCTCGTCATAATGATCCGAACCCTTGATCCGTTCGATGTCGATCGGCGAGATAAAAGTATCGCCCGCCGCATCCGAATTCTTGGCACGGATGCCATCCGCCGGGGCGGTGTTGCCCAGATGGACGAACACGCCATTCAGGATGCGGGTCTCGGCATTTGCAACCACCGTAGACCCCACGATGACCCCGCCGATATTTGCGGTCGAGTTGAAATTCGCGCCTGCGGCTGCATTGGCATAGTTGACCGTATCGAAGCCTGCACCGCCGCTGAAATTGTCGGCACCTGCTCCGCCAATCAGCGAGTCATCGCCATCGCCGCCGAGAAGCGTATCATTGCCAGCGCCGCTATCGAGATAGTCGTTGCCCGCACCGCCCTCGAAACGGTTGTCAGCCGCCGATCCCGTGAGGCTATCGTTGCCCGATCCGCTGGTGACATTTTCGATGTTGGTCAGCTTGTGCGCAGCGTTGTTCAGATCGATCGTCAGTGCGCCGGCGGCTGCAGCGAAGCTTACTATATCGACACCCGTGCCGCCATCGACGGTATCTTCACCGACAACCAGCGCATGGATGATATCGTTGCCAGCGCCACCGGAAACAGTATCCGCGCCGCCTTCACCATGGATGATGTCGTCGCCATCGCCGCCATCGATATTGTCGGCATCAAGGCCGCCAAAGATCGAGTCATTGCCCAGCTCGCCCTGCAGGATGTCTCCGCCTGCACCACCAATCAGCGTATCGGCGCCGTCGCCGCCGTAGATGCCGTCACCGCCGTCACCGCCATCCAGATAATCATTGCCAGTCCAGCCATAAAGGGCGTCATTGCCGCCATTGCCATAAATGGAGTCAGCGCCGCCATTGCCCTGGAAGCTCTCACCCGCCGCGCCGCCACGGAGTATATCGTCGCCCCAGGTGCCTTCCAGCCCTTCGAAGCTGCCAAGTATAATCGTATCGCCAGCGGCATCGCCGCCGCTAGCCGCGCCCGTGCCGAGATCGACATTGACGCCTGCATAGGCTTCGGCCCCACCGTCGGTGAAGCGGTAGCTCAGCCAGTCGCTGCCGGCGCCACCATCAAGCCAGTCGCCACCACTGCCACCATAGAGGAAGTCGTTGCCGTCGCCGCCGTAGAGCGCATCGCTGCCAGCCTCGCCCAAGAGCGAGTCGTCACCGTCGTTGCCATAGAGCGCGTCACCGCCTCCCCGACCCCAGATGCTGTCCGCGCCAGCATCGCCCTGGATCAGATTCGCGCCAGCATCTCCGCGCAATATGTCGTCGAAGGGCGTGCCATAGAGATTCTCAATGGCAATATAGCTATCGCCCGCCGCAAAACCGGTGTTCAGGGCGGAATTGCCCAGATCAGCCGTTACGCCTGCAGTGACCAGATCGCTGCCAGCCCGCATTGAGGAATAATAATAATTGGCATAGTCGGTGCCTGCGCCGCCGTCGATCACGTCGGCGCCAGAACCGCCAAGCAGGTTGTCGTCGCCATCCTCTCCGCGCAGGATATCTGCCCCGGCATTGCCTGCTATTGTGTCATGGCCTGTGCCGCCCGAAATAACGTCATCGCCATAACCGGAATCGATGATGTTGTTGCCGACATTACCCGTCAGATTGTCCGCAAAAGCCGTGCCAATTATGTCTTCGACGTTGTTCAGCGTATCGCCGGCGGCATCTCCGCCGCTTCCCGCCGAGCCTGCGAGGCTGATCGTTACACCGGATGCCGATGCCGCGTAGCTCATTATGTCGATACCGTTGCCACCATCGATCGCATCGGCGCCGGTCGAACCCAAGATTATATCATCGCCGTCCAGCGCATTGATCGCTTCTGCGCGGAACGTTCCGTTGATCGTTTCGCCATTGGCAGTGCCAGTAATGGTCGCCCCTGGCCCTTCAGTGAAGGTTATCGAGAAATCCGCGGCAACGCTCGATTGCCCATCCGAGGCGGTTACGCGGACATTGGTCGTGCTGCCTATCGCAGCACCAGCCCCGGAATAGGAGAATGTCTTCGTTGCCGGATTGAAGACCAGCCAGGCAGGCAGCGCACCGCCGCCAACAAGCGCAGCAGTAAAGCTCAGGCCCTTGTAAGGATCGGTCTGGTTTCCATCCAGATCGTTAAACGCGTTGGTCGGTATGACGTAGCTGAACACGGCATTGTCCTGCGTGGACTGGCTTGAAAGCCCAGCCGAAACCGTTGGTGCTTGGTTCTGGACGTTCAGCGTCTGGTCGGCAAACTGGATGAATTCGACATTGGCAAAACTGTCGACGCCGTCGCTGCCGCTGTGCGTGATCGTCTTGTTGGCAAAATCGATTGTGTAGGCGGAGCGATTGCCCGCATAGATAATGCGATCAGTGCCAGCGCCGCCATCAAAGCTGTCATTGCCTGCGCCGCCGACGAAAATGTCGTCGCCGCCAAAGCCTTTCAGCATATTGGCTGAGCCATTACCGGTCAGGGTGTCGGCAAAGTCGGAACCGTCGATATTCTCGATCGAACCGACTGCAAAAACGTCTCCCGTCGCATCGCCGCCGCTGCCCGTGTTGGCCGCAAGATCGATGGTTACGCCAGCCGAGGAGGTGCGATAGTCGACCGTATCGTTGCCGGAACCGCCATACAGCGTGTCTGCCCCGCTCCCGCCGATCAGCCGGTCATCGCCATCGTCGCCATAGACGCTGTCATTGCCCTCTCCGCCTTCGACAATATCGTCGGCGCCATCGCCGTGCAGCGTATCTGCGCCATAGCCACCGCGCAGCATATCGTTTCCGAGGCCGCCGGACAGGATGTTGGCATATTCGTTGCCGATGATCGTATCGTTGAAATTCGATCCGTTGACATGCTCGATCAACAGCGGATTGCTGCTGGAGGCAGATATATCGACAATTGCGCCATTGGCGCTGTCATCGAGACGCAGCCAGTCGGCACCTGCGCCGCCATCGACAATGTCTTCGAGGCTGCCATCTGCCAGGGCATGACCAAATATCGTGTCATTGCCGCTGCCGCCAGAAAGCGTGTCGGCCCCAGCATCGCCCTTGACCAGGTCGTCGCCTGCGCCAGCCGAAATCGTGTCGGCTCCGGCATTGCCATATAGTTTGTCTGCGCCGCTCGTGCCGGTAATGCTGTCGTCAAACGCAGAACCCTTGATCTCCTCGATCGAGATCAGCAGGTCGCCTTCGGCATGACCTCCTGCGCCGGTACCGGTCGCCAGATCGATGGTTACCGCTGCATCCGAAAGGGAATAATCGACCATGTCGCCGCCCGGAGGCGTGCTGGAAAGGCCGTCGATCCGGTCGGCGCGTATCGAACCCAAGAAGATATCGTTTCCGGTCGATCCGATCATATTGTCGCGGCGATCAGAACCGTTCAGCGCAACGCCCGCAAATGCATAGGTTGCCGCGGCGGCAGCATCGGTGATGGTCAGGTTGAAATATCTTGCCTCGGATGTGGCGCCCGTCTGCCCGCTCGGCGCGACTTCGGTCGCCGTGATCTTGATCCTGATGGTTGTTCCGGCCAGCGCCAGAGTAGGCGTGGCGCTGAATGCGCCGGAAGACGGGACGAAACCGAGCCAGCCGGGCAATGCGCTGCCGTCTTCCAGCGTGGCGCTGTAAGTCATGCTGTCGGTCAGGTCGATGTCGTAAAATACGCCCGCCGGAATCGTGAAGGTTGAGCTGGTTCCGTCGACCCATGTCTGGTCGTTGATCGGGCTCGCGCCGATCAACGGCGCGGTGTTTGAAGCAACGCCCAAACTGACCGTTACGTCGGCGAATTTCAGCGTTTCGACATTCTTCAGCCGGTCGGTACCTTCATTCAGCCCGTCCGTAATGTTCAGATCCTGAATGATCGTGGTCGCGCCGAAGGTGACTTGGTAATCGGCAAATTTTCCAGAATAGACGACGGTGTCGGTGCCGCCCGCACCGTCGAGCACGTCGTTCCCGGCTAGTCCGGTGAGGATGTTGGCATTGGCATCGCCAGTCAACGCGTCCGCGAAATTCGATCCGCGCAGATTTTCGATCTGGTAGAACCAGTCGTTCGCGGCATCGCCCTGAAGACCTTTGGGCGTCGGCGCCGTTGTGCCGTTCGCAGACGTCATGGTGGCGAGGTTGAGAACCACGCCATTGATCGTTACGCCGTCGACCGTGCTTGTCGTTGTCGAGGCGGCAGCCTGGCTTTCATAGCTTGCGGTGTCGTTGCCAACGCCGCCTTTCAGGATATCGGCACCTGCGCCACCGATCAGCAGATCGTCGCCATCGCCCGCGGTGATATTATCGTTACCCGCGCGCCCTTCCAGGCGGTTTGCGCCGCTGGTGCCAGTTATGACATCGGCCTGCGTGCCACCGATCAGATTCTCGAAATTGCCGAAGGTGTTGGTGGTCAGCGTGCTTGTCGCGCCGGTTGTGAAGGAACTGGTCCCCGTGGTGGTCAACGTAACGGTCATCGCCGTTGTCAGATCAGACAGGTCCAGCGTATCTATGCCCGCGCCGCCGTCGAGCGTGTTGGTACCAACGCCGCCACGGACAATGTCATCGCCATCGCCACCGTTCAGCACATCATTGCCACCCAGCCCGATCAGCGTGTCGTTACCTGCACTGCCGGTAATCGTTTCGTTGCCGGCGGCGCCATTGATCTGCGTGACCCCAGACAGGGTCACATTTGACAGGTTCAGCGTCGATCCCGATGCAGCGTAAATCTGAACGCCGGTAAAGCCGCCCGAGGAAATTTCCTCGATTCCGCTCATCGCGGTGATGTTTATGCGGGCATTGTTGACCGTTGCCAGCAGCCGGTCGGTACCGAGCGTGCCAACAGCGTCCCCGACGCCCTGCCCGCCATGAATGGTATCGAAAGAAGCGTCCGCGTCGAACAGGAAGGTGTCATTGCCCGCCCCGCCGATCATCGTATCGGCACCGGCTCCGCCGACCAGAACATCGTCGAGCACCTGTTCGGTGCCGTCGCTGTTGAGCCGCGTTGCGTTGAGCGTATCGGTACCCGCAAGGCCTTCATAACGCGCGGCACCGATCAGGACAGGATCGGAGGTTAGTGCCGTAGTTCCGTTGTTATCCCCGGTAGTGCCGGTGATGATTGCCCGATCGACATAGCTTTCTGAGTCCTGCCACGTCGCCGCCATTGCATCGGTAAAGGCCTGGGTCGGCGTTGTCGGCCAGGCGTTGGGCACTGTTGTGCTGACCGCGTTCATGGCGGTCACAAGCGCCTGGACGTCGGCCCGCGCCAATGTCTTGTCGGCAGCGACGATCCGCCGCGCCTTATTCGGTTCGTTGAGTGCAGAGGTAAACCAATTCTTCACCAGCACCGTCGAACCAAGACCCAGTGCCGTGATTTCCAGGTCGCTGCCAACCTGGCGCAGCCACAGCTGGTTGGAGTTGATATCCCGATAGACCAGATCGTCCTGGCCACCGGCAATCGTGACGGTATCGTTGCCCGATCCGGCAGCGAAGACATAGCTGTCGTTACCGGTGCCGCCATCCAGCGTATCATTACCCGTGCCGCCATCGAGGATATCGTTGCCCGCCCCGCCAAAGAGCCCTGGTGCGAATGCCTGCGTCGTTACGCCGGCGCTGATATTCGCGCCTGAATCGTCGCCATCGCCGCCCAGCAAAACGTCATTGCCGCCGCCGCCCAGCAGCCTGTCGCGGCCAGCGCCGCCAATCAGCTGGTCAGCGCCGCCGCTGATCCGGGTGAGTCGGACATTGTCGATCGCGCCGCCGGAGCCATCGACCGTGCCGATGCCCCGGAACGAGAGCGTATTAGTGCCGTCCTTCACCTTTGCGGTCGCAATGTTGATCGTCTGGTTGGTCAACGCGGTCGTCGGGTTGTTGTAGGTGCCGATGACCTCACCGTTCCAAAGCACTTCCACGGTGCTTGTTGCGCCCGCGACCTTACCGGCAAGCAGGAATTGCAGGCTCAGGCTCTCGCCGGCGCTGAGATTCTTTATTTCCTGCGTGACCATGATGTTTCCGGCGCCATCGTCCAGATGCACGGCATTTGCGCCGACAAGGCCGGTAATTCCAGTCGTCAGCGTCTGCGCCGGCCGCGTTGTCGATGACGCCCAGCCCGCTGTCGCGGTGCCATCGATTGCGGCTTCGAAACTCTCATTGATCAGCAAATTGCCGCCAACCTCATCAGAGGTGGATTCAGTCGTCGCGTTCGAGGTTGTGGTGTCGCCGCGCAGGATGTCGTCACCATCGCCGCCGGCGAGCACGTCGCGGTCGCCGCCGCCCTCCAGGATGTCGTTGCCTGCGCCGCCATCCAGATTGTCTTCATGGACACCTCCGGTCAGCGTGTCATTGCCGTCGTCGCCGATCAGCACATCATTGCCCAGGCCTTTAAGGTTGCCCGTGCCGCTGCCTCCGCTAATTGTATCATTGCCACGCAAACCGCGCAGAATGTTTGCCTCGGTATTGCCAGTCAAGGTGTCGCCATATTGCGATCCAACGGCTCTCTCGACACCCGAGATCAGGTCGCCACTCGATTCGCTTCCTGTGATCGTTGTTTGCGCCGTCGTGATCGCCAGGTTGATATTGACGCCGCCCGTGCCGTCCGAACCCGCATAGCTGACGGTGTCGATACCCACGCCGCCGACAAGCGTATCAGCGCCAAGTCCGCCAACCAGCCAGTCATCGCCATCTCCGCCCTGGAGATTGTTGTTGGCAGCGCTGCCGACAAGCGTGTCGTTGCCGAAATTGCCGGTTGCCGCCGTCGTCGCGTTGGTGACGATGAAGTCGTCG
The DNA here is from genome assembly GCA_051657985.1 of Sphingorhabdus sp. GTDB lineage: Bacteria > Pseudomonadota > Alphaproteobacteria > Sphingomonadales > Sphingomonadaceae > Sphingorhabdus_B. The sequence continues at coordinate 860 of JBOFLS010000227.1, read as the reverse complement.
ACGGGCGCAGCTTGCGTGTCGGTCGAAGCAACGAGCAGCGCACCTGTTGAGGGATTGAATTTAAGTCCGGCAAGGTTAACCGAGCTTCCGTCGGAAAATTGCAGCGTTTCAATAGCCTGCGCTATATCAAGCCCCGATGGGGTTTTGAAGTTCTTAAGCCTGACGCTGCCGCCGGTGTTATTGAGGGTGATGATCAGATCGTTGGTCTGGCCAGCGACGCTGTCAAAAGCGAAAGTCAGGTCGGAGAGCGCAATCGTAGCGTCACCGGTCACCCCGGCATTGCCGGTATAGTCTTCGAACAAGATCGTATCGCTACCCGCACCGGCGTAGCTGGAGACGAAATGCACTTTCGATCCACCGACAACAAAACGGTCGGTGTTGTCGTCATTCCTTACCCAGCCTGCGGGATCAAGCGTGGTTGGCGTGAACAGCAAACCTTCATAGCCGCGGTCGAATTCGCCGGTGCCAATACCGCGCGAGAACTGCATGCGGTATATAATCTCGCCAGTCTCGGTGTTGGTAACGATATGTTCAAATTCGTGCGAGGTGATGCCGTTCTGTACCGACTGGTCGGCCAACTGAACGCTCGAGACATAAGGCGGCTGCAAATTGGCAACCAGCGCCGGTCCGCCCGGATTGTTGCTGTCCTGCGCCACAATGACGGTCTCGGCACCCACCAGCTGGTCGCTGATGGTGTCATTGCCGTCGCCACGACCGAAAATGTAGAAATCGTCCCCGCCAGCGCCGCGTAGCTGGTCGTTGCCTTTACCGCCGATGAGTTCGTTTTCAAACTCGTCGCCTTCAAGAATGTCGTCGAGGTCCGATCCTCGCAGGTTTTCAATGCCTTCAAAAACATCCTT